>CALXHN010000048.1 GCA_944388105.1 uncultured Gemmiger sp. | reverse complement strand
TTACGCCCTCTCGCTGACCAGCGCGAACCCTTCCTCCCGCAGCCGGGTCTTGATCTGCTCGATCTGGGCGGCGTCCCGGGTCTCCAGACCCAGTTTGAGGAAGCAGCTGGTGATGGCCATGTTGGTATCGCCCCGGTCGTGGTGGACCGATACGATGTTGGCCCCGCAGGCGGAAACGATATCCGAAACCTTCAGCAGCTGGCCCGGTTTGTCCTCCAGGGCGATCATCAGGCTGGCGGTACGCCCGCTCATGATCAGGCCGCGGGTGATGACCCGGGACAGGATGTTCACGTCGATGTTGCCGCCGGACACCAGGCACACCGTCTTTTTGCCCGCAATGGGCAGCTTGCCGAAGAGGGCCGCGGCCACCGGGGTGGCGCCGGCGCCCTCCGCCACCAGCTTCTGGTTCTCCATCAGGGCCAGGATGGCGGCGGCGATCTCGTCCTCGCTCACCGTGACGATGTCGTCCACATACTTCTGGATCAGTTCAAAGGTTTTCTCGCCCGGGGTCTTGACCGCGATGCCGTCGGCGAAGGTGTCCACCCGGTCCAGGGTCTCGTACACCCCGTCGTGGTAGGCCTGGTACATGCTGGCCGCACCCGCCGCCTGCACGCCGTAGATCTTCACCTCCGGGCGCAGGCTCTTCACCGCCATGGCCACCCCGGCGATCAGGCCGCCGCCCCCGATGGGCACGATGACCGCCTCCACGTCCGGCAGCTGGTCCAGGATCTCCAGCCCGATGCTGCCCTGTCCCGCCATGACCAGCTCATCGTCATAGGGGTGGATGAAGGTCATGCCGGTCTCCTTCTGCAGTTCCACCGCCCGGTCATGGGCGTCATCATAGGTGCCCTTGACCAGTTCCACCCGGGCGCCCAGCCGCTTGGTGCTCTCCACCTTCATAATAGGAGCGCCGTCGGGCATGCACACCACGCTGGGAATGCCCAGCCGGGTAGCCGCCAGCGCCACGCCCTGGGCGTGGTTGCCCGCCGAGCAGGCAATGACCCCGTGGACCCGCTCTTCCTCGCTGAGCTGGCTGATCTTGTAATAGGCGCCCCGCAGTTTGAAGCTGCCGGTGACCTGCAGGTTCTCGGTCTTCAGATACAGTTCACTGTCGCTGTGCAGGCGTTCGGCCGCGATCAGGTCGGTGCGGCGGGCCACATCCCGCAGTACAAAGGCGGCATGATAGATCTTGTCGAGCGTGAGCATGGACGTCCTTCCCTTCCTTGGTTCCTGCCCGCCGCCCCCAAGAGTGCGGGAAAGCGGCCCGGCAGTTGCACCGGGCCGCTTTCCCGTCTCCCCTTTGAGGCGTCGAGCGTATGAGCCTGATTATAGTTGAACACAATTGATTTGTAAAGTGAATTCTATTCACTATGTACACATACGGCGTGCAGACGTACAAAATCCGGTTTTCTTTTTGTGGAACCCGCCCAAAACTGTTTTTGCCCGGTCCCGGGCGGCCTCTTTTTCCCGCCGGCCGCCGGCAGGGGGGATTTTTCCTCCTTTGTGCTTGTACGACAAACCAGCCAAAAAAACTGCCCCATTCTTGTGCTTGTATACACTTTTGCGCCGCCCCGGTTTCGTTTATAATAAGATTGTATACAAGGTCAGGAGGACAGTGTGTTCCTCCTTTCCCATCCGAAAAAACACAGGGAGGTCTTTGCCGCATGGATATCCGTTATTCCTGCAACCAGCGCGATTTTAAGCGTTACACCACCGAAGAGACCCGCAATGAGTTCCTCATCACCGGTCTGTACAAGGCCGACGAGGTCGTGGCCGTTTACTCTCATGTTGACCGCATGGTCACCCTGGGCTGCATGCCCGTGCATGAGACCGTGTCCATCGACAAGGGCATTGATGTCTGGGCCAACTTCGGCACCCATTATTTCCTGGAGCGCCGGGAAGTGGGCATGTTCAACATCGGCGAAGGCGCCGGCGTTGTCACCGCCGACGGCGTGGAATACCCCATGAACTACAAGGACTGCCTGTACATCACCCAGGGCACCAAGGAAGTCACCTTCCGCAGCGTGGACCCCGAAAAGCCGGCCAAGTTCTACATGGTGTCCGCCCCGGCCCACTGCCGCTATGAGACCAGGCTCATCACCATTGAGGAAGCGGCCAAGCGGCCCCTGGGCAGCCTGGAGACCTGCAACAAACGCACCATCAACCAGTTCATCCATCCCAGCGTGCTCAAGACCTGCCAGCTGTCCATGGGCATGACCTGCCTGGAACCCGGCAGCAACTGGAACACCATGCCCAGCCACACCCACGAGCGCCGCATGGAGATCTACACCTACTTTGAGATCCCCGAAGGTCAGGCGGTCTTCCACATGATGGGCGAACCCACCGAGACCCGCCACATCCTGATGCACAACTACGACGCGGTGATCAGCCCGTCCTGGAGCATCCACAGCGGCGTGGGCACGTCCAACTACACCTTCATCTGGGCCATGGGCGGCGAGAACATGGAATTTGACGACATGGACAACATCGCCACCACCGACCTGCGCTGATTCTATCACCCCGGTTCCCGGCGCCGCTGCGCGGTGCCTTGAATACAATGCAACAAACAATGGGAGGTTTTAACATGTCTGTTTGCACTCCGAAATCTTTTGACCTGACCGGCAAGATCGCCCTGATCACCGGCGCTTCCTACGGCATCGGCTTCGCCATCGCCACCGCCATGGCCAACTGCGGCGCCACCATCGTCTTCAACGACATCAAGCAGGAACTGGTGGACAAGGGTCTGGCCGCCTACAAGGAAGCCGGCATCGACGCTCACGGCTACGTCTGCGACGTCACCGACGAGGACGCCGTCAACGCCTTCATCAAGAAGGTCACCGAAGAAGTGGGCCACATCAACATCCTGGTCAACAACGCCGGCATCATCAAGCGCATCCCCATGTGCGAGATGAGCGCTGCCCAGTTCCGTCAGGTCATCGACGTTGACCTGAACGCTCCCTTCATCGTCTCCAAGGCTGTCATCCCCGACATGATCGAGCAGGGCGGCGGCAAGATCATCAACATCTGCTCCATGATGAGCGAGCTGGGCCGTGAGACCGTCTCCGCCTACGCTGCTGCCAAGGGCGGCCTGAAGATGCTGACCAAGAACATCGCTTCCGAGTACGGCGCCTACAACATCCAGTGCAACGGCATCGGACCCGGCTACATCGCCACCCCGCAGACCGCTCCTCTGCGTGAGATCCAGCCCGACGGTTCCCGTCATCCCTTTGACCAGTTCATCGTCTCCAAGACCCCGGCCGGCCGCTGGGGCGAAGCGGAAGACCTGGGCGGCCCCGCCGTCTTCCTGGCTTCCGAAGCTTCCAACTTCGTCAACGGTCTGGTCCTGTACGTGGACGGCGGCATCCTGGCCTACATCGGCAAGCAGCCCGGCTGATCCCGCACACCTTTATCCCTCTGACACAAAAACAGCCGTTCCCCGCCGGGAACGGCTGTTTTTTTATTGCATCCCGCCCAGAATGGTACACACGTCCTCCGGGTCCACCCCGAAGTAATCCACCACATAGTAGCAGCTTGCGGCGGGATAGGTCACCCGGCTGCCCTCTTTCAGGGCGTCGGGGGTCAGGTCGTCGGCGCTGTCCAGCACCACATATTCCTCCATGACCCAGGCGGTCGGGTCCAGGTCCTCCGGCACCGCCCCGCCCGCTTTGACCTCCTGCCAGAGGCGGCAGTCCAGGGCGTACTTCCACACCACCAGCCGGTGCTCCCGGTCCGGGGCGTCGATGGTCACCGAGGCCCACCGGTCCTCCGGGTCGGAATGGCTCTCCACAATGGCATACCCTTCCGGCAGCTGGGCAAAGGTGATGCCGGTCACCGCCGGGGCACTTTCTGCGGGTTCCTCCACCCCCAGGGCAAAGGAATCCCGTCCGGTGCGTTTCAGTTCCAGCCGGGGCCACAGGGCAGCCGCCCCCAGGCTCAGCAGCACCGCGCACACCGCGGCGATGAGCACCACCCGCAGGGCTTTTCCGGGGCGGCGATGCCCCAGCCCCGCCGCGGCCAGCTCCGCCGCGCCCTCCCGGGTGCAGGCGGTCTGCAGCAGGGTTTCAAATTCACGGTCGTTCATGGTATCCCTCCTGTTCCAGCAGCTGCCGCAGCCGTTTCCGGGCCCGGTGGGCCCGCTGGCGCACCGCCCCCTCCCGGATGCCCAGCAGCACGGCGATCTGGGCGGCGGAGCAGCCGTAGGCATATTGCAGCAGCAGCACATCGTGGTCGGCGGCCGTCAGGGCCCGCAGCCCCCGGCGCAAAGCCGCCACCGCTTCGGTCCGCTCGGTCTGTTCGGCGGGGCCGGGAGCCGGGTCGGGCAGGACCGCCCAGCCTTCCTCCGGCAGGGTCAGTTCCCGCCGTCCCCGGCGCAGGTTGCGGGCGGCGTTGCGCACCGTTACCAGCAGCAGCCCCGCCAGCCGGTCCGGGTCCGGGTCCAGCCGTTCCCCCACCCCGGGAGCGTGCAGCCGCAGCCATGCCTCCTGCACCGCGTCCTGGGCCAGGGCCTTGTCCCCGCCCAGCACGGCGGCGGCCACGGCGCAGAGGCGGGCATACCGGGCATGATACACCCGGGCCAGTGTTTCTTCTGCGGATTGCCGGTCCTTTCCGCCAGACAGTCCCATATGCTCCCTCCTTTCCTGTGAGGTCCCTCACTTCCCGTACACCCTGCCCCGCCCTTTTGTGACAGGTTTTTCTTTTTTTATTCCCCGAAACACAAAAAGCCGCTTTCCGGAACCTACGCCCCGGAAAGCGGCTGCTGTTTTTCTGTTTACTTTTCGATTTCCGTGAGGATGCCGCTGTCGGCGATGGCCTGCACCGCCTGCCGGATGACCTCCTCGGTCAGGGTCAGGGCAAAACGGACATACCCTTCCCCCGAAGGCCCGAAGCTGGAACCGGGGGTGCAGATGACCCCGGCCTCCTGGATGAGGGCCATGCAGAAGTCCATGCTGCTGTGCCAGCCCGCGGGCAGGGGCGCCCAGACGAACATGCTGCCGTGGCTGTCCGGCACCGGCCAGCCGATGGACCGCAGCCCGCCGCACAGGGCATCCCGTCGGGCCTGGTAGACGCCGCACTGGGCGCGCACCCCGTCCAGGGGTCCTTCCAGGGCGGCCACGGCGGCCTTCTGGATGGGGGCGAACATGCCGAAGTCGATCTGGGTGCGCAGCTTCTTGCAGGCGGCCACCACGTCCGGCCGCCCCACCAGGAAGCTGATGCGGGCGCCGGTGACATTGAAGCTCTTGCTCAGGGAGAAGAACTCCACCGCCACCTCCTCGGCGCCGGGGGTGTTGAAGACGCTGTGGCCCACCGCGCCGTCAAAGATGATGTCGCTGTAGGCGTTGTCGTGCACCAGCAAAATGTTGTAGGTGCGGCAGAAATCCACGATCTCTTTGTACAGTTCCGGGGTGCCGATGCTGCCCACCGGGTTGGCGGGCAGAGAGACGATCATCAGCTTGGCCTTGCGGGCCACCTCTTCCGGGATGCTGTGCACGTCGGGCAGGAAGTTGTTTTCCGCCGTCAGGTGGTAGAACCAGGGCACGCCCCCGCCCAGCCGCATGCCGGTCATGAAGACGGGGTAGCAGGGGTCGGGCAGCAGCACGGTGTCCCCCTCGTTGAGCAGGGCCAGACCCAGGTGGCCGATGCCGTCCTGGCTGCCGGAAAAGCTCATCACCTTGTCCGGCGTGATGCCCTTGACCCCGAACCGGCGCTCATAGTAATGGCCCACGGCCTCCAGCATCTCGGGCAGGTCCCGCAGGGTGTACTTCCAGTTTTCGTCCTGGGCGGCGGCGTCCAGCAGCGCCTGCTTGATGTGGGGCGCGGGCGGAAAATCCGGTGTGCCCACCGAAAGATTGTACAGCGTGCGCCCTTCGGCTTCCAGGGCGATCTTCTTGTCGTTCAGTGCCGCAAAGATCTCCGGTCCGAACAGGTCCAGCCGCTTTGAAAATTCCATGGCTCCCATGGGTAAAAGCCCCCTCATTGCCTTTTTCAGGAAATTTTTGTCGGTTGTTTTATTGTAGCACTCTCCTCCCCGCCATGCAAGGGCGGCGGGTAGGCAGGGGCGGGCATCCGTGGTATAATAAGGTACAATTCCAAAAATGGGGAGGTGTCTGCCGTGGTACAGGCGATTCTTTTGGGCAGCGGGGCCACAAGGCCGCTGCCCGACCGGGCACTGGCGGCCTTGTGGCTGCAGACGGCCGGCCGGGGGCTGCTGTTCGATTGCGGGGAGGGCACCCAGGTGTCGGCCCAGCGGTACGGGGCGAGCCTGTACAAACTGGACACCCTGCTGCTCACCCACTACCACGGGGACCATCTCTTCGGCCTGCCGGGGCTGCTGCAATCCATGGCGGCCCTGGGCCGCGCCGACCCGGTGACGGTGGCCGGCCCCCCGGGGCTGGATACCATTCTGGACGCGGTGCTGACCCTGGCAGGGCCGCTGCCCTTTGCCATCCGCCGTCATACCTTTGCGGAAGGCCGGGGCACCCTGGCCCTGTGCGGCGGGGCGAGCATCACCGCCTTTCCCGCCCTGCACCGGGTGCCCTGCTGCTCCTACCTGTATACCTTGCCCCGGGCCGGACGGTTTGACCCCGGCAAGGCCCGGGCCCTGGGCATTCCGGTGGCTCTCTGGCGGACCTTGCAGGCGGGCTGCCCCGCCGGGGGCTTCACCCCCGACCAGGTGCTGGGCCCCGCCCGCCGGGGACTGCGCATCCTCTATGCCACCGACACCGGCCCCACCGAGGAACTGTGCCGTCAGGCCGGGGGGGTGGACCTGCTCTGCATGGACGCCACCTACGCCGACGACGCCGACGCCCCCAAAGCGCGGCTGTACGGCCATGCCACCTGCGCCGAGGCCGGGACCCTGGCGGCACAGGCCGGCGTGCGGCGGCTGTGGCTGACCCATTACAGCGCCGCCGTCACCGACCCGGAACCGGGTCTGGCCGCCGCCCGGGCCCGTTTTCCCGGTGCGGAGGCGGGGTTCGACGGCAAGGCCCTGACCCTCACCTTTGAAGACCCCGGAAAGGACATTCCATGAAAGCTTCCACCAGGCAAAACCTGATTTTTCTGGCCGTGGTGCTGGCCGTCATCGGCGGGCTGCTGTTCTGGCGGTACACCGCCCGACAGTCCGGCGGCGCCGGCACCGAAGCCGTGCTCCAGTACGGTGACCCCGCCCGGGAGATGCGCATTCCCCTGGACAAGGACGCCACCTATGACGTGGACACCGGATTTTACACCATTCATCTGCAGGTACGGGACGGGGGCATCGCTTTTGTGGACAGCCCCTGCCCCGACCATCTGTGCGAAGGGTTCGGCACCCTGCGCAGGGTGGGGGACTGGGCGGCCTGTCTGCCCGCCCGGGCCAGCCTGACCATCGTTGACTGACCGCAAACAGAAAGGACCAACCATGAACGCCACCTACAAACAAGTGACCAAAGCCCGCTACATCCGCCAGGTCAGCGACCTGGCCCGGGAGATCTTTGTACAGCATTACACCAAACTGACCCCCAAGGTCGCGGCCCAGCTGGCCGAGGCCTGGCAGAACGAGGACCTAACCGACGATGAGGTCCACTGCGGGGCGGTGAACTACTTCCTCATCTATCTGGGCAGCGAGGCGGTGGGCTATTTTGCCCTGGACCTGCGCCCGGTGGGGGCGGTGTGCATCAGCCGGCTGTTTCTGCTGGAAAAAGCCCGGGGCCGGGGCATCGGCCGGGGCGTGGTGGCCTACGCCCAGAAGCTGGCCGAGGGCGACGGCCGCAGCCGGCTGTATATGCAGGTATGGGCCAAAGACCTGAAGGCCGAGGGCTTCTGCAAACGGTGCCGGTTCCGTCCCGCCGGGGTGGAACCGGTGGAGGTACTGCCCGGGGTGACCCTGGACATCAAGACATGGGAGAAACTGTGGCGATGAAATTTCTGCATCTTGGGGACCTGCACCTGGGCAAGCGGGTGAACGGGTTCGATTTTCTGGAGGACCAGCGCTATATCCTGGCCCAGATCCTGGACCTGTGCGGGGCGCAGGGCGTGGAGGCGGTGGTGCTGGCGGGGGACATCTATGACGCCGCCCTGCCCCCTGCCGGCGCCGTGACCCTGCTGGACTGGTTCCTGACCGAACTGACCGACAGAAACATCCAGGTGCTGGCGGTGTCCGGCAACCACGACAGCCCCGACCGCCTGGATTACGCTTCCGCCCTGCTGGCCCGCCAGGGCGTGCACATTGCGGGACGATTCACCGGGAAGGTGCGGATCGCCGCGCTTTCCGGGGATGTCCCGGTGGAATTCTGCCTGCTGCCCTTTTTGCGTCCGGCCACCGTGCGCCATTACCTGCCGGACGAGGGCATCGTCAACCAGGACACCGCCGTGGCCGCCGCGCTGGCCACCCTGCCGCCCCGGCGCGACGGGGTCAGCCGGGTGCTGGTGGCGCACCAGACGGTCCTGGGCTGGGGCAGCGTGCCCCAGTGTGCGGGCAGCGAGAGCATTGCCGCCGAGATGAGCGGTGCGGATGTGAACATCGGCACCCTGGACGCGGTGAGCGCCGCCCGCTTTACCGAGAACGGCGGCTTCGACTATGTGGCCCTGGGCCACATCCACCGGCCCCAGACCGCCGGGGCGCCGAACATCCGGTATGCCGGGGCGCCCCTGTGCTACAGCCTGGACGAGGCCGGTGCTCAGAAGAGCGCCGTGCTGGTGACCTTGACCCCTGCCGGGGCCGAGACCGAACTGCTGCCCCTGCAGCCCCTGCGGGCCATGCGCCATCTGACCGGGCCTCTGGCCGAGCTCACCGACCCCGCCCGGGTCACCGACCCGGAGGACTACATCTGGGCCACCCTCACCGACGACACCCCCCAGCCCGACGCCATGGCGGTGCTGCGGGCGGCCTATCCCAACGCCATGCGGCTGGACTACGCCCCCCGGGGCGCCGCCCCGGACTGGCAGGCCGAGACCGCCGTGACGGTGCGCCGCAAGAGCTTTGAGGAGCTGTTCAGCGACTTTTTTGAACAGATGAACGGCCGATCCCTCACCGAGGAGGAGCGCCACATCCTGAACGAGATGCGAGAGGAGGGACCCCTGTGAAACCGCTGCGTCTGACCCTGTGCGCCTTCGGTCCCTACGCGGGGCGCACCACCCTGGACCTGACCGGATTCGGGTCCGGGGGCCTGTTCCTCATCAGCGGGGACACCGGCGCGGGCAAGACCGCCCTGTTTGACGCCATCACCTACGCCCTGTACGGGGAGACCACCGGCGCCTACCGCTCCCCGGAAATGCTGCACAGCGATTTTGCCGACCCCAAAGAGGAGACCTTTGTGGAGCTGACCTTCTCCCACCGGGGCCGGACCTACACCGTGACCCGTTCCCCCGAACAGACCCGCAGGAAGCAGCGGGGAGAGGGCTTCACCACCGTTCCCGCCCGGGCCAGCCTGGTGCGCCAACCGGAAGAACCGGTGACCGGCACCCGGGCGGTGACCGGCGCCGTCTGCACCCTGCTGGGCATCGACGCCCGACAGTTTGCCCAGATCTCCATGATCGCCCAGAACGACTTTGCCCGCCTGCTCAACGCCTCCAGCGCCGAGCGGGCCGACATTCTGCGCCAGGTGTTTGACACCGGTGCGTACCAGAAACTGGGCATCAACATCCGCAACCGGGCCGCCGAGGCCGCCCGGCTCGCCGCAAACGCCGGCGACATGGTCCTTGCCCAGCTGAACCGGCTGGAGCCGGTGCCCGGAGCGCCGGAAAATGACGCCATCCGCGACATTATCAACGAGTTCGACCCGTACAAAGCGGTGGGAATCCCGCCCCTGGTCCGGGCGGAGATCGCCGCCGACGAGGCAGCCTGCCGCACCGGGGAAAAGACCCTGGCCCAGCGGGATGCCGCCGTAACCGCAGCCGCCGCCCGGGCCGAGGCCACCCGTCAGGCCGCCGCCCTGCGGGGCCGGCTGCAGGCCGCCGAGAAGGAGGCCGACCAGCTGCGGGCCCAGGCCCCCGCCCTGCGGGCGGACTGGGACAAGACCGAAGCCCGCCGTCCGGAGCTGGAGACCCTGGGGGCACGCCTGTCCGCCCTGGACGAGCTGGTGCCCAAATACGAGGCTCTTTCCGCCGCCGGGACCGCGGCCCTGACCGCACAAAAGAGTCTTGCCGCCGCCCGGACCGCCGAAGCCAAAGCCCGTCAGGCCGTCCAGACCTGGGAGCAGCGCAGGGCCGACACCGACAAGGCCCTGGCCGCCTGCGGGGAGCCGGAGGCAGAGGTGGCCCGCCAGGAAGCCCTGGAACAGACCGCCGAAGGCCTGCGCCGGGACTGTGATGCCCTGCTCACCGACTGGAACGTGTGGCAGCGGGCGGAGACCGAGTACACCGACCGGCAGACCGTCTATCTGGCCAAGCAGCGCACCGCCGACGAGACCGCCGCCCGCAGCGCCGACCTGCAGCGGCAGCTCAACGCCGCCCGGGCCGGCCTGCTGGCCCAGACCCTGCAGGAGGGCGCCCCCTGCCCCGTCTGCGGCGCCACCCATCACCCGGCCCCCGCCGCCCTGGACCCCGGCCATGTGACCGAGGCTGACTGTGAAGAGGCCGCCGCCGTGGCCGCCCGGGCCGCCCGCACCGCCGCCGACGCCAGCGTCAAGGCCGGACAGGCCGCCGCCCGCTGCAAGGTGCTGCGGGAAAATCTGTACAAAAGTGCCCACGACTTTTTTGGCAAACGGCACAAATTCTACGCCGGGGCCCCCGCCGCCCAGCTGGATGCTGCCGGCCTGCGGGCGGCTTTGTCCGACCAGTCCGCAGCCCTGGAACGGGGGCTGGCCCAGGTGCGGGCCGCCCTGCAGCAGGCCCGGACCCGGGCGGCCCGCCGCGCCCAGCTGACCCGGCAGGCTGCCGCCCTGCAGACCCAGGGGCCGGAGCTGAACGCCGCCCTGACGGCAGCCCAGGCGGCCGCGGCCCGGGCCCAGGCGGACCTGGCGGCCGCCGAAGCCCGCCAGGAGGAGCTGCGCAAGGGCCTGCCCTACCCGGACCGGAAGGCCCTGACCCAGGAGCGCCGCCGGGTGGCCGGGGAGCGGGACGCCCTGAGCGCCGCCCTGAACACCGCCGGCCAGCAGCGCGCCGCCTTTGAGGCCCGCCTCAGCGAGGCCCAGGGCAGGGCCGGCGCCCTGAAAAAGGAGGCCGCTTCCGCCCAGGCGGCCCCCGACCCGGCAGCCGCCCAGGCCGAGCTGGAAAAGGTCCAGGCCGCCCGGGACGAACTGCGCCGCACCCTGCAGGTCACCACCCACCGGCTGGCCACCAACCGGGACGGTCTGGCCGCCCTGGAAAAGGCCCTGGCCGAGGCAGAGACCGCCCGGGCCCGCAGCGCCATGCTGGACAACCTCTCCCGCACCATCAACGGCAACCTGGCCGGCAAGCCCAAACTGCCCTTTGAGCAGTATGTGCAGGCCTTCTACTTTGACGGGGTGGTGGCCGCCGCCAACCGGCGGTTCAGCCGCATGACCGGCGGCCAGTACCGCCTTTTGCGGCACAGCGGCGGCAGCATCGCCGCCAAGACCGCCCTGGACCTGGATGTTTTCGACGCCTACACCGGCAAAAGCCGTCCGGTGGGCAGCCTTTCGGGCGGGGAGAGCTTCCTGGCCTCCCTGAGTCTGGCCCTGGGCATCAGCGACACCATCCAGCAGAACGCCGGCGGTGTGCAGGTGGATACCCTCTTCGTGGACGAAGGCTTCGGCACCCTGGACTCCGAGGCCCTGGAAAAAGCCATCGAGACCCTCACCGCTCTGGCCGGTTCGGACAAGCTGGTGGGCATCATCAGCCATGTGGAATCCCTGCAGGACCGGGTGCGCCGCAAGATCCTGGTGCACAAGACCCGCCAGGGCAGCTGCGTGGAAGTCCTCACCGATTGACCCCAAAGGAGGGTTTGTATGTCCCAATCCCTTTTGCAGGCGCAGCTGGAAGCCTGTGCCCGGGCCGCCTATCCCCTGCACATGCCGGGGCACAAGCGCCGGTGCGCCCCTGCCCCGGGGCTTTCCTGCGCGGCCTGGGACACCACCGAGGTCCCCGGCACCGACGACCTGCACGACGCCGACGGCATCCTGGCCCAGGCCATGGCCCGGGCCGCCGCCCTGTGGGGGTCCCGCCGCTGCTGGTTCCTGGTAGGCGGCAGCACCTGCGGGCTGCTGGCGGCCATCCGGGCTGCCGCTTCCT
This sequence comes from uncultured Gemmiger sp., assembly GCA_944388105.1. GTDB lineage: Bacteria > Bacillota > Clostridia > Oscillospirales > Ruminococcaceae > Gemmiger. Next base: position 3,482 of record CALXHN010000048.1, on the reverse strand, counting down.
GGGGCAGCGAGATCCTCTGCGCCCGCAACTGCCACAAATCCGTCTACCACGCCATCGAGCTGTGCGGGCTGCGGCCGGTCTGGCTCACCCCGCCGGTGGACCGGGCCTTCGGGGTGTACGGCAGCCTCTCCCCCGCCACGGTGGCGGACGCCCTGGCCGCCCACCCCGGTGCGGCCTGCGTGGTGCTCACCAGCCCCACCTATGAGGGGGTCCTCAGCGACATAGCCGCCATTGCGGACCTCTGCCATGACCGGGGCATCCCCCTGGTGGTGGACGAGGCCCACGGCGCCCACTACCTGCCCGCCGCCGCGGAATACGGCTGGCAGGGCGGGGCGGTGGCGGCGGGGGCGGACCTGGTGGTCCAGAGCGCCCACAAGACCCTGCCCAGCCTGACCCAGACCGCCCTTTTGCAGCTGAACGGCACCCGCATCGACCCCGACGAGGTGGAGCGGCAGCTGGATGTGTTCGAGACCAGCTCCCCTTCCTATCCCCTGATGGTCAGCCTGGACGGCTGCGTTACCCAGATGGCACAGGAGGCCCCCGCCCTCTTTGCCCCATGGCGGGAACGGCTGGACCGGTTTTCCGCCGCCGCGGCGTCCCTGAAGCACCTGCGGGTGCTCTGCCACGGCACCGACACCCTGGCCGCCCACCCCGGCTTTTTTGCCCATGACAGCGGCAAAATCCTCGTGAACGGGGCCGCCGCCGGACTGACCGGCGGGGAGATGGCCCGGATCCTGCGGACCGCCTACGGCTTTGAGACCGAGATGGCCTGCGGCTATAACCTGCTGGCCATGACCAGCGTCTGCGACGCCCCGGATGCCCTGGACCGTCTGGCCCGGGCCCTGCTGGCCCTGGACGCCCGGGCCGTTCCCGCCCCGGCGCCCGAGTCCCCGGGCCTCTGCCCGCCGGGGGAGGCCGTCTGCACCATTGCCCAGGCGGTGCGCCTGCCCCGCCGGGAACAGCCCCTGGCCGAAGCCGAAGGCGCCGTGGCCGCCGAGTACGTCTGGGCTTACCCGCCGGGGGTGCCCCTGATCGCCCCCGGGGAGCGGGTGACCCCGGCCTTTGTTTCTGCCTGCGCTGCCCTGGAAGAAGCCGGCACCGCCCTGCACCACACCGTGGCCAGAACACCGGGCACGCTGGCCGTCTGCCACCCCGCCAAGCCTTGACAACCCTGCGGCGCCCGTGTACAATAAAACCATACCAATATAAAAGGGGTGACTGTTTTATGAAGCACATCCAGACTCTGAACACCCGTGACATGGCCAAGAGCCTGCAGAACGGCGGTTGCGGCGAGTGCCAGACTTCCTGCCAGAGCGCCTGCAAGACCAGCTGCGGCATTGCCAACCAGCCCTGCGAAAAGAAGTAATCTTTTTTCTGGCTTGTCTGCCGGGACATCCCCCTGCTTTCGCGCGGGGTTGTTCCGGCATTTTGTTTGCACACACGCACTTTGCGTTTTTGAAAAAGAGTAAGGGGTTTCCAATGATCCATCAGTACAAATTGAACGGCTACAACATCGTGGTGGACGTGTACAGCGGCAGCGTGCACGCGGTGGACGACGTGGCCTACGACGCCATCGCCCTTGTGGACGCCGGGGTTGCCCGGGACGCAGCCATCGAACAGCTGGCCGCCAAGTATGCGGACCACCCGGAAGTGACCCGGGAAGACATCCAGGACTGCTTTGCGGACATCGATGAGCTCACCGCCGCCGGACAGCTGTTCGCCCCGGACATCTACGCCGACCACGCCTTTGACTTCAAGAACCGGTCCACGGTGGTCAAGGCCCTGTGCCTGCATGTGGCCCACACCTGCAACCTGAACTGCGAGTACTGCTTTGCGGCCCAGGGCAAGTTCCACGGCGAGGCGGGTCTCATGAGCTTTGAGACCGGCAAGCGGGCGCTGGATTTCCTCATCGAGCATTCCGGCACCCGCCACAACCTGGAAGTGGACTTTTTCGGCGGCGAACCGCTGATGAACTTTGAAGTCTGCAAGCAGCTGGTGGCCTACGCCCGCAGCATCGAGAAGGAAAAGGGCAAGAATTTCCGCTTCACCCTGACCACCAACGGCATCGGCATCACCGACGAGGTCATCGAGTGGGCCAACAAGGAATGCTACAATGTGGTTTTGTCCCTGGACGGCCGCAAGGAGGTCAACGACCGGTTCCGCAAGGACCTGGCGGGCAACGGCAGCTACGACCGCATCGTGCCCAAGTTCCAGAAGCTGGTCAAGGCCCGGGGCGGCAAGGGCTATTACATGCGGGGCACCTTCACCCACTACAACACCGACTTCACCAACGATCTGTTCCACATGGCCGACGATCTGGGCTTTGCGGAGCTGTCCATGGAGCCGGTGGTGGCCAAGCCCGGTGACCCGGAAGCCCTGACCGAGGCCGACCTGCCGGTGCTGTTTGACCAGTACGAGCTGCTGGCCAAGGACATGCTCCGCCGGGAGAAGGCGGGCAAGCCCATCACCTTCTACCATTACATCCTGGACCTGGAGCACGGCCCCTGCATCTACAAGCGGATCTCCGGCTGCGGGTCCGGCACCGAGTACATGGCCGTGACCCCCTGGGGCGACCTGTACCCCTGCCACCAGTTCGTGGGCGACCCGGCCTACAAGCTGGGCGACATCTGGAACGGGGTGACCAACACCGCTTTGCGGGATGAGTTCAAGATGTGCAACGTCTATGCCCGCCCGGACTGCAAGGATTGCTGGGCCCGTCTGTACTGCGCCGGCGGCTGTGCCGCCAACGCCCTGCACGCCACCGGGGACATCCACGGGGTGTATGAGTACGGCTGCCAGGTCTTCCGCAAGCGCATCGAGTGCGCGCTGATGATCAAGGTGGCGGAGAGCCTGGACCCCGAGCTGGCCAAGAATGCCGCCCCGGCGCCTGCCCAGGACGACTGCGACGGCTGCAGCAGCTGTGCGGACTGATTTCCAAACAAAAAAGAGGTTTCCCCCTGGTTTATGAGGGGAACCTCTTTTTTTGTTTGCTGTTTTCGGGAAGATGGTGTTCCTTGCCGGGGGAACGGCATCTTGCCGTTTAGTCCTTCCTTTTCGTGCCCGAAAAGGAAGCGAAAAGGGCCCGCCGTTCCGATGCGGCGGCCGCCGGCTGGGGCTGCGGCTTTTTGCCTGAGCAGCTATGCTGCGAAATCGTGCGAAGCACGATGCAAAAAACAACGCGCAGCGTTGGTTCCGAAATTGGCTGGCCGCGAAAAGCGGCCGATGGTCAGGGTAAGAAACCTTGCTCCATTGAGATGCGTCCACCGCCTCGAAACGGTGGCGGTTTTTCGGTTCCTTTTTGACGCCAAAAAGGAACAACTCTCCCGCAAGCTCCCGCTTGCCAAAAAAAGAACGTCTCCCCCGCAAGCACCCGCTTGCCGGAACCCGGCAGCCTCCTGTCTGCCAAAAAAAGCAAAGCCCCCGGCATCACTGCCAGGGACTAATAAGATTTATTTGCTTCTTGCCAGCGCCGGCCGCAGACG
>CALXHN010000047.1 GCA_944388105.1 uncultured Gemmiger sp. | reverse complement strand
CCGGCGCCGGCTGTGCATCGTCCGCCGCCGGGGATTGTTCCTGTTCAGGCTCGGTATGTACGGCCTTTTTTTCTTCCTTCATATGGTATGTTCCTCATCATCTGCGCCGCAGGCGGCGGATGCCCGCCCGCAGGCTGCAGGAATAGTACACGAACGCCAGCCCCGCAAACACCGTGGGTGCCAGGGCGCGCCAGGTAAACCAGCCGTGCTGGATGGAATGCGCCCGCAGGGCAGCCAGCCACACCGGCGCCATCAGGGCGGTAAGTCCCAGAGGCAGGGCGCGCAGCAGAGCCTGCCGCCCGCGCAGGCAGAGCAGGAAGGCCGCCACGCACAGCACCGCCAGCAGGACCAGCGGCCAGAAAAGGCCCTTGTCCTGCAGGGTCTGGTACACAAAGGCAAGGATATTGCCCCAGGTCAGTTCGATGCCGTGCCAGGTATCGGCAGCGGTGCGCACCCCCATCTGGTGGATGGCATCCCCGATAACATTTTGCCCGGTGACAAGTCCGGCCAGGACCCATTTCAGCGCCCAGCACACGGCATATCCCACGCCCCAGCAAAGAGACCCGGAGATGACGGCGGCACACTGCCGCGCGCCGGAACACAGCCGCTGGGGCACACACACCAGCCAGACCGCCATGGGCAGTGCCAGCGTCAGGATGGGGGTGACCAGCAGATCACAGAACGCTGTGGCTGTGCCCAGCACCACCAGCCCCCAGGCCAGCCGGAAGGGCGTGCGGGGGCCGAAGCGTTTGTCCAGCACCCAGGCACAGCCCGCATAGGCCAGAAAGAAGGTGGTGAAGAACTGCACCTGCCGGGGTACAAAAAACACGCTGACCGCCAGCTGGCTCAGGGCAAACCAGAGTGCCGGACGCCAGCCGGCCTGTTTCCACAGGCGGGCCAGCACCAGGGCCAGCAGCACGAACAGCACCCCATACTGCACCAGCCGTATCTGGCCGTAGGTCAGAAATGCCAGCAGCGGGCGCAGCCAGATCAGGTATCCATGCCAGTAGCGGGCATAGGAGAAGGGTTCCAGGTCATCGGGCAGGTCAGACCCGGTTTCCCGGGCATCCAGGTACCGGGCCAGATCGTCCTGCATGGAGGTGAAGTTATCCACGTTGTAGGTGGTGCCGCGCATCATGGCGGTCAAAGGATCGGTTTCGTCCATGGCGGCGGCTTCAAACAGCATGATGGTATCGGTATAATTGTCCATCTGGAAGAGCTTGAAACCGAAGTATTCGGGATACAGGCCCTCCTGCTGCAAAAGCGGCACCGACCGGGCGATGTTGCGCCGCACCGGGGCACCGGGCACACAGCAGGCCGCAAAAAGCAGTACAAAAAGCAGCACGAAGGTGGCCGCAAAGGCCGCTGCCGCCCGCCCCAGAAACGCCGGGGCCGAAAGTGATTTTTGCTGCACGGATGGGGGTCTCCTTTCCTGTGGCACACAAAGATACATTATGAATCAGTATACCACACCCACCCCCGCCAAACAAGTGAAAAGGATGTGTACAAAGGAAAGGCTCAGCGGGCATCCGCCTGCCGGGAAACGGAAAGAACGATGCCCATCTCCCCCAGCAGCATGAGCAGGCTGGTGCCGCCGGAGGAGAAAAAGGGAAGGCTGATGCCGGTGTTGGGAATGCTGTTGGTGACCACCGCAATGTTCAGCACCGCCTGCAGGATCACCTGGGTGACAAATCCCACCACCAGCAGGGCCCCGAATTTATCCCGCGCCCGTACCGCGATGCTCATGCCGCGCAGAAACAGCGCCAGAAACAGCACCACCACCAGGGCCGCCCCCACAAACCCCAGTTCCTCGCACAGGATGGAAAAGATGAAGTCGTTCTGCGGTTCAGGGACATAGAGGTATTTCTGCCGGCTGTTGCCCAGCCCCAGCCCCACAATGCCGCCGGAGGCGATGGCATACAGGCTCTGGATGGTCTGGTGGCCGGCTCCCAGCGGGTCGGCAAAGGGGTCCAGCCAGGAGGACAGACGGCTGGTGGCGTAGGGTACCAGGTCGGGCAGCAGCACCACCGCCGCCGCAATGGCCCCCACCCCCAAAGCCCCTGCCATGCCGAACCACTGCAGGCCGGTGCCGCCCACGAACATCAGCACCGCCCCGATGCCCAGGATCAGCACCGTGCCGGACAGATGGGGTTCCAGCAACATGAGCACCGCCACCACCCCCAGGACCAAGGCAAATGGCAGCACCCCGGTGGAAAAGCGCTTCATCCGGTCATGGTTCAGGGAGATGATGTGGGAAAAGACCAGCACCACCGAAAATTTGGCGATCTCGCTGGGCTGCAGGGTGCCCAGGCCGGGAATGACGATCCAGCGCTTGCAGCCGTTGTATTCCGGCATAAACAGGACCACCACCAGCAGCACCAGAGAGATGCCCAGCAGCCACCAGGCCAGTCTGTGCCAGACGTGATAGTCGATGAGGGACGCCGCATACATGGCAATGACCCCCAGCACCGCAAACAGCAGCTGGGGCCGGATATAGGTATAGGCATCGCCCCGGCGGTAGAGTGCCACCGCATACCCCGCCGAAAAAAGCATGAGCAGGCCATAGGCCAAAAGCAGCAGCAGAATGGCGGCGAATGGCAGGTCAAATCCGGGCAGCGCCGCCGTGCGCCGGGCCAGTTTTTTGGCAACGGACATGGACATAAAAAAGCCCCCTTCCCCGCCTATTGTACGCGGAAAAGGGAGCTGTTAGTCAGGTATTCCGGATTTTTTCGGGCTCAGCCGATGGTGGTCAGGGTGGTGCCGGGATAATAATGCTGCAGGATCTGCTGGTAGTTCCAGCCGTTGTTGGCATACCCGATGGCGCCCCACTGGCTCATGCCGCAGCCATGCCCGTACCCGTACACATCAAAGATGAAGCAGTCCAGGCTGGCGTCATATGTAACGGTAAAGCACTGGCTGCGCAGGCTGCGTCCGTCCACGCTGCAGCCGGCGGTGAGCACTTCCCGGAACCAGCGGCCGGAACAGGTGTCGTTGCCGCTGGCGTTGGGGCCGATCTGCATCTGGGTGACCCAGCCGTACTCATTCTTGGACAGGATGGTGAACCAGCTGTTGGGATCCACCCCGGACAGGTCCACCCCCATCTTTTCCTTGATGCGATCCTGGAGGGTCTGGCGGGAGAAGCGGGCACAGCCGGTGTTATACCCGTTGGTGTTCCAGTTGGTCGCGGTGCTCTGGTCATAGGGGCTGTCCACCGCCACCAGCCAGGGGCGGGAGTTGCCCCACACATCGGCGGCGGAAGCCGTACCGGTGGAGGCGGAGGCAAAATACGGGGTAAAGCAGACCTGGCCGTTGTAGGTCACCAGCACGTTGGCCACCTCCTGGGCCGCAGCTGTGGCCGCGCTGCCCGGGGTGGTGCCTGCCACCGAAGGATATCCGCTCTGGCTGAGAATCCAGCTGTGGGTGGCCACGCACTGGGCCTTGTAGGCTTCCGCCGGGGCGTTGGGGCCCAGCTCATTCTGGGCCACCATGGCCAGACAGGTGACCAGATCCATGGTCTGGGCTGTGCCGTTCATGGTGACGTTGATGGTGGCGGAGACGCCGGAAGAACCGGAAGAATCCGTGGAAGAGGACGAGTCAGAGGAAGCAGAGGAATCGGACGAAGAATCCGAGGAGGCAGAGTCACTGCTGCTGTCCCCGGAGGAGGAAGCAGAACCGGAGGTGATGCTCTCGATGGTGACGGTCTGCTCCGGCAGCGTGCCTTCGGCACCCTGGTTGATGTCGGTCTCCGCCGCACCGGACTGTCCCGCTATGTCGGTCAGACCGGCCAGCAGATCATCCGCCGATGCGATCAGGTTCTGGGTCTGCTGGGTCAGGTTGGCCAGGGATTCATCCACCGCGGTGGCCTGGGAAGAGTCGGTCCCGCTGGTCTGGGTGCCGCTGCCGCCGGTTCCGGCCCGCAGGCCGGTCAGGGTGGTATAGCGGTCCATCTGGCTGCTCATCAGGGCGCTGCGGTCCGGGGCGGACTTGCCCTCATTTTCATACTGCACCCCGGTGAGCAGGGCGTTCTCGTTTTCCGAGATGGTCTCGGTCAGGGACGGGTCTTCATCCTCATGGACCAGGCGGCCGGTCACGCACAGACGCACGCCGTCGGTGCTGCTGCCGCCCACCAGGGTCAGATAGCTTTCCCCGTCCGCAGAAGCCGACGTGCTGTTGTACAGGCTCCGGGTGCCGATGTTGAGAGAGAAATTCAGGTAGTCATAGTAGTTGGAAAGGTCGGTGTAGGCGGCAGGGTCAAAGCCTCCCTGCTCATTGGGGTCCTGATAGTAAACCGCCACCACCTTGCAGCGGTAGGCCGTCCCCGGCAGGTACAGGGTGAAGCCGCTGTTTTCCTGGATGGCGTCGATCTCTTCCAGTGCGGCCAGACTGCCGCCCCATTCAATGACCGTGTTGGAGGGCGTGGTGCTGCCCAGCCAGTCCTCGGTCAGGAAAATGGAAGCTTCGCTTTCCGCCTGACTGCGGGCATCCTGCCGGTCCCGGGCGTACACGAACTGCCCATTGATACCGGGCAGTGCCAGATATCCGGTGACGCCGTCCAGCTGGCGCATGCCGTTGGCCAGGTATTTTTCGGCGGTATTGTCAAAGGTGGCGGTGCCGTACCCCTTGGGGGCCGGGCGGGCTCCCAGGTCATTGCGGAAGAAGTACCACACACCGCCTGCTCCCAGCGCCAGTACCAGCACCACGCACAGGAAAGCCAGCACCGCGCCGCGGCGACGACGGCGCTGGGTCTTTTCGATCATGGCCAGACTGCGGTTCTTGATGGCCGCAGCGTCCGGCCGGTGCCGCTGTTTGGGGGCGGCAGGCTGGGATTCCGGCACCTCCACCTTGTCAAACAGCATGCTGGCCGCCTGCTGCAGTTCCTCGGTGGAATGGGGCGGCTCCTGCTCATCCGCTGCCATGGCATCCGCGATGGCCTTGGGGTCCAGACCGGCAGAAAAGTCCGGGATATCCTGGTCCAGGATTGAGGGGGCCGGCTGCTCCGCGGAGACCGGTTCTTCCGGCGCTGCGGCGGATGCGGACGGAGCGGGGCGGGAAGCTGCCTTCTGGCTGCGCAGGTGGCGGGAAGCCGCCGCGGCTTCCGGGCCGGCGGTGGTGAAATCCAGAGGGTCCTGTTCCGCCGGTTTGTCAAATCCCAGTGTGCGGAGCACTTCATCCGGCACCGGGGTGTCCTGTGCGGTCTGGGCGGCGGTCGGCGCGGCGCCGGCGGTCTCCGGCTTTTCAAAGGTGATGGTGCCGGTGGGGGCGGTCCCGGAGGACGCCGTTCCGGAAGCCGGTTTGGCGCGGCGCGGCGTGAACCGGCCGGTGATGGGCGCGGTGCGGGGCTGCCCTTCCGGAGAGACAATGAGCAGCGGGCGCTCATGGCCCGGACGGAAGGTAATGGCGGAAGGCAAAGGCTTCAGGCCCAGCGCACGGCGGCGCACCATATCCAGCAGGCTGTTGGCGATGGCGGCATCGCTGTGGTCCGGGCTGACGGCGGTGGCCACGGCTCCCCGCTTGTCGCACAGAAGCGCAAAGGGAGCCTGCCCCACGGTGGCCGGCATGTACACCACGGCATAATCGGCGCCGCCGAGTGCCAGGGCCAGCTGGGCGCGGCCGGCGGCTGCCTGGACCACGTCACCGGGGAATTTTTCCAGCAGAGACGCGGGGGTGACCAGCTTGCGGGCGATCTCCCGGTCAGCCCAGGTCTGGGTACCGAAATCATAGGCGGCCTCGCTGTGTTCCAGCGGCTGCAGGCGGGCACCGATCAGGCGGCCGGTGGTCTCATCCGCTGCCACCAGAAGGCGGCGCTTTTTCAGCAGCACATCCAGTGTGGCCTGGGCCAGCCCGGTCTCGCCGTCGGCATAGACTGTATCGCCGAGGCGGGCGCGCAGTTTCTGGACCCACTTTTCACAGTATTCGTCGGCCATGGCCTGGGTGGGCGCACTGACCTTGACGCAGACCGCAAATTCACCGTCGCGTTCCAGCAGGCGCAGACCGGAACAGCCTTCCGCCTCCACGGCGCGCAGGGCGGCGCGGACCTCGGCCGCCGGCAGGCCGAACACCCGCAGGATGCGCATTTGGGTCGATAGCATAGGGGGTTCCTCCTGTAGTGATCTGTAAGGTTGACGGGGTGCTTGCCCCGGTCAGAGTTCGGGTACGGGATCGCCGGGTTCCAGGGTCACCCCGCCGTCCGGCGGCAGGCCCAGGGCCATACGGCGCAGCAGGTCCAGGGCGTACAGGGCAGCCCGGGTGCGGATGATGGACCGTTCCTGGTAGCCGCCCAGTTCCAGCCGCATGAGGTAGGAACGGTTGCTGCGGGCGTCCGCACCGCCCAGGTACACCGTGCCCACCGGCTTGCCGGGAAGGGCGCCCCCGGGACCGGCCAGGCCGGTGATGCCCACGGCCAGATCGGCGCCGGAGGCTTGGAGCGCCCCCCGGGCCATGGCCACGGCCACCGGGCCGGAAACCACGTTGTACCGCCGGATCATGGCCGGGTCCACCCCCAGCAGCCGGCTCTTGGCCTGTTCGGCGTAGGTGACGAAGCCGAAGCCGAAGACCTCGCTGGCGCCGGGGACGTTGGTGATCTTTTCAGCCACCAGACCGCCGGTACAGCTTTCGGCGGTGGCGGCGTGCAGACCGCGCTCCCGCAGAATGCGCACCACCGTGTATTCCAGTCCGGGCACGTCGGTGTCGTAGGCGTTGTCCCCCAGCACCGCCCGGAATTCCTCGATCCGGGCGCGGCAGGCCTTTTCGGCCTCTTCGGCAGTGGCGGCCCGGGCGGTGACCCGGATCTCGCTCTCCCCTGTCTTGCAGTAGATGGCGGCGGTGGGGTTTTCGCTGTCGAACAGGGCAGCCGCCTTGCTGGCAATGCGGCTTTCGCCTCCCAATACCCGCAGGGTGACCGAGTGGATGGTGCAGTTCTGTCTGGCCTGCAGGGCCGGACGGACCTGCTCGGTCCACATGGCCTTCATCTCCCGGGGGACCCCGGGCATGAGCACGGCGGCGTGGCCCTGGGCGTCCTCAAACCAGGCACCGGGGGCGGTGCCGTGGTCGTTGGGGATCTTGTGGCCGTTGGTGGGCACCATGGCCTGCTTGCGGTTGTTTTCACTGGGGGTGCGGCCGGTGCGGGCGAAAAATGCCAGGATCTTGTTCCATTCTTCCTCGTCAAAGTGCAGTGTATCCCCGAAGGCTTCGGCCACCGTTTCCTTGGTCAGGTCGTCGGCGGTAGGGCCCAGCCCGCCGGAAAATACCAGCAGGTCGCTGCGCTGTCGGGCCTGGTTGACCAGTTCCCGCAGGCGGGCGGTGTTGTCCCCGATGACATGCTCATGCATCACCGAGATGCCCAGTTCCGCCAGTTCACGGCTCAGGAACTGGGCGTTGGTGTTGACGATATCGCCCAGAAGAAGTTCGGTTCCCACACAGATGATCTCTGCGGTCATGACAGATGCCTCCGTACCATATCAGTTTCAGAATTCGGGCTGGTCCCCGATGCGCACATAGATTTTTTCCACCGTGTCCGCCGCCACCTGTTCCAGTTCGGCCAGACCGGGCATCTGGGCCTCGGCGGCCTCGATCTCGGCCAGAGTGGGCTTGGTTTTGGGATGGGGCGGGGTGAAGATGGTGCAGCAGTCCTCATAGGGCTCGATGGACGTTTCAAAGGTGCCGATCTTGCGGGAAATGGCCACGATATCAGTCTTGTCCATGCCGATGAGGGGACGCAGCACCGGCAGGTCCTGGGCGGCGTCGGTGCAGGCCAGGGCCGCCATGGTCTGGCTGGCCACCTGGGCCAGACTTTCGCCGGTGATCAGGGCTTCCATCCCCGTTTTGGAGGCCACCTTTTCTGCAATGCGCAGCATGCTGCGGCGCATGAGCACGGTGAACAGCGGGGCGGGCGCATGGTCCCGGATGTACTCCTGGGGCTTGGTGTAGGGCACCACAAAGAGCACGCAGTCGCCGATATACTCGGACAGTTCACAGGCCAGGGCCTGGACCTTCAGCTTGGCGCGCAGGCTGGTGTAGGGCGGGCTGGCGAAGTGGATGTGGTGCAGAGCCAGACCGCGGCGGGCCATGCAGTAGGCGGCCACCGGGCTGTCGATGCCGCCGGACAGCAGGTTCAGCGCCCGACCGCTGGTTCCCACCGGCAGACCACCGGCGGCTTCCTCCTTGGGACCGTGGATGTAGGCACCGTTATCCCGGATCTCCACCATGATCTCCAGCTGGGGGTTGTGCACATCCACCCGCAGGTAGTTGTGGTGGGACAGGATGTAAGCCCCCAGTTCCCGGCAGATCTCCGGGCTCTTCATGGGGTATTTCTTGTCGGCGCGCTTGGCCTCCACCTTGAAGGTGCGCAGCCCCCGCAGCCGGGGTCCCAGGTAGGCTTCGGCGGTGCGGCAGATGTCCTCAAAGTCCTTGGTGCAGCAGACGGCACGACTGATCTTGACGATGCCGAACACCTTGGAGATGCGGCGGAAGGCCTCGTCCACATCCAGGTCATCCTCCTGGGGTTCGATGAAGACAGTGCTCTGGGCGGAATGGACCTTGAAGGGGCCCAGATCCTCCAGGCGGTGGCGGATGCTCTTGGCAAGGCCGGCTTCGAACTTGCCGCGGTTCAGGCCTTTCAGGGTCATTTCGCCCTGGTAGGCAAGGATGATCTCTTTCATGCGATTCCTCTCATACGGTTGTGATTCAGATATGCTGCAGTTCCTGCAGGCCGCTTTTCAGCCCTTCCAGCAGGGCGTCCACGTCCTCGGGGGTGTTGTCGGCACAGAAGCTGACCCGCAGCGCGGTATCAATGGTGTTGTGGTCACAGCCCATGGCGGTCAGGGTATGGCTGGGCTCGCCCTTTTCACAGGCGCTGCCGCTGGACACATACACATGACGGTCGGACAGGTAGTTGAGCATGGTCTGGCTCTTGACGCAGTGCTGGCTGAAGTTGAGCACCTCCGGCACCGCGTTGTCCGGGGAGTTGATGGTCACCTCCGGGATTTCGGCCAGTCCGGCACGCAGGCGCTCATTCAGCGCCTGGATGGCGGCGGTGCGGGCGGCCATGGTCCGGGCGCCCTGTTCGGCCGCCACCCCCAGGCCCACGGCGTAGGGCAGGTTTTCGGTGCCGGGGCGCACCCCGTTCTCCTGTCCCCCGCCCAGGATGGGGGCGGTCCAGTGGTAGCCGCTGCGCAGATACAAGGCCCCGATGCCCTTGGGGGCGTGGACCTTGTGGCCGGACACCGCCAGACTGTCCACGTTTTTCAGGGGCACCCGCACCCGCAGCCAGGCCTGCACCGCGTCCACATGGACGGCGCAGCGGGAGTTGCACTCCTTGACCCCGGCAGCAAACCGGGCGATGTCCTGGCGGGCGCCGGTCTCATTGTTGACGGCCATGCAGCAGGCCAGCACGGTGTTTTTGTCCACGGCGTCGATCATGGCATCCATGTCCAGGGTGCCATCGGCCCGGGGCATGATCTCCACCACCGTGAAGCCCTGCTCTTTCAGCGCCCGGATGGGCAGCTGCACGCTGGGATGCTCAAATCCCGAGACCACGATCTTGCTGCCCCAGGACCGGCGGGACGCCACGGCGCCCAGAATGGCCAGGTTGTTGCTCTCGGTGCCGGTGGCGGTAAAATACAGTTCCTTGGGCTGGCATCCCAGCGTTTTGGCCACCTTGGCCCGGGCTGCGTTCAGCGCCCCATGGGCCAGCACCGCCGGGTCGTACAGGCTGGAAGGGTTGGCCCAGTGGTGCAGCATGGCCGTATGGATGGCATCGGCCACGGCAGGGTCCACCATGGTGGTGGCGGCATTGTCAAGATAGTGCAGGTCAGCGTCAAAACGCATGGATGTTCAGAACCTCTTTTCCGGAATTTGCGGTCTGCACAAAGCGCAGAGGCGCTTAAAAATGCGCAAACCGATACAGAATAGATTATAGCATGGTCCCGGTGCGAAACACAAGCTTGCCTGCCAAAAAATCACGGTTTCCACGAAAAAACCGCCGGGAAAGGCAGAATCCTGTCTTTCCCGGCGGGAAGAACGCGCAAAATTATTCTCCGAAATGCTCCACGACCTTCTTGAGCATCTGGCGGATGGGCAGCTGGTAGGGGCAGCGGGTCTCGCAGGCGCCGCACTCCACACAGGCACTGGCCTTCACCGGCAGGGTGGCGTACCGCTGGCGGGCCCAGTCTTCCAGGCCATAGCGGGCGATGTACCCGTCAAACAGGAAGGCGCTGGGGATCTGGATGCCCACGGTGCAGGGGGCGCAGTAGTTGCACCGGCGGCAGAACTGGGTGCCCAGGGCATCCCGGACCTTCTGGCAGGCAGCCTGCTCCTCCTCGGTGAGGGGTGCGGTGTTGGCAGCGCCTTCCAGGTTGGAAGTGAGCTCTGCCGGGTCGGCCATGCCCGGGATGGCCACGGTCACGTCGGGGTTGGACAGCACATACCGCATGGCCAGACGGCCATCCTCGATGGCACCGCCGGCCAGAGGCTTCATGGCGATAAAGCCCTTGCCCTTGGCGGCACACCGGGCGATAAGGTCGGCGCCCTGCTGTTCCACAATATTATAAGGGAACATGATGGTCTCGATCTCGTCCACCTCCAGGGCGCGCTCAAACACGGCGGCCAGGTGGGCGGTCAGGCCGATATGCCCCACCTTGCCCTCCTTCCTGGCTTCCAGCAGCGCCTCCAGAGAACCGCCGGGGGCCAGAATGGTTTCCAGGTCCTTCAGGCTGGGGTTGTGGAACTGGTACAGCTCAATATGGTCGGTACGCAGGTTCTTCAGGCTTTCGGCCAGTTCGGCACGCATATCTGCAGCGGTAAGCGCCCGACACTTGGTGGCCAGAACGAAGGAATCCCGCAGGCCCAGCTCCTCCAGGGACTGGCCGATCCAGCTTTCGCTGACGGTGTAGGCACGGGCGGTGTCGATGTAATTGATGCCCGCTTCATGCACGGCCTTGAGCAGGGCGCGTGTGCCCTGCTGGTCGATGCGCTGGATGGGAATGCCGCCGAAGCCCAGGCGGGAGATGGTCAGGCCGGTTTGGCCAAGAGGTACATACTGCATAGGTCACTGCCTCCGAATCATCAGGAAAAATAGGGTACTTTCTTTGTTATTATACCAGTTTTGCCGATTGTTGTCAGCCTTTTTTGTTGACATCGGCTTTTGGGTGCGCTAGGATAAATCAAAAGACTTTTGTGGCAAAACGCCAGGGGGGTATCTGGGATGACCTATGGATTTATCGGATGCGGCAACATGGGCGGTGCCGTGGCGCGGGCCGTGTGCCGTGCCGCCGACCCGCAGAACGTGGTGCTGGCCAACCGCACACCAGCCAAGGCGGAAGCGCTGGCCCGGGAACTGGGCTGCCGCACGGCGGACAACGCCGGCGCCGCCGGGTGCGATTTTGTGTTTCTGGCCGTCAAGCCCCAGATGATGCCCGGTGTGCTGGGCGACCTGGTGCCGGTGCTGGACGCCCGCCGCCAGAAGGGTGACCGGTTCATTCTGGTGACCATGGCGGCCGGTCTGCCCATGCAGCGCATTCTGGAACTGGCCGGCGGGCAGGGGCCCATCATCCGGATGATGCCCAACACCCCGGTTTCTCTGGGCGCAGGCATGATCCAGTATTGCAGCGAACACGTGACCGAGGCGGAGCTGGCCGACTGGCTGAAGGTCATGGCCCCCGCAGGGCGGCTGGACGAAGTGCCGGAGTCCCTCATCGACGCCGCCAGCTGTGTGTCCGGCTGCGGTCCGGCCTGGGTGTACCAGTTCATTGAGGCGCTGGCCGACGGCGGCGTGGCCGCCGGACTGCCCCGGGTCAAAGCCCAGGAATATGCCGCCCAGATGGTACTGGGCAGCGCCCGCATGGTGCTGGAAAGCGGGATGCATCCCGGCGCCCTGAAGGATGCCGTGTGCAGCCCGGGCGGATCCACCATCCAGGGAGTTCGCCTGCTGGAAGAGCGGGCTTTCCGGGGGGCCGTGACCGATGCGGTGCTGGCCGCCTACGACAAGACAAAAGAAATGGCCAAGGGCTGACGGCCCGTGAAAGAGGACTGACATGCGTATCGTAATCAAGATCGGCACCAGCACCCTGGCGTATGCAGGCGGACGGCTGAACATCCGCCACACCGAGGAGCTGGTCAAGACCTTCAGCGACCTGAAAAATGCCGGACATGAGATCATCCTGGTGTCCTCCGGCGCCATCGGCATGGGAGCCGGCAAGCTGCAGATCGACCGCCCCACCGACATGGCCACCAAACAGGCAGCCGCCTCGGTGGGCCAGTGTGAGCTGATGTACACCTATGACCGGCTGTTCACCGAATACAACCATACGGTGGCCCAGATCCTGGTCACCCGGGAGGACTTCAACAGCCCCACCCGGCTGATGAACCTGGAAAACACCCTCTACCGCCTGCTGCAGCTGGGCGCCATCCCCATCATCAACGAAAACGACAGTGTGGCCACCGAGGAGATCTCGGTGGGCGACAACGACACCATGGGCGCCCTGGTGGCCAAGTACATGCGGGCGGACCTGCTGGTGCTGCTCAGCGACATTGACGGGCTGTACACCGCCGATCCCCACACCCACCCGGAGGCGGAGCTCATCAGCAACGTGCCGGAGATCACCCCCCAGGTGGAGGCCCTGGCCGGCGGGGCCGGCAGCAAGCTGGGCACCGGCGGCATGGCCACCAAGATCATGGCGGCCAAGCTGGCCACCTCCGCGGGGGTGGATATGGTGATTGCCAACGGCGCCAACGCCCTGGTTCTGTATGATATCGTAGCCGGCCGGCCGGTGGGGACCCGTTTTGCGGGGCGTGCCCGCCGCTGACCGTCCGAAAAGGAGGAATGACCCATGACCACCCATGAAATTCTGCTCAACGCCCAATCCGCCCGCCTGCCTCTTGCCATGGCGGACAGCGACACCAAAGATGCCGCCCTGGAAGCCATGGCGGTAGCCCTGGTGGCTGCCCAGGAGGAAATCCTGGAAGCCAACCGCCGGGATCTGGACGCCGCCCGGGGGCGGGTGAGCGACGTGATGCTGGACCGTCTGGCCCTGACCCCCACCCGTCTGGCCGATATGGCCAAAGGCATGCGGGAAGTGGCTGCGCTGCCCGACCCGGTGGGTGCGGTACTGCGCAAGATCGTGCGGCCCAACGGCATCCTCATCGAGAAGACCGCGGTGCCCATGGGCGTCATTGCCATCATTTATGAGAGCCGCCCCAACGTCACCTCCGACGCTGCCGCTCTGGCCATCAAGGCGGGCAGCGCCTGCGTGCTGCGCTGCGGCCGGGACGCCTGGGCCTCCTGCCATGCCATTGTGGAGGCGCTGCGGCAGGGGCTGGGCAAAGTCGGTCTGCCCGAGACGGCGGTGAGCCTTATTGAGGACACCACCCACGCTTCGGCCAACGAGCTGATGACCGCTGACGGGCTGGTGGACCTGCTGATCCCCCGGGGCGGCGCCGGACTTATCCGGGCCTGTGTGGAGAATGCCACCGTCCCCTGCATCCAGACCGGCACCGGCATCTGCCACATCTATGTGGACAAGGCCGCCGACCAGGAGATGGCCCTGAACATCATCGAAAACGCCAAGACCAGCCGCCCCAGCGTGTGCAATGCGGCGGAGGTTTGCCTGGTGCACCAGGACATTGCCGCCGAGTTCCTGCCCAAGCTGAAACAGCGGCTGTGCGATGCCCGTGCCGCCGCCGGACTGACCCCGGTGGAGCTGCATCTGGATCCCCGGGCCACTGCCATAATCGAGGGCGTTCCCGCCGGACCGAAGGACTTTGACACCGAATATCTGGACTACAAGATGGCCGTGGGCGTCGTGGACAGCCTGCAGGCGGCCATCGACCACATCGGTGCACACTCCACCCACCACAGCGACGCCATCGTCACCGCCGATGAGGAGGCCGCGGCCCGCTTCACCACCTGTGTGGACAGCGCCGCCGTGTATGTGAATGCCTCCACCCGCTTCACCGACGGCGGAGAGTTCGGCCTGGGCTGCGAGATGGGCATTTCCACCCAGAAGCTGCACGCCCGGGGCCCCATGGGGCTGGCGGAACTGTGCACCTACAAATACATCGTGCACGGAAACGGCCAGGTGCGGGGCGGGTCCTCCGCCAAGCTGGTACAGGGGTGCTGAGTCTCTCCCCTTCTTTCCGCAGCCAAATGTTCTGAACGG
This sequence comes from uncultured Gemmiger sp., assembly GCA_944388105.1. Classification (GTDB taxonomy): domain Bacteria; phylum Bacillota; class Clostridia; order Oscillospirales; family Ruminococcaceae; genus Gemmiger. The sequence continues at coordinate 1,816 of CALXHN010000047.1, read as the reverse complement.
GCATCCGGTATTTTGCCGGATGCCCCTTTTGTTTGTCAGTATTTCCGCAGAGTATGCTATACTTTTCTTACATGCCTGTAACCATTCCGTCCTCAACGGCGCTTATAGGGGTGAAGCCCCCTGCATCCCGAAACGTAAACCCGAAAAATGAAAAGAAAGGAGAGGTTCTCCTTGGATGACACCGTCATTGTGGACCTGTATCTGTCCCGGGATGAAACCGCCATCCGTCAGACCAGCGACAAGTTCGGCCCCCGCCTGCGTGCCCTGGCCTTCGACATCGTGCGGGACTGCCAGACCGCCGAGGAGTGTGAGAACGACACCTACTGGGAAGCCTGGAACGCCATACCGCCCCACCAACCCCGAACCTACCTGTACAACTTTCTGGCCCGCATCACCCGGCATCTCTCCCTGGATGTCTGCCGTCGGCGGGACCGGCTCAAACGCAAGGCCTACCTCTGCGAACTCAGCGCCGAGATGGAACAGTGTCTGCCTGCCCCCGATGATGTGGAATGCCGCCTGGATGACATCACCCTGGGCCGAATCATCAACGCATTCCTGGCCGACCTCGCCCCGGAAAAGAGGAACATCTTTGTGCGCCGGTACTGGTACCTGGACCCGGTGGCCGCCATTGCCCGACGGTATTCCCTGTCCGAAAGCAAGGTCAAAACCACCCTGTTCCGCTGTCGCAAACAGCTGCGGGAACGTCTGGAAAAGGAGGGATTTGAACCGTGAGAGGCTTTGAACTGCTGGATAAGATGGGCCTGATCGCCCCCGCCTATGTGGAAGCGGCACAGGAACAACCCGGACGCCGGTCTCCCCACTGGCTGAAATGGGGCGCCGCAGCAGCCTGTCTGGCACTGCTGGGTTCTCTGGGTGCCGGACTCTGGCTGCAAAACACCGCGGAAACTTTCCCGGCCGCCACACCCGGACCCACCCGGAACCCGGATCTGCCCCTGCTGACCCTGCCGGAAAGCCTGAGCGGGGGCATGGGGTTTGAGGGGCTGATGGCCTATGACATCTCCGAACTGGTAAACGGCAACCCCTGGACCGAGGAGATGAACCTGACCACCCTGCCGGTATTCCGCAACCCCATCACCTACGAAACGCCCTTCCACATGCCTGTCGGCATCGACCAGAATGCCATGCGAACCATGCTGCTGGACGTGGCCGGACGGTTCGGGGTGAAGGAATCCGACCTGACCATCACCGACAATGCCTACGACGAACAGCACAAAGCCGCCATTCTGGAACAGATGGAACAGGCCGGGATCACCGACGTGCCGGAGGAATACTTTGCCCCCACCCGGCTCATGGCCGAAGGGGGCGGGGTGTCCATCGACGTGGACCTGAACCTGGTTGCCGCCATCTGGTTTGAACCCGCCCTGCCCCTGCCGGAGGAATATTCCCTCTCCCGTCAGGCATCCTGCGAGGAGCTGACCCGGACCGCCCAATACCTGATAAGCGCCTATGCGGATGTTCTGGGCATGGAACAGCCGGAAATCGACATCGACGGAGGCGACCGCCATTTTGATGGGCAGTTCAGCGGCTATACCCTCTCCTTCTTTGAGGGGTCGGGCAGTGATACCGACCGCATCCTGCAGTACAACTTCCGTAAGGTGAGCTTCTACGGCAACGACAGCGGGGAGCCGGATCTGATCCGGTTCCGCCAGCCGGACCTGAGCGGGAAGCTGGGTGATTACCCCATCATCACCGCCGACCGGGCCCGGGAGCTGCTGACCGAAGGACACTACCTGACCACCGTTCCCTGCGAAATGCCGGGAGAGAAGTTTATCCGCAAGGTGGAGCTGATTTACCG
>CALXHN010000046.1 GCA_944388105.1 uncultured Gemmiger sp. | reverse complement strand
ATTTGCTGCAACGGTTACAAGGCGCAGGTTTATGGACGCCCGGTGGCCGATGAAGTCGCGTGGCTGATGGCACAAGCCAAGAGCCGTGTTACGACCCCTGAAGGGCGCCGCAACCTGGAGCCGCTGGCGGCTCTGGCTGCACAGAAGAAAACCATCCGCGAAACGGTGACTGAAAATGAATCATTTTAAGAATGCCCTGACATTGGATGCCGAATATCTGGAGATGGCCCGTCGGAATCCGCAGGAACTGCGCCAGGATTTTGATGCCATTGTAGATTATATGAAACATTCTACGGCAATTCACCATGGAGAGTATGTCCGTACCTGTTTCAAGCCCAAACTTCTGACCGAAAGTCAATTTTCCCAGATCAAGGCGGATATGCAAGTGTTGTATTCCATCTTTGACCGGGTTATGACGGAGTACGAATCCGACGCTTCTTATCGAGCTCTTTTCGGATTTGATCCCCGCATCGAAGAACTGATTCTGCGGGCCAACAGGGCTCCCTCGCTGCTCCCCATGGCGCGCATCGACTTCTTTTATAATGAAGAAACGGGCGCGTATACGTTCTGTGAGTTCAACACGGACGGCGCCAGTGCCATGAACGAAGACCGGGAACTGCACAATGCCCAGCAGCTTTCGTCCGTGTATCGGGAATTCACGGCAGCCCACAAAACACGCCGCTGCGAATTGTTTGACAGCTGGGTCGCGACCATGGAACGCATCTGGCAGCGCGCCGGCGGCCATGGAACCCCGCGGGTGGCCATCGTGGACTATATGGAATGCGGAACGGTCAATGAGTTTGAGGTCTTCCGGCAGCATTTTGAAAAGGCGGGAATCCCGGCGGAGGTCTGTGACGTGCGGGCGCTGCAGTATGACGGGCATGCCCTGACCGGCCCTGCCGGAGCAAAAATCGATATGATTTACCGTCGGGCCGTCACCAGTGATGTGCTGAATCATTACGAGGAGAGCGGTGCTCTGCTGCAGGCTGCCAAAGATAATGCTGTTTTGCTGGTAGGGGATTTTCATACCCAGATTGTGCACAACAAGGAGCTGTTCCGGGTGCTGCATCTGCCGCGCACCATGCAGATGCTCACAGACGAGCAGCGGGACTACGTGCAGGCGCATGTGCCTTATACCGCAGAGTTCGCAGCGGAGCACCTGCCCATGGTGCTGGAAGATAAGGACCGCTGGATCCTGAAACCGACGGATTCGTACGGTTCCCGTGGGGTCTATGCCGGGGTTGAATACGATGCCGACCGCTGGGCCGAAGTGGTTCGCAGCGTGCCTTATACCGGATATCTGCTGCAGGAATTCCATACCCCTTATGTGACCGAAAACTATGGTCTGAAGGGGGAAGAATTCGGCCTGAATCGGTACTATAACCTGACCGGCATCTATACCTATGACGGTGTGGCGCAAGGCGTATATTCCCGCGTGTCGCTCACCCCGATTATCTCCTCCCAGTACAGCGAAAAGACCTTGCCGACCTTGCTCGTGGCGGATGAATGACAGACCCAGTTTCTGCGGATACTAGCCAAAAGACCGACCTGATCGGGAAAGGGGCACAGTTCATGCGGGAATCATCTTATCATGCCATTCTGACAGAAATGACGGTGCGTGCTCTGTGGGAGACACAGAACGTCATTGACTGTATCCCCGATGATCTGTGGGATAAACCCTATGGCGGTGCTCCGATGTGGCAGCACATTTATCACATGCTGCATGGGCTGGACCAATGGTTCATCAATCCCCGGGACCGGGATTTTGTGGAGCCGCCGATCCATACACCGCTGCTGCAGGATCTGGCCATCTATCCGGCCACCCATCTGAACCGCCGCCAGATCAACGATTATTTCCATACCATCAAGGCAAAACTTTCGCTGTATCTGCCGGCCCTGCATGATGAGGATCTTCTGCAGCGTCCGGAAGGCTGCGAATGGACCCGCATGACGTTGATCCTGGCACAGTACCGGCATCTGCACCTTCATCTGGGGATGCTGATGGGATTTGTACAGGCTGCCACGGGGCTGTGCCCTCGTGTCCTGGATTTGGGCAGGGAAATACCGCTGGGACCTTATGACCCTTATGAGTAAGAAAGGATGTTTGCCCATGAAACACCGGGGACGTCTGATGATCGCCGTCCTGGCTGTGATGGTGCTTCTGTGTGGCTGCAAAAAGCAGCAGCCGGAAACGACCTGGCAGACGATACTGCCCAATACGGGAGTGTCCGTGGAGTTGTCCGGCTGTGAAGTCAGCGAGTCTACCGATATTTGGTACCCGGAAGATGGGTCGCCGGGGCAGGAACTTTGCCTTCTCCGTGTGACGGACGTGCCTACGCTGACATGGTATCATGTGACGGCGGAGAACGTGGAAGTTGCGTTTGTCCTGCCCAATGAGGGCGGTTATCAGGGATACAGCACTTCGGAGCCCATTGAAAAGGTAGACTATTGTCCGCAGGACGCAGGAGAAGATTCACTTCAGTATCGTTTTGACACAGCGTACAGCTTCATTATCACGGTTACCACCGACCAGGGAACGGACCGCTTTCTGCTGGATGCCAGACGTGACATATAATCATATAATAAAGAAGCCCGACCTCTTTTGGTCGGGCTTCTTGGCTGTCCGGTTACTTTTCCGGCGTTTTTTCCAGGTACACGCTGGTGGACGGAAAGGCGAAGGAACATCCTTCCTTTTCCATCAGATCCATAATTTTCAGGTTCACGCGGTTTTTCATAGCGCGGAAATCTGCCAGGCCCAGCGCCGTTACGTACATGCGCACATCAATATCAATGCTGGAAGCACCGAAGTTTGTCAGACACACCTGCACGGTATCCGGCTGTGCGTCAGGATCGGCTTTGCACAGTTCGGTCAGGGCGGCACACAAGGCCTCGATTTTTTCACGGGATGTGTCGTAGGTGACTCCGATGACGAAATTCCACAGACGACTGTTGCGGTCGGTCACGTTCTGGATGTATTCGGCGCTGACCTTGGAGTTTTCTACCGTGATCTGGCAATTGTCCGGGGTGCGCAGCTTGGTAGAGCGGAAAGAGATTTCCTCGACGGTGCCTTCAAAGCTCCCCAGGACAATATAGTCTCCGATGCCAAAGGGACGTTCCATGACCAGGGTGATTCCGGCAATCAGATTGGAGAGGGTGGATTGTGCTGCCAGAGACACCGCCAGACCGGCTACGCCGGCACCGGCCATCAGACCGGCTACCGGTACGCCGAACAGTTCCAGCATAGCCAGAATGGTGATCACAACGACCATGGCCCGATAAATCTTTTCAAAGAAGTGGGTCATAGTCTTGTTGCTTTCCAGATCCAGGCGATTCTGGGCGCTGCGCAGCAGGAGACCGCACAAAGCTTCACTGCGCCAGAATCCCAGCCCAAGCAGTGCAATGGAGATGGAACCGAACACCGGTCCGGCCAACAGCTCCGTTTGCCGGGGCGTCAGCGGCAGGGGAAAGGCGAGCACCGCCAGGTAAATCAGAAAGGTGCGCAGCAGTAAGACCAGTGAGCCGTAAAATCCATCGTACAGGATCCGCAGCCATTCCGGCATGAAACGCAGCAGCTTTTTCCGCAGACTCTGGATCAGACTGCGATACAAACGTGTACCAAATACGGCAGCCAGGGCCAGAATTGCGGTCAGCAGAATACGGAGAATATCGTTATGGGTATTGATAAAACCCATGAAGAGGGTCCAGAATTCCCGAATTGCCATTTTGCATGTTACTCCTGTACAGACAGAAAAACAGGTGATTTGCACCTGTGTACGATCAATTGCGTATGTGGTAAGGATACCGTGAAATACAGCATGTGTCAAGGCCGGAACAGACAGCACAAAAAACTGCTTGCATTCTCTGTAAACTGTGCTATACTGTTGCACAGAAAGTCTGTTTCAGGGCGGGGTGAAATTCCCCACCGGCGGTAAAGCCCGCGACCGGCTGCCAAGGCAGCCGCTGATTCGGTGAAATTCCGAGGCCGACGGTATAGTCCGGATGGAAGAAACGGAAGCTCGCTTTATTTGACTTGCATTCCGTGCCCTGCTGCATCCTTGCGGCAGGGCACTTTTGCTTGGCAGGAAAACAAGCCTCCCGACAGCTGTGGCAACCGGCTTTCACTATTTTGCTAGGGCCGCAAGGCCGGGAGGTATTTTTATGAAAACCAAAACGCATATTCGTGAACTCACTGTGACTGCCATGCTTTCAGCCATCGGCTTTGTGCTGATGATGGTGGATTTCAGCCTGCCCATGTTCATCCCTTTCTTTGTCAAGATGGATATTTCGGAACTGCCGGCATTGCTGGCATCCTTCAGCCTGGGCCCCGTGTATGGTGCGGCAGTCTGCCTGGTCAAAAACATTCTGGCGGCGATTTTCCATGGCTCCACCGGCGGAATCGGCGAGGTGTGCAACTTTTTGTTGGGTGCTGCCTTTACCGTTACGGCCGGACTGATTTACAAGTACCACAAGAGCCGCAAGATGGCGGCTATTGGTGCACTGGTGGGTGCTGTTGTCATGGCGCTGATCAGCGTGCCGGTCAACTACTTCATCACCTATCCTGTGTATGCCCAGATGTTCGGCGGCATGGACCTGATTCTGGGGGCCTATCAGGAACTGAATCCCAATGCCACCAGCTTGCTGTTTTGCCTGGTCATGTTCAACCTGCCTTTTACTTTTGTAAAAGGCCTTCTCGATTCGGTGCTCTGCTTCCTGATTTACAAGCCGCTGTCTCCGATCCTGCATGGCCGCCGCTGATTCTTTGACGTAATTCCTGAAAAAGTTGTCGCAAAATCGTTGACAACTACCAGGTGTTGTGTTATTATACTCCTCGACATCAGAATAAGGTGACTTATCAAGAGTGGCTGAGGGAACAGGCCCTGTGAAGCCCGGCAACCTGCGCATGCGTAAGGTGCCAAGTCCTGCGGGAAACCGGAAGATAAGCGTTTGCGCGCGTTTCCCGCCGTGTGTGGGAAACGCGCTTTTTGTTGTGTTTGCCGCCGTGACGGAATGCGTTGCATGGTTTTCGTCAAGTTGCCTTTCTGACCCGCAATATTTTCCTACAATAGGAGGCAGCTTACTATGTCCAAATTCCTGTTCACGTCCGAATCCGTTACCGAGGGGCATCCCGACAAGATCTGTGACCAGATTTCCGATGCCATCCTGGACGCTATCCTGGCACAGGACCCCGGCGCCCGCGTGGCTTGCGAAACCACCTGCACCACCGGTCTGGTCCACATCATGGGTGAAATTACCACCACCTGCTATGTGGATCTGCCCGGTATTGCCCGCGGCGTCATCAAGGATATCGGCTATGACCGTGCCAAGTATGGCTTTGACTGTGATACCTGCGGTGTGATGACCAGCATCGACGGCCAGAGCCCGGACATCGCATTGGGCACCAACGATGAGGTGGCCGGTGCCGGTGACCAGGGTATGATGTTCGGCTATGCCTGCAATGAGACCCCCGAACTGATGCCCCTGCCCATTTCTCTGGCTCACAAGCTGGCCAAGCGTCTGACCGAGGTGCGCAAGGATGGCACCATGGGATATCTGCGCCCGGACGGCAAGAGCCAGGTCACCATCGAGTATGTGGACGGCAAGCCTGCCCGTGTGGATACCGTGGTCATCTCCAGCCAGCACAGCCCGGAAGTCAGTCAGGAGCAGCTCCATGCCGACGTGATGGAGCATGTCATCAGGGATACCATTCCTGCCGATCTGCTGGATGAAAACACCAAGTACTTCATCAATCCCACCGGCCGTTTTGTGGTGGGTGGTCCTCAGGGTGACAGCGGCCTGACCGGCCGCAAGATCATCGTGGATACCTATGGTGGCTATGCCCGCCATGGCGGCGGCGCTTTCAGCGGCAAGGATCCCTCCAAGGTGGACCGCTCCGCGGCCTATGCAGCCCGCTGGGTGGCTAAGAACCTGGTGGCCTCCGGTCTGGCCGACAAGTGCGAAGTCCAGCTGGCCTATGCCATCGGCGTGGCCGAGCCGGTTTCCATCTTTGTGGATACCTTCGGTACCGGTGTGGTGGCAGACGAAAAGCTGGAAGCAGCGGTGGAAAAGGTCTTTGATCTGCGCCCCGCAGCAATCATCCGCGATCTGGATCTGCGCAAACCCATTTACCGCAAACTGGCGGCCTATGGTCATATGGGCCGGGAGGACCTGGGTGTCAAGTGGGAGAACACCGACCGCGTGGAAGAACTGAAAGCCGCAGTCGCCTCCCTGTAATTTTTATCGGATCATTCATAGAGCAGGCTCTGTGCCCGGACAATGCCCGATCGGCATTACGGGAAAGCAGAGCCTGCTTTTTTGATGAAAAGGTAAAAACTTGCAAAATGAGAAAACGGATGTATAATTTTACATATATAGTCTTTTTGTCAAGCAAAATATTTAGAAGGGAAGCGCATGAAACATGAAGATCCGCAGAGCTGAAACCCGCGATATGGACCGCATCAATGACCTGCTTCTGCAGGTAGAACTGGTCCATCACGGCATCCGCCCCGACCTGTTCAAGAACGGCGGGCGCAAATATACGGATGAAGAGCTGGCCGCCATCATCGCGGATGATGAGCGCCCCATCCTGGTGGCAGTGGATGACAACGGCTATCTGCTTGGTTATGCCTTCTGCATTTTCCAGCAATATCTGAACAACAATATCATGACAGATGTGAAAACTCTGTATATTGATGATCTGTGTGTGGATGAAGCTTGCCGTGGGCAGCATATTGGTCGTGCACTGTATGAGGCGGTCCTGGCCTACGCCCGGGAACATGGTTGCTACAATGTGACGCTGAATGTGTGGGCCGGCAACGACAGGGCCCAGGGCTTTTATGAATCCTGCGGATTTAAGCCGCTGAAAACCGGTATGGAAATCATCCTTTAATTATTATTGTGGTGCAAGGAGTCCCCGCTGCCTCTGACAGAGCAGCGGGGACTCCTTTTATAAAATGAGGCTAGGGGAGGACAGTGGCTCCCGGCGGGGGCTCCTGCAGGCTTGTATCATTCCGCACGGCTTCAGGAACTGACCGTTTTCGATTGCCGGCCGCCGAAGGCGATTTGATGATCGGGTCTGGGTCGGAGATGAAAGCGATATAACGCCAAACAACGGAGCAGACTATCTGAAAAGGACTGCCAATGCCATTGCCAAAAAAGGGGGAGTTGGATATAATATAAAGGTATATTGGGTGATTCTGTCCCCAAATCCAAGAAAGGAGGAAACGGCCATGGCCGGAGAACTGCTCAAGCTGGAAGGCATTGTGGAACATGTGATTTTTGAAAATCCGGAAACCGGGTACGCGGTGTTCGAAGTGGACACCGGTGGCACCGATGTGGTCGTTTCCGGCAATGTGGGCAGTATTGACAATGGTATGTCGGTGGTGGTGTATGGGCAGATGACCAACCACCCCAACTATGGGGAACAGTTCCGTGCGGAGACGTGCGAGGCCGCCCTGCCGCAGGACACGGCAGCCATCCAAAGTTATCTGGCCAGCGGCGTTCTGCCGTATATCGGGTCATCCACAGCCAAAAAGATTGTGGCAAAGTTTGGGGCGGAAACACTGACCGTCATTGCAGAGGAACCGGATCGTCTGTGTGAAATCAAAGGCATTACTCCCCAGAAGGCGACGGCTATCTCCAATGAATTCCGCCGCCTGTATGGTGTACGGGAAGTTATTGCCTGGATGGCCCGGTTCGGCCTTTCGGCCCAATGTGCGGTATCGGCGTACCGGGCTTTTGGACCGCACACGGTGGAGGCGCTGAACCAGAACCCGTATATGCTGTGTGGTGAGCCCTTGAATCTGAAATTTGCTCAGGTGGATGGGATTGCCAACACCCTGCAGGTAGAGGCGGACAGTCGCCTGCGTATTGCGGCTGGCCTTTTGTATACACTGCGCCATAACTCCGGTAATGGTCACACTTGCCTGCCTTGTACCAAACTCGTGGATGCTACCGCTCAGTTCCTGCGCCAGCAGCCTGACTTGGTGGAGAAAAACTTGCGGGAAATGCTGTCCGGGGATGAGCTGCGTGCCCGTACCTATGACGGGACAGAATACATTTATCTGCCGGACCTGCTTCGTGCGGAGGAAGATATTGCGGTACGCCTTGGGGAAATCTCGACCTTTCCCACGGAAGCACCACCTACTTTGGATAACGATATCCGGGTACTGGAAATGGCCCAGGGCTTTTCCTATGCACCGTTGCAGAAAGAAGCCATCCGCATGGCATTGTCCAATCGTGTGATGGTTTTGACAGGTGGTCCCGGTACCGGCAAGACGACCACGGTCAATGCCATTCTCACTCTGTACGAGGGAATGTATGACCGGGTGGCCCTCTGTGCTCCTACCGGGCGGGCAGCCAAACGACTGAGCGAACTGACCGGGCATAGCGCCTCCACGATCCACCGTCTGCTGGAAGTGGATTACTCCACCGGGACTGTGCGCTTTATCCACAACGAAAAAAATCTTCTTCCTTTTGATGTTATCATCCTGGACGAGATGAGTATGGTGGATGTCAAGCTGTTTCAGGCGCTGCTGGCGGCAGCGCGTCCCCATTGCCGCATTATTATGGTGGGAGATGCTGATCAGCTGCCCAGCGTTGGCCCCGGCAATATTCTCAGTGAGATTCTGCGGGCAGGCATATTGCCGACTGTGCGACTGACAGAAATCTTTCGTCAGGCACAAAAAAGTCTGATCATCCAGAACGCTCACCGCATCGTTCATGGGGAAATGCCCCGCGCCGGTGGCCGTGATGACGATTTCTTCATGATTGAATCCTATGGTCTGGCATGCCAGCGCCTGGTGTGTGATCTGGTATCCAACCGGCTGCCGCGCACCTATGGGCTGGACCCGGTACGGGACATCCAGGTACTGTGCCCTACAAAGAAGGGACCTACCGGAAGCACCGAATTGAATCACCGCTTGCAGGCGGTGCTCAACCCCCCTTCACCCGATAAGCCCCAGATTGTCTGGGAACAGACCGGTCGGGTGCTGCGTTTGGGGGATAAGGTCATGCAGATCAAAAACGACTATGACATTCCCTATGAGCGGTCAGGGGCAGAGGCCGGCGTGGGGGCTTATAACGGGGACCTTGGCATCGTAACCGAGGTGGATCCCTCGGCCCGCAGCGTCACCGTGCTGATGGATGACCGCAAGTATGTATACGGAGCGGATCAGCTGGCGGAACTGGAACCGGCTTATGCGGTTACGATCCATAAGAGCCAGGGCTCGGAATTCCCGGCAGTGATCATCCCGGCGGCGGATGTGCCGTCCCGCCTTTGTTACCGCAATCTTTTGTATACGGGTGTGACCCGTGCGCGCAAGCTGTGCATTATTACCGGAACAGGATGCACTGTACAGACCATGATTCAGAATGTGCGCCAAAATCTTCGTTACAGCGGTTTGCGCTATCTGCTGGCGGACGCCGTCGGCCATAAATCATGAAGGGGGTTCCGGAACGCCTTGCCGCGCTGCTTTGGCCGCGGCGATGCCCGTTCTGTGACCGCGTCCTGCCGAAGGATGCCTTTATGGGGTGTATCTGCCGGGAATGTCTTTCGGAAATAAAGCGGCTGACGCATGAGCCACCCCGGCTGCCGGATACGGAACATGAGTTTTATGCCGTTTCAGGTGCGGCCAGTGCCTTTTATTACAGCGATGGGGTGCGCCATGCGATCCTGCGATGCAAAGAGCACGGCCATCCCTGGTATGCACAGGAATTTGCGGACATGATGGCAGTGATGGTTTTTGGGGCCGAAGCGTCCGGATATATGTCCGGAACTCCGGTTTACCATGCTCCCGGCGGACTTCTTCCGTACACCGTGATTGTTCCGGTCCCGCCGAGAAGACGCGGAGGCGGAAGGATGCCGTATCTGCTGGCCAGACGACTTTCCCGGATCTTGGGGATTCCCTTGTCCTGCCCGTTGCACACCACACGGGAAATGAAGCCCCAGAAGGGGCTGGATCTGGCCGGAAGATTGCAGAACACAAAAGATGCATATGCCTGCCGATCCGGCACGGACCTTTCGGGGGCTCGTGTTTTGCTGGTGGATGATATTATCACCACCGGTTCAACGGTCTCGGCTTGTGCGCTGGCCCTGCTGCAGGGCGGCGCAGTTTCGGTATTTGCGGTCAGTGTTGCCGCCAAAGAGGAGTTGCCCCCTGAAAAACGGGTGCCCAAACAACAGCAGCCTCAGGAGAAACAAAGCAAATGAAGCAATACGATATTGGCATTGATTTAGGAACAAGCACCATCATTATTGCTACCGAACAGCAGGGTGTTATTTTCCGCCAGCCCAGTGTCGGTGCGGTGGATACCCGTTCCAATACGGTCATCGCGGTGGGGGAGGACGCTCTGCGCATGGTAGGGCGCGCCCCCCGCTATATTGACATTGTGCGCCCACTGCGGGATGGCGTGATTCAGGACCACAGGATGACCAACGAACTGATCGTACGGTTTATCAACCAGGTATGCCCGTCCCGCCTGATCCGACCCCGGGTAGCGGTTTGCGTGCCGGCGGCCATCACCGGTATTGAAGCTGATGCCGTGGTGGAATCGGTGATGGCTGCGGGAGCCAAACAGGTCTATCTGGTGGATGAACCGGTGGCGGCTGCCCTTGGTGCGGGGTTGGATATACGCACGCCCCGCGGCTGTATGGTCATTGACATCGGCGGCGGCTCCACTGACATAGCGGTCATCAGCATGGGCGGGCGTGTCCAGGCTGCCAGTCTTCCGGTGGCCGGCAACGCTTTTGACAATTGCATTGCGCAGTATGTGCAGGAAAAGTTCAGCATCGCCATCGGGCCTTTGACCGCCGAAGCACTCAAAAAGCAGGTGGCATGCTGTTCCCAGAGCGAATTTGAAGGCGTGATGGAAGTGCGGGGCCATTCCTGGGAGACAAATCTGCCGGCGCGCCGTCTGATCTACACCCGCGATCTGTATGCACCGGTACGGGAACTGGCTGCCCGCATTGCAGCGGCGGCCCATAATGTACTGCAAAATACCCCGCCGGAACTGGCAGCAGACGTGGGCAAGACCGGCATTTTGCTGACAGGCGGTGGTTCCATGCTGCGGGGACTGGCCGGGTATCTGGCCGGGGAACTGCATGTGGATGTGGCCATTGCGCCTGATCCGCTCAACTGTGTGGCACGTGGTACTGCCGCCAGTCTGTCCATGGGAAAATACCTGTCGGCCGGTTTCCGGGACGCGACTCCCAAGATCTGGAAAAGTCGGATCATGGGTCCCCGCGACCCTTTCCATGAATAAAAATTTGTGGTATACTGGAAAATCGGAATTTTATCTTTTAAGAGACTGCAGGAGCGAAGGAAGAAATCACCTATGCCTGACGCCATTTTGAATGAATATCTACAGTTGCGGGATCGGTATATCGAATCCTGCTTTACCCGTCTGAACCCGGTTCAGCGCCAAGCGGTGTTTACCACTGAAGGTCCACTGCTGATTTTGGCAGGAGCCGGTTCCGGAAAGACCACCGTGCTGGTCAACCGCATTGCCAATATCATCCGGTTCGGCAGAGCCCACGGCAGCCGGGAGGTCTGCCGGCCGGTGACCCAGGAAGATGTGGATTATCTGCGCAATACCATGGAAAGCGGCCGCAATCCTTCCGCCGACCAGGCCCGACTTTTGGCGGTGGAACCGGCCCGTCCCTGGAATGTGCTGGCCATCACCTTCACGAACAAGGCGGCCGGAGAGCTGAAGGACCGCCTGAAGGCTATGCTGGGAGAAACCGTGGGCAGTGATGTACATGCCTCCACGTTCCACTCTGCCTGTGTGCGGATTCTTCGCCGGGATGCCGAGCGCATCGGATTTCCCACCAGCTTTACCATTTATGACTCCGACGACCAGCAGCGGGTTGTCAAACAAATCTACAAGGAACTGATGATCGATGATAAGTTCCTGCCCCCGAAGCAGGCAATCGCACGGATCAGCGCGTTCAAGGACAAACTGCTTTCAGCCAGGGATGTGGCTTCCGAACCGCCCAAGGATACAAAGGCGGCGCTGGTCAGCAAGATCTATACCACCTACGCCGAACGTCTGAAGACGGCAGGCGCCATGGATTTTGATGACCTGATCTTCCACACCGTGCAGATGCTGAAGAAGGACGCGGAGGCGCGGGAATACTATCAGAACAAGTTCCGCTATATCGTGGTGGACGAATACCAGGATACCAGCGTGGCGCAGTTCCATCTCGTCCGGCTACTGGCGGGCGGAACAAACAATGTCTGCGTAGTTGGCGACGACGATCAGTCCATCTATAAATTCCGCGGTGCTACCATCGAAAACATTCTGAACTTTGAAAAGGTGTTTTCCGGGGCCAGGACCATTCGTCTTGAGCAGAATTATCGCTCCACTTCCAACATCCTGAACGCGGCAAACAGCGTTATTAAGAACAACAACGGCCGTAAGGGCAAGACCCTTTGGACCGAAAACGGTACCGGGGCCAAAATCCATCATTATACGGCGTCCAGCGAGCAGGACGAAGCCAGTCACATTGCCGATATCATTGGACAGAATCTGCGCAGCGGCGCCAGCTTGCGGGATCATGCGGTGCTGTATCGGATGAATGCCCAGTCCAGCCCTGTGGAAGCTTATTTTGCCCGGTCTGGTATTCCGTACCGCATTGTGGGCGGCCAGCGCTTCTTTGACCGTAAGGAAGTCAAGGATATCAACTCTTATCTGGCTATTGTGGTCAACCCCCGGGATGATGTACGGCTGCGCCGGATCATCAACGAACCGGCCCGCAAGATCGGTGCCACCACAGTGGATAAGATCGCCGAACTGGCGGCCTCCCGCGGGGTGCCCATGCTGCAGATCATCTCTGAGGCGTCTACCTATCCTGCACTGGCCCGCGCCGCTTCCGCGCTGGGAGCGTTCTATGATATGTACCGTACCTTGTGCGATTTGTCCGTCACTCTGCCTTTGGATGAGTTTGTAGGCGAGGTGATCCGTAAAACCGGATATGAAGCCATGCTGAAAGCCCAGAAGGAAGAAGGGGAGACCCGTCTGGAAAACCTGGGTCAGTTGGTCAACTCGGTCAAGACCTATGCAGACCAGAACGGGGAGGATGCAACGCTGTCCGGATTCCTGGAAGAAGTAGCCCTGATTGCTGATATCGATTCCTATGACGAAGATGCCGACTCGGTTACGCTGATGACCCTGCACAGTGCCAAGGGCTTGGAATTTCCGTATGTCTTTATCATCGGCATGGAGGATGGTGTTTTTCCCGGAGACCTGGCCCGTTATAACGAGGAGGACATGGAGGAAGAACGGCGTCTTTGCTATGTGGGCATTACGCGGGCAAAGAAGGAACTGTATCTTTCTTCTTCCCGCAGCCGGATGATCTTCGGACAGACCCGGCGCAATCCGCCGTCGGAGTTCCTGAATGAGATTGATCCCGAGTTGCTGGAGGAAACCCAGAGTCCTGAGCTTGCCGCCATGGGGAGCGGATTCGGAGCCGGATACGGCACGTATTCCGCCAACGTACCCGGCGGCCGCAGCGGATACTCCGGCACATCCCGCGGCTACCTGAACAACGAGTACAATGCCGGCTTTGGCAGCCGGTATGCCTCCGGCGGCGGTTTCCGCAGTGGTTTTGCAGCCACCGGAGGCCATGAAAGTCCCCGCGGGATCGGTCATCATACGGTTCCCGCAAGCGGATTCGGAGCCGGATACGGTTCTTCCCGTTCTGCGGCGCCTGCCGGAGCCGGTTCTTCTACCTTGCTGGACCAGCCCTCTGCATCCAAAAAGAAGGCGGTGGGCTTTGAACCCGGTGATTTTGTGGACCATAAGGTTTTTGGCCGCGGCAAGGTTCTCAAAGTCACCCCTGTGGCGGGAGACTGCATTGTAGAGATTCAGTTCGACCGTGTGGGGGTTAAAAAGACGATGGCCAATTATGCGCCGCTCACAAAAATATCCAAGGAATAAATGGGGGAGATGCACCATGCTGGTCAACCTGATCGCACATACCAACGACCCGGAAAAAACGGTGGCCGCAGCGGCCAAACTTTGCTATTCCGATGCTCATATTGAGACATTGCTGGACGGCCTGACGCCGGAAAAAACAGCCGCTTTTCTGCAGCGGCTGAATGATGTGGGCCATGCCAGCCCCATTGAGCATGCCTCCTTCACATTTGGCATCGAAGGGGTCAGCCGCACGTTCCTGGCACAGGTCACCCGCCATCGCATCGCTTCTTTCAGCGTGCAGAGTCAGCGGTATGTTCGCCTGGAAGATTTCCGCTATGTTATTCCGCCGGAGATCGAAGCCATTCCGGAGGCGAAGGCGCAGTTTATTGATTCCATGAACGAGGATGCCCGCCGGTATCTGGAACTGGTCAGAACCCTGGAGGACGCCCACACCAAAACCTTTATGGCGGAGGGGCTGGATGAGAAGGCTGCCCGTGCCAAGGCGTCCAAAAAGGCAAATGAGGATGCCCGGTTTGTATTACCCAATGCCTGCGAGACAAAAATGGTAATGACCATGAACTGCCGCAGCCTGATCAACTTTTTCCAGCTGCGCTGCTGCGAACGGGCACAATGGGAAATCCGTGCTGTGGCAGACAGGATGCTGGAGCTGGTTCTGCCGTTGGCACCGCATATTTTTGCGGCAGCAGGGCCGCGCTGTCTGACCGGTCCCTGTCCCGAGGGCCGCATGTGCTGCGGCCGACAGGCGCAGGTGCGGCAGAAATACTCCGAAATGAAAGAGAAGGTACTCAACCATGGGTAAACTGATCATCTTTGAAGGGCTGGATGGTTCCGGCAAAGGCACGCAGACCGACCTGCTGTGCAAGACTCTGCGTGACCGCGGGCAGGAACTGCGGCAGATCACTTTTCCGGATTATGAAAGCGATTCTTCTGCGCTGGTAAAGATGTACCTGTCCGGCAAGTTTGGCCAAAAACCGGATGATGTCAATGCATTTGCTTCCTCCACCTTCTATGCGGTGGACCGGTTTGCCAGCTACAAGACCAACTGGGGCGATTTCTACCGCCGCGGCGGACTGGTCATTTCGGACCGGTATACCACGAGCAATGCTGTGCACCAGTGTTCCAAACTGCCGCCCATGCACTGGGATGGTTTCCTGGAATGGCTGTTCGATTTTGAATATAAAAAGATGGGCATTCCGGCGCCGGATGCGGTGGTATACCTGTCTGTAGACGTGGATATTTCTCAGAAACTGATTGCCGAGCGCTACCACGGAGACAAAAACAAGATGGACATCCAGGAAAAGGATGCGGAGTATCTGGCCCGGTCACGTGCGGCGGCTGAATACTGTGCCCGGAAACTGGGATGGCGGCGCATTGTCTGTACCAAGGAAGAAAATGGTGTCAAGACCATGCGCAGTGTGGAAGATATCCACGCCGAAGTGCTTTCCAAGCTGGCGGACGTGCTGTAATGGCCTGAAAACCGGCGGGAGAGGGGGCGTATGGAATGGCCGCTGTTTTACGCAAAGCCACTGCACAGGATGTGGATACGTTGGCAGATTTGCGCGCACAATCCTTTGGCACCGATATGCAGGAAGCCAGATCGTGGCTCCGGAATATGGCCGGATTGGATAATGTTCTGGTCCTGGAACGAGCCGGAACGGATGGAGAACCCGGCATTCCGGCGGCCCTGCTGGGAGCTGTTCCGGTGGAATGCGGACACCGAAGGGGGGTCTGGTTCTGCGGGATGCTGACCCGTCCAGAGCTGCGTGGCCGGGGGCTGATGAGCCATCTTTTGGATACATGCCTGCGGGCTTACGCGGCGGGCGGATATGACTTTGCCGTCACCGTTCCGGAATCCCCTCATGCAGGGCAGGCCCTGAAACAATTGGATTTCAAGAATGCCTTTCCGCTGCGTGTGGTACGAAAACCCATCGAACACAATCTGCGCGCTGTGGCGGAATTTGATAATATGACGGTGCGCCGCCTGATCGATGCCCGCATGCGGTATCAACCCGCCTGCATCACCCTGCCGGAAACGACTGTTGCAGAGATGGTGACCCGGCTGTACCAAAAAGGGATGACCATTGTTTCCAATCATCGGGGATATGGCCTTTTCTGTCAGCAGGGGGATGTGCTGCAAGTGATGGAACTGCAGGCGGACAATGACCACTGTGCCGATATCCTGCTGCAGGCAGCACGGGA
>CALXHN010000045.1 GCA_944388105.1 uncultured Gemmiger sp. | reverse complement strand
CGGCCGCAACTTCTTGTGGATAGTATACGATATTTTGGAAGATTTGTCAATATTTGGAAATAAAACCAGACTGCTGGGTTTTTATGCAAAAAGCCGCCGTCCCGCGTGATGCAGGGCGGCGGCTTTTCGTATGCCCGGAATCCCGGGCAGAAAATTCTCTTCTCAGTTTTGGGCGCTCAGGGGCAGGGTCAGGCTGTGGGCAGTATCCGCCTCGTAGCCGGGTTCAAAGTAATAGCGCCAGGTGGCAATGGATTCCAGTTCCTCGTCGGTGGCGGCGTAATAGTCCAGGCGGCAGCTCCACACGCCGGTCCTGGGGTCGGCGGTGGCGCTGGACATGGCACTGTGGCCGTTGATCATGGTCACCAGATCATCATCGTCGGGAATGATCTCGGTGGGGCTGGACAGCCCGTAGGGGACCAGCTCGTAGCTGATGGAGCCGTTCTCCACTTTGTAGTTGCGCACGGTGAAGCCGCTCACATCGGTGGTGGCCACGGTCACGCCCTGCTTCATCTCCTCGGTGGTCAGGGTGCGTTCCTGGGGATCATATTCCCCCTTGTGCACCACGGGGGTCAGGGTCAGTTCGGTGGCGCCGTCTGCCGGCGGGGTGACGTCGTAGACGGCAGGTTCGCTGGAGGTATAATACCCCTGCGTATGGATGGTGTACAGTTCCTTGCCGGTGTTGTCGCTGATCAGAAGCAAACCGGGGAACAATCCCGCAGTGCTGCCGGTCACGGTGGCGTTGTCCGGTTCCAGCATGGCCGGGTCATCCCCGCAGTCCACCACCATCACGCCGCCCACCGGGCCGAAGGCCAGACGCCGCAGGCGCAGGGGCGCGTCCAGAACCACCTTGCCTTCCAGGTCTGCGGTGTAGGTCTGCCCCATATCGTAGATGCCGGGTTGGGCACTCAGGCTCTGGTCCCGCACCTGGGCGGCGTCCAGGGTGAAGGTGAAGGACCAGCTTCCGTCCACGCCCAGGGCGTTGTAGCATTCGTCCAGATCAACGGTCAGGGTGTCGCCTTCCGGCAGGCCGGTGAGGCTGTAGTGCACCCAGACCTGCAGGGTGTTGTCGTCCACCCGGTAGAAGTCCTGCACCTGGTAGCTGGCCGAACAGACCGCCTGACCGTTGATGAGGGGCCCCTGGCCTGCATCGCCGCCAAAGGTGGGCATCCAGCCCAGCAGGGCGCTCAGGTCGCTCTGGCCGAAATAGTCGCTGCCCCCCGGACGGTCCAGCAGGTCGGGGATCAGGTTGTCCTTGCGGATGGTCAGGAACAGGTTCATGGCGGCGGTGTCCATGGAAACGCTTTCCAGCGTCATGGAAAGGCCGTTGCTTTCGGATGTCTGGCCGATGGTCACGGTGTGGTCGGCCATGGCCTCGGCGGCGGTGGAAAAGCTGCCGTGGGGGGCATCCAGGGCATTTTCCGCGGTGGCGGGGTCGGGGGCATTATTAAAAAAGTCGATTTCGCCGCGGCCCAGCTGCAGCAGGGCGGGGCCCACCGCTGCCACCCCCAGGGACAGGGCGCACACAGCGGCCACGGCCGCCGCCAGGACGCCTGCTTTGCGCAGGGGACGGCGGGGAGCCTTGTACACCGCCGGGGCGGTATCGGGCTCCTCCTCGGTCTGCAGGGGGTCCAGGCCGGCCTTCTCGCAGGCCATGGCCAGGATGCGGTCGCGCTGGTCGGCGCGCAGGGGTGCCTGCCCCACCGGCATCTCGCTCAGGCGGGCGGCCACGGAATCAGGATGTTCAGATTTACGCATGGCGGGTTTCCTCCGTTTCGCTTTCGGTGAATCTCCGGCGCAGCTTGGCGCGCCCGCGGGATAAGCGCACGTTGACGTTGTGTTCGGTCATATGCAGCACCCGGGCGATCTCCCGGGCCGGTTCCAGCAGGTAGTACCGCCGCAGAAAGATGGTGCGGTCCGGTTCCTCCAGTTCCAGCACCAGAGCCTGGATGCGCTCCTCGGCCTCGGTGGGCTGGGGTGTCAGCAGCCAGTCCCCGGCGATGGCTTCGTCCAGGGGGACCGTGCCCTTGCGGCGCAAGGCACGCCAGCGGGTGATGGCGGTGTTGCGGGCGGTGACGCACAGCCAGCCTTTCAGGCTACCGGCTTCCCTTTGCAGGTCCGGCGCATGGCGCCAGACCGCCACCAGCACGTCGGCCACACATTCCTCCGCATCCTGGGCGGCGTCCGGCAGCACCCGCCGCACGATGCCGTGGATCATGGCGCCGTAGTTGTCCAGCACGGCGGCCAGCCCGGTCTGAGGGTCACGGCAGAGCAGCGCCAGCAGCTCTTGGTCATTGACAGTGTGCAAGTTGGTTTCCTCCTTTGTTGGGCCCTTCATCCATCCAGACGCCAAACCGGGGCGAAAAGTCACGCGTAAATCAAAAAAATCCCCGCCCTTTTTGCAAAGGACGGGGAAATCAACGAAAAACTCAGTAGCTGAGAATGTCCTTGACGGTGCCGGACATGGAGAACAGCTTGGCCGAGATATGGTCCAGATAGACGATACCCAGCTTCAGGCCGCTCTCGTCGTTGTAGATGTCCTCCAGCTGCGGGGCGGTCTTGAAGGCCGCCTCCTGGGCTTCGGGGCTGTTGTCAAAGTTGGCGGTGCCCTGGATCCGCATCCACTCGCCGCGGTCATTGGCGGCGCAGATTTCCAGATTGGTGTTGTCCAGCAACTGTTTGTAGGCAGCCTTGTGCTTGCCGATGGCCAGACACAGGTGGTCCTTGTACCACATGGCAAAGCCCATGGGCCGCACCCGCGGCAGATATCCGTCCACCGTGGCCAGATAGAAGGTAGGGTTGTCTTTCAGGAATTTCATGATCTCTTCGCTGGGCTGCATAACGGTCCCTCCCCGTTTATATGTGATGAAAAAGGTTGAACCGGTGTTGCCGAAAGGCCGCAAAGCGGTGGTTCAGCAGCCGGACGGAAGCGTCTTGATGGCCGCCAGAATCCGGTCGGCGGCTTCCTTGGTGCGGTCGGCGTCGCCGAAAGCGGTCAGGCGGAAATATCCTTCGCCGCAGGCGCCGAAGCCCTCGCCGGGGGTACCCACCACACCGGCGGTCTCCAGCAGCCAGTCAAAGAACTGCCAGCTGCCCATGTTGCCGGGGCACTTCAGCCAGATGTAGGGGCTGTTCTTGCCGCCGCAGTACCACACACCGGCCTTGTCCAGCGCTGCGCCGATGACGGCGGCGTTGCGGCGGTAGTAGTCCAGGTTCTCCTGGATCTCCTTCATGCCTTCCTCGGTGAAGACGGCGGCCGCCGCCCGCTGCACGATGTAGGCAACGCCGTTGAACTTGGTGGTCTGGCGGCGCAGCCACATCTTGTTCAGGCTCATGCCTTCCCGTTCCAGGGCCTGGGGCACCACGGTGTAGCCGCAGCGGGTGCCGGTGAAGCCGGCGATCTTGGAGAAGCTGCACACCTCGATGGCGCACTCCTTGGCGCCCTCCACCTCAAAGATGCTGCGGGCCAGACCGGGCTCGCTGACAAAGCACTCGTAGGCGGCGTCAAACAGGATGACGGCGTTGTTGGCCTTGGCCCAGTCCACCCAGACCTTCAGCTGGTCCACGGTGTAGGTGGCGCCGGTGGGGTTGTTGGGGCTGCACAGGTAGACGATGTCCCCCTTCAGGGAATCGCTGGGCATGGGCAGGAAGCCGTTGTCCGCGTTGGCGGGCATGTAGGCGATGCGGCGGCCGGCCATGACGTTGTCATCCACATAGACGGGGTAGACGGGGTCGGGCACCAGCACGGTGTTGTCCACGTCAAACAGGTCCAGCAGGTTGCCCAGGTCGCTCTTGGCGCCGTCGGAGATGAAGATCTCGGCGGTGTCCAGCGCCACGCCGCGGCCGGCGTAGTATTTCTGGATGGCTTCCCGCAGGAAGGGATATCCCTGCTCGCTGGGAATGTAGCCGTGGAAGGTCTCCTTGTGTCCCTGTTCCTCGCTGGCCTCGTGCAGGGCCTTGACCACGCTCTTGGCCAGAGGCAGGGTCACGTCGCCGATGCCCAGCCGGATGATGTCCTTGTCGGGATGAGCGGCCTGGTAGTCCGCCACCTTGTGGGCGATGGTGCTGAACAGGTAGCTCTCTTCCAGCTCTGCGTAATGCTTGTTGACTTTCATATGATTTCCCCCCTGAAAAATGGAACTAAGAAATGAATTTATTTTAACACAAAACCCCGGATGGTGCAATGCGCTTCACACAAGAACGTCCTTGATCAGGATGGACAGCCCGCCCCCGGCGCTGTGGATGAACTCCACCGCCTCGTCGCTGTTGCACAGCTCGGCAGGGATCTTGATCTCGATGCCCCGCTCGGTCTTGAAGCTGCGGCTTTCCAGCCGCTTCATCCGGGCAGGGGAGACGGTCACCCGGTCGGTGGGGGTCACCCCGGTCTCGGCCAGGGCCTCGTCAAAGGCGGGGGCGGCCAGGGGATACTGCTCCTCAATGCGGGCACGCACGTCCTCCACCGCAATGGTGTTCTCCACCGCTTGGTTGCGCACCATCAGCTCCACCGCCGTCTCGGTGCCGCCGTCAAAGGGAGGCACGTCCTCCAGCTCGGCGGCTTCGGGGTAGGCGGCCTGCACGGCGGCCACAGCGGTCTCACAAACGGCCTTCAGCTTTTCTTTTTCCGGCAAAGCCTGGGTGCAGCTGAACACCCGGGTGGACAGGTAAAAGTCCTTCTTGTCGTCCATGGTGTACCGCTTTTCGATCAGCCGGATGGTCAGGTTGGCCCGGTCGATGAGGGCGGCCTCGTCGGCCTTGGGGTTACCCGGCAGAATGGTCCGCTGGGGGGCGATGGTGCTGCACTGGCCGTTGCCCATGACGTTGGTCACATGGGTGTAGCCGGGGCGGTAGTTCAGCTTGAGCACCCCGTAATAGGGCACCCCCTGCACGCTGAAATCCACAATGGCCAGGTCGCCGGAAGGAATGTCCGGGTACTGGAGCATCTGGTCAAAAACCACCCCCGCAATGCGGCGGGACAGATCGATAAAATCCTGGTTCTGCTGCATCTCCTGCAAAAAGGCGGAATCGGGCAGGAACCGGCAGTTTTTGCCGTCGTCGCTGGCAAAGGCCTTTTCCAGGCAGAGGGTGAAGTATTCGTACAGGTTGGCGTCCATGTCCATGGGGCGGTCGGACAGCACCGGTTCGGATGCTCCCGAGTCCAGCAGATGGAAGATGACCTGGTTCAGTTTGATGTCCATGCAAAGGGTTCCTTTCATTTGATGTCTTGCCCCAGTATACCACATTTTGGCGCCCTTGGACAGAGGATAAGATTCCCGGCGGGGGAGATACTGAAGGGTGAAAGGATGTGACCGCCCCATGATTTTTTCTTTCTGCGGCCCTGTGACCGTCTGCCATGCCACCGACCTGCGGGGGGCACAGCCGGACCCCCATGCCCCCGCCCCGCCCCACACCCCGCGGTATGACGAGTACCTGCGCCGGACCCTGCCCTGCCGCCAGAAGGCGGCCAAAGCCTTCCTGAACGGCAGCAGCCCCGGGGTGATGCAGAGCTATGCCCCCGGCGCCCGTCCCGGGGAGGACGGCTGGGTGGAGGACGACGACACCGTGCGCCGCCTGATGAAGTGGCGGGAGGAAGCCATCTATTGACCGCTGCACCCGCAAAAAACAGGCCCTGCCTTTTCGGCAGGGCCTGTTTTGGGTTTGTCACGGCATCTGGAAGCCCGGTTCCCCGGGCAGGATCAGATGGTTGTTTTCCAGCAGACGGCGGAATTCCTCCTCCGGCATCTCAAAGGTCACATCCCGGACCATGGAAGTCTCATGGAGGAGTACCTGCCAGGGGGCGCCGTCGGGCTGCTGCAGGAACAGCAGTCCCACCACTTCCCCCAGGTCTTTCACCGCCGGATCTTCCAGCAGGGAGGGGGCGGGCACCACAAAGTAGTGGTCCACCATCCGCCCGTCTGCAAAGTCATGCTCGATGGCGGCGGGCCATTCCTCCTCCGTCTGGGTGTTTTTGTACTGCATGCGCAGGGAAAGAAAGTCGGCTGCGGAAAGCTGACTGGGCATGGAACCCGCCTCCTTTGGAAAAAAGATAGGATCAGACGCGCAGGCTGGCGCCCTCGCCGGTGCCGGTGCCGTCGTCGAACTCGTAGGTGTTTCCGGGCAGCAGGGCGTTGAGCAGGATGCCGGCGATGGCGGCGATGGCCAGACCGGACAGGTTGATGGACACACCGGCCACCATGAAGGTCAGACCGCCCACCGAGTTGAAGCCCAGGGCGCAGACCAGGATGACAGCGGCGATGATCAGGTTGCGGGAGTTGGTGAAGTCCACCTGGTTTTCCACCACGTTGCGCACGCCGATGGCGGAGATCATGCCGTACAGCACGAAGCTGATGCCGCCGATGATGCCGGCGGGGATGGAGTTGATGATGGCGTCAAACTTGGGGCTGAAGCTGAGCACGATGGCAAATACGGCGGCAATGCGGATGACCAGGGGATCGTAGATCTTGGTCAGGGCCAGCACGCCGGTGTTTTCACCGTAGGTGGTGTTGGCGGGGCCGCCCAGCAGGCCGGCCATGCTGGTGGCCAAACCGTCACCCAGCAGGGTGCGGTTCAGGCCGGGGTCACGGATGAAGTTCTTGCCGGCGGTGGCGCTGATGGAAGCGATGTCGCCGATGTGCTCCATCATGGTGGCCAGGGCGATGGGCACGATGGTCAGCACAGCGCTGATGAATTCGGGGCTGCCGTCAATGGCGAACAGACCCATGGACTGGGGATGCACCGGAATGCCGAACCAGGCGGCGTCGGCCACGCTGGAAAAGTCCACCGCGCCGGTGACCAGAGCCACCACATAGGACACGATGACACCCAGCAGGATGGGCAGGATCTTGACCATGCCCTTGCCCCAGATGTTGCAGACGATGACGGTGCCCAGGGCCACAAAGGCCAGCAGCCAGTTGGTCTCGCAGTTGGTGATGGCAGAAGGCGCCAGGATCAGGCCGATGGCAATGATGATGGGGCCGGTGACCACGGGCGGGAAGAGCTTCATGATGCGGCGGATGCCGAACACCGAGATCAGCAGGCTGAACAGCACATATACCAGACCGCTTAGGGCCACACCGGCGCAGGCATAGGGCAGCATTTCGGTGTTGGGGATGATCTGCTGGCCGTTTTCATCCAGCAGCATGGGGGCCACGATGGCAAAGCCGCCCAGATAGGCGAAGGAGGACCCCAGGAAGGCGGGGACCTTGCCGCCGGTGATCAGGTGGAACAGCAGCGTGCCCAGACCGGCACACAGCAGGGTGGTGGAAACGCTCAGGCCGGTGATCAGGGGCACCAGGACCGTTGCGCCGAACATGGCAAACATATGCTGGATACCCAGCACCAGAACCCGGGGCTTGCCCAGGGTCATGGCGTCGTAGATGCCCTGGGAATAATCGGGCTTCTGCGGCGTCTGTTTCTTTTCTTCACTCATGGAACAAACATCCTCCTCAATTTACACATGGCCCCGCAACGGCTGCGGGCATTCTCCGCTTCATCATAGCAGAAACCGCCCGCCCTTGCAAGTCTGCCCTTGCCCCCGCGCCCCGGTTGTGCTAGGATAAAGCAGGATCATGCCAACCAAAGAAGGGCTTTATTATGGAAAATCTTGTCTTCAGCATCAACGCCACCCTGCCGGTGTTCCTGGTCATGGCCATCGGCTGGGGGCTGCGCCGCCTGGGGTTTCTGCCCCCGGCCTTCTGTACCGCCGCCGACAAACTGGTGTTCAAGGTCACCCTGCCCGTCATGCTCCTCTGCGATATGGCTTCAGTGGACCTGGTCCATGATTTCGACGGCAGATATGTGGCCTTCTGCTTCGGCGTCACCATCCTGTCCATCCTGGTCATCTGGGCTCTGGCCCACCGCTTTCTGCGGGACAAATCCCTGGTAGGGGAGTTCGTCCAGGCCTGCTACCGCAGCAGCGCGGCCATCCTGGGGGTGGCCTTCATCCAGAACATCTACGGCAATGCCGGTTCCGCCCCGCTGATGATCCTGGGCAGCGTGCCCCTGTTCAACATCTTCGCGGTGACCATCCTCACGGTGGAAAACCCCACCCGCCAGGGGACCCTGCGCCCGGGAGCGGTGCTCAAAGGGGTGGTGACCAACCCCATCCTCATCGGCATTGCGGCGGGAGCGGTGCTCAGCCTGCTGCCCTTTGAACTGCCCACCCTGGTCAGCAAGACCTTTGACAGTCTGGCCTCCCTCACCAGCCCCCTGGCCCTTTTGTCCATCGGTGCTTCTTTTGAAGGAGCCCGGGCGGTGCGCAAGATCGTTCCCACCCTCCTTGCCTCGGTGTGCAAGGTGGGCATCCTGTGCGCTGTCTTCCTGCCTTTGGCGGTGCGGCTGGGCTTCCGGGACGAACAGCTCATCGCCCTGCTCATCATGCTGGGCAGCCCCACCACCCCCACCAGCTACATCATGGCCAAAAACATGGGCCACGAAGGGGTGCTCAGCGCCAGCGTCACGGTGGTCACCACCCTGCTGTCCGCCCTGACCCTCACCTTGTGGATCTTCCTTCTGCGCAGCGGCGGGTATATCGCCTGACCCTTTCTTGAATTAAAAAAGAAAAAAGCCGCCCCGGCCGGGGCGGCTTTTTTGTGTACAAAGGTTACCGTTCGTCCAGGGGGACGTACTCCTGGGCATGGCCCACATACTTGTAGGCGGGGCGGATGATGCGGTTGGCAAACTCCACTTCCTCCACCCGGTGGGCACACCAGCCCGGGACACGGGCAATGGCGAACAGGGGGGTGAACAGGTCGTTGCTGATGCCCAGCATGCGGTAGATCAGCCCGCTGAACAGGTCCACGTTGGCACACACCCGCTTGCCGCTGGGGTGTTCCTCCGCAAAGATCTCGGGGGCCAGCCGTTCAATGCTGCACAGCATCTCGTACTCCTCATCAAAGCCCTTGGCGTAGGCCAGACGTCGGGCGTGGGTCTTGAGGATCTGGGCGCGGGGATCGCTGAGGGTGTACACCGCGTGGCCCATGCCGTAGATCAGGCCGCTGCCGTCCCCGGCTTCCTTGCGCATGATCTTGCGCAGGAATTCCCGCACTTCGCCGTCGTCCTTGGGGTTCTCCACGTTTTCCAGAATGTAGTCCAGCTGCTGCATGACCTTCAGGTTGGCGCTGCCGTGCTTGGGGCCCTTCAGGGCGCCGATGGCCGCCGAGATGGCCGCGTAGGTGTCGGTGCCGGAGCTGGACAGCACGCGGCAGGTGAAGGTGGAGCAGTTGCCGCCGCCGTGGTCGGCGTGGACCAGCAGGCACAGGTCCAGCAGGCGGGCTTCCTCGTGGGTGAACTTCTGGTCCGCCCGGTAGGTGGACAGGATATGTTCCGCCGTGCTCTGGCCCGGGGTGGGCAGGTGGAAATACATGCTGCTGCGGTCATACACCCGGCGCTTGATCTGGTAGGCGTTGACCATCATGGTGGGCATCTCGGCGATCAGGTTGATGCTCTGGCGCAGGATGTTGGGCAAAGAGGTGTCCTCGGCGTGTTCGTCATAGCTGTACATGGCCAGCACGCTGCGGGCGATCTTGTTCATGATGTTGGGGGAGGGGGAGTTGAGGATCATGTCGTCCGCAAAGCCCCGGGGCAGTTCCCGGTGGGTCTCCAGCAGTTTGCGGAACCGGGCAAACTGCTCGGGGGTGGGCAGACTGCCGAACAGCAGCAGCCACACCGCTTCCTCAAACATGAACCGGTCGTGGGCGTCGGCCTCGGCCACCAGGGTATCGATGTCGATGCCGCGGTAGATCAGCCGCCCGGGAATGGGTTTGACCGTGCCGTCGGGCTGCTTGTCGTAGCCCACAACGTTGGACACGTTGGTGATGCCGGCCAGTACGCCGGTGCCGTCCGGGTTGCGCAATCCGCGCTTGACGCCAAGGCGGTCCGCCTCGCGGGGGTCAAGGTGGGCGTTGTGGGCCAGATATTCGCCGCACAACAGCTGGATGTCCTCCGGCTCCAGGGCCGGTACGTCGGGATAGTACATCGTCTCACGCCTCCTCTATACGGGCATGCACGAGGCATGCCGGGTGGAGCGCTTTACCTCTCAAAAGCGCCGATAAATATAATTTTATAGGATAACCGGCCTGTCGTCAAGTCTTTTTCTTAAATTAAGAAATCGAACGCCGAAAGCGGACTTTATTTTGTTAAGTTGACATCCCGCTTTAGCCGGCCAAACATTAAAAAGATTCGTTGACAAGGGCCGGCAAAATGGGTATACTCAAAGAACAGGCTTATAAAATAAATGACCCTGCGGCGCCATTTGCCGCCGGTTCCCACCTGAAAATACACAAAACTGCGGCCCCGGCGCCCCCTCGCGCCCCGCCGCGGAACTATGAAACGGAGGTACGCATGAAACTGCATCAGAACGGCGTGTATCTGGTCAACGGCAAACTGACCGATACCGCTCCCGCCGGCATCACCAAGGAGAAGGCCGCCGAAGGCACCATCGCCTACGGCATCCTGAAAGCCCACAACACCGCGCCGGACATGAATGACCTGCGCCTGAAGTTCGACTCCATGACCAGCCACGACATCACCTATGTGGGCATCATCCAGACGGCCCGGGCGTCCGGCATGGAGAAGTTCCCCCTGCCTTATGTGCTGACCAACTGCCACAACAGCCTGTGCGCCGTGGGCGGCACCATCAATGAGGACGACCACCAGTTCGCCCTGTCCGCCGCCCACAAGTACGGCGGCATCTATGTGCCTCCCTGCATGGCGGTCATCCACAGCTATAACCGGGAGATGATGGCCGGCTGCGGCAAGATGATCCTGGGCTCCGACTCCCACACCCGCTACGGCGCCCTGGGCACCATGGCGGTGGGGGAAGGCGGCGGCGAGCTGGCCAAGCAGCTGGTGGGCCGCACCTATGATATGGCCCGCCCCGGCGTGGTGGCCGTTTACCTCACCGGCAAGCTGAACCCCGGCGTGGGCCCCCACGACGTGGCCCTGGCCCTGGTGGGCGCCACCTATGCCAACGGGTATGTGAAGAACAAGGTCATGGAATTTGTGGGCCCCGGCGTGGCGGCTCTCTCCGCCGACTGCCGCAACGCCATCGACTGCATGACCACCGAGACCACCTGCTGGTCCAGCATCTGGCAGACCGACTCGGTCACCGAGGAATACCTGGCCATCCGGGGCCGCGCCGACGATTACCGTCAGCTGTCCCCGGCGGATGTGGCCTATTACGACGGCTGCATCGAGCTGGACCTGTCCACCATCGAGTGCATGATCGCCCTGCCCATGCATCCCAGCTACGCCTATCCCATCCGCGCCCTGAAAGAGGACCCCTACACCATCCTGAAACAGGCCGAGGACCGTGCCAACGAGCAGCTGTCCGGCAAGGTCCATATGGACCTGGTGGGCAAGATCGGCAAGGACGGCCAGATCCATGTGGATCAGGGCATCGTGGCGGGCTGCAGCGGCGGCACCTACGAAAGCCTGTGCGCCGTGGCCGACATCCTGCGGGGCAAGAGCTGCGGCAACGGCCAGTTCAAGTTCAGCGCCTACCCGGACAGCATGCCCACCTACCTGGAGCTGGTCAAGAACGGCGCTGTGGCCGATATCGTCTCGGCGGGCGGCATCTTCCGGGAAAGCTTCTGCGGCCCCTGCTTCGGCGCCGGCGACACCCCCGCCAACGGGGAGTTCTCCATCCGTCACACCACCCGCAACTTCCCCAACCGGGAAGGCTCCAAGCCCGGGGAAGGCCAGATCTCCGGCGTGGCCCTCATGGATGCCCGCAGCATCGCGGCCACCGCAGCGGCCGGCGGCGTGCTGACTGCCGCCAGTGAGGTGGTCCACGATGACTTCGTGGCCCCGCCCTATCACTTCGACAAGGGCGTGTACGACAAGCGGGTGTACAACGGCTGGAACCATGCCGAGCCGGAACACGAACTGCGCTTCGGCCCCAATATCAAGGACTGGCCGGAACAGCCCGCCCTGTCCGACGACCTGCTGCTGCGCATCGTCAGCCACATCACCGACCCGGTCACCACCACCGATGAGCTGATCCCTTCCGGCGAGACCTCCTCCTTCCGCTCCAACCCCCTGCGGTTGGCGGAATTCACCCTCTCCCGCAAGGACCCGGCCTATGTGGGCCGCGCCAAGGCGGTGAAGGCGGACGACGACGCCCGCCGCGCCGGCAGCCTGCCCGCGGAGATTGCCGCCGTCTACGATGCCCTGAAGGCCGCCGGCTGCACGGTGGATGCGGCCAACACCAACATCGGTTCCGCCATCTTTGCCAACAAGCCCGGTGACGGCTCCGCCCGGGAGCAGGCTGCCAGCTGCCAGCGGGTGCTGGGCGGCGCAGCCAACTTTGCCCTGGAATACGCCACCAAACGGTACCGCTCCAACTGCATCAACTGGGGCATGCTGCCCTTCCTGACCACCGACCCGGACGCCCTGCCCCTGGACGGCTACGTCTTCCTGCCCGGTGTGCGGGCAGCCCTGCTGAATAAGGACGACACCATCCTCGGCTATGCGGTGCTGCCTTCCGGTGAGGTCAAGGCCATCACCCTGCGCCTGGGCGCCCTCACCGACGCTGAACGCCAGATCCTGGCCGACGGCTGCCTCATCAACTACTACAAGCACAACTGATTCCCATATAAAAAGGCCCCGGCGCACTGCGCCGGGGCCTTTTTATCGTGTCTGCGCGATTATCGGACGGAAAATGCCCACAGGTTGCGAATCTGGGGTTCCAGCTCATCGTAGGTCCAAAGCCGGTCACTGTTCTGGGGACTGTTGGGGTCGTTGACCCGGATGCCGTCCTCCTCCGTTCCGGCCAGCAGGATGAAATGCCCGGTGGTGGTGAAATCCCCCGGCCGCACGCTGCAGATGATGGGGTGCCCTTCCGACAGGGCTCCGGTGACGGAACTTTCGCTCAGGGGCAGCTCCTCGCTCACCAGGCCCCAGGCTTCGCAGCCGGTGCGCATCAGCTCCCAGCTGGTCACCCCGTCCACCCAGTATCCGTCCCGCTGGGCCCGGGCGGCCACGGCGGCGGGGGTGATGGTATCGTCCCCGGTCAGTCCGGCCGCCGCCATGGACAGGCAGGTGGGCCCGCAGCCGGTCACGGCCAGCAGGTCGTCCCCGTACCGGGTATAGCCCCAGCGGGCGTCCCACTGAAGCAGCAGGGGAAAGCTCCCCGCCTCCACCGTCCCGATGCTGTCGGCGGGGGCGTCGTCCTTGTGTTCGGGGTAGCCCTCCACAAAAGGCAGGGCGTCCGGGTGACGTTCCAGCAGCTCCCGCAGGCTCTGGGGCCAGGTGCCGCCGGTGTCGGCCAGAATGGCCTGCCGGCGGGTCTCCTCGTCCCCGGTCATGGTGGCGGCAGGGGCAGGGGAGCTTTCCATGGCTACATCAACCGGCCCGGCGGACCGGAACCGTCCGGGCGCCCTCACGGCCCACACGGTGCCCAGAATGGCCAGCAGACAGCAGAACAGAATCCGTCCGGCTCTTCGCCGTCTTGCCCGGATACGGGCGGCGCGGCGGCGGGAATATGGCAGGGAAGATTTGCGGGTCATGACAGGGAACCTCCCGGAACAGAATCGGCGGCCGGCTGCCGCCCTGTTCCTACTGTACCACCCTTTCCATGGCAAGATATGCCGGACCCCTGCCCGAAGTATGGGAACTTCCTTGCGCAATTCTTGCAAATTTCTGTCGGCCGGCAGCAAAACCGCACAAAAAGGCGCATCTGTCCCCAAAACGGGCAGATGCGCCAAAAATGCGGAAAATGATTCGTCTATGTAACCGGATGCCTCAGTCTTCCAGCCACTTGTGCAAAGCGGGCAGGGCGGCCAGAGCGTCGGTACGGCCCAGCTCATACTGGGCGTTGATGCGGTCCATGTCCCGTTCCATCCGCCCCACTTTCAGGGCTTTGCTGGGCCGGATGAGGAAGGCCTCGCCGGTTCCGGCGGCCTGCTCCACCTCGCACACCTGGGCGTTGTACACCCGGGCGCGGTCGGCCATGGCCTGCACAAAGCGGGGATAGCGGCGGTACATGACCTGGAAGGGCAGCATGTTGGCGGGCTGCTTGAGATACCCGGCGGGCTGGGTCAGCACCACCAGACGGCGCTTACAGCCCAGTTCCCCGGCAGCCCGGTAGGGGATGCTGTCGGCCACGCCGCCGTCCAGATACAGCTGGCCGTGATACGCCACCGGCCGGGAGCACAAAGGCATGGAGGCCCCGCCCCGCAGCAGGTTCATCTTGTCGTCCAGACGCAGATTGTCGCACAGGATGTGCTCCGCCTTGCCGGTGTTCAGGTTGGTCACGGTGGTGTAGAAATCCACGGGGGAGGCCTCAAAGGCTTCCTCGTCAAAGGGATCCAGCCAGGAAGGGATGTCCTCGTAGCAGAACTTGCGGCCCACCACCTCCCCGGTGGTCAGCAGGGAATAGAACCCCATGAAATGCCGGTCATTGCGGTATTTGCGGTAATAGCGGATGCTGCGCCCTGCCTGACCGGACACATAGTTGCAGCCGTGGATGCACCCGGCAGAGGTGCCGATGACCATATCGGCCTTGAGGCCGTTTTCCATCAGCACATCCAGCACGCCGGCGGTGTAGATGCCCCGCACCGCACCCCCTTCCAGCACAAGACCGAGTTCGTATTTGACTTCCTTCATTGTTGCTGCGCCTCCCCGGGCAAAAGCTCTTGAAAATTTTCTTCGGTGTACACGGCAATCCCGGCCGCCTTCAGCACCTGGGCGGCCACGCCGTCCCCGGGTACCTTCCGGTGGGAAAAACTGCCGTCGTAGATGGTACCACAGCCGCAGCTGGGACTGTTGGCCTTGAGGATAGCCGCCCTGCATCCGTTCAGTTCGGCCATGGCCAGGGCCTCTTCGGCGCCTTTCCGGTACTGGGCGGTCACGTCGGTGCCTGCTTGGGTCACCACCCGGTCACCCTGCCGTTCGGCCGGGGGGCGGGGGGTGGGCAGGCCGCCGTAAATTTCCGGACAGACGGGCACGGCGGTGTGCCCGCCGGCGCGCAGGGCGTCCAGCAGGGCAGAACAGCGGTTGTTTCCGCCGGAATATTTGCAGCATGCGCCCAAAAGACAGGCACTGACCAGAATGTTCATAAAATCTCTCTTTCTGTACAGGTCGGGCTGTGGTATGATAAACACGTATGGTATTATAGCATAAAATGGATGGAATAATCAAAGTATACGGTGCATAACAATGCGCCTTCCTAAGGAGGAACTGATGAAAAACTGGCTTGACCGTGTCCCTTCCACCACCCGGGACTGGCTGCATCTGATCACGGCCGCTGCGCTGATCTGGCTGGTGGTGAACGCCCTGCCCAACGCGGCCGGGGGCGTCATGGCGTTTTTGGGCGCGCTTTCTCCCTTTGCGGGGGGCATCGTGCTGGCCTATGTGCTGGATATCCCCACCCGCTTTTACGCCGAAAAACTCTGCCGGGGCAAGCGCGGTCCGGCCATTGTGCTGGCCTACCTGTCCTTCCTGGCAGTGGTGGCGGCGTTGGTGGGGCTGGTGGTGCCCCAGCTGTTCCAGAGCATCGCCACCTTTGCCAACGCCCTTCCCGGCTACCTGGAAAACGCCACCGTGACTCTGGAAGGTCTTATGGCGGACGTGAATGTGGATGCCTCCATCACCCAGAAACTCACCGAATTTGTGGAAAACTCCGGTGACACCATCCAGGAATTCATCAAGAACAGCATGCCTGCTGTGGCCGGTGCCGCCGGTCAGGCGGCGGGCCAGGTGCTGAACTTTGTGGTGGCTCTGGCGGCCAGCATCTATCTGCTGGCGGAAAAGGAGCCCCTGCTCCGGGCCTGTCGGGCCCTGCTGCGGGCGCTGTTCCCGCCCCGGGCGGCGGCCAGTGTGCTGTCGGTGTTCCAGCTGGCCAACCGCACCTTCAGCAGTTACATCGGCGGCCAGCTGCTGGACGCCCTGCTGGTGGGATGTGAGACCTTTGTGGCTATGCTCATCCTGCGCCTGAACTATGCCCCCATGATCGCGGTGCTGGTGGCGGTGACCAACATCATCCCCATTGCCGGCCCGTACATCGGCGCGGTGCCCAGTGCACTGCTGCTTCTGCTCAGCGGTGAGCCGCTGCAGGCGGTCATCTTCTGCATCCTGATCCTGGTCATCCAGCAGATCGACGGCAACTTCATCGCACCCCGCATCCTGGGCGGTGCCACCGGCATTTCCGGTCTGTGGGTGCTGGTCGCCATCATTGTGGGCGGCGGCATGTTCGGCATTGCGGGTATGGTCATCGGCGTGCCGGTCATGGCTGTGTTCGCCGCCCTGCTCAAGCAGGCGGTGGGCGCGGGCCTGACCGCCCGGGGCCTGGACCCGGAGACCGGCGGCGAGACCCCGCTGCCGGATCACGATCCGGACTGATTTTTCCTTGCATTTTTCCTACGGCGGGAGGAACCCCGCCGTCTGACTGGTACAGACAGGAGCGCATACCCCATGAATACGAAACATTGGCTGGATCAGAAACCGCAGACCATCCGGGA
>CALXHN010000044.1 GCA_944388105.1 uncultured Gemmiger sp. | reverse complement strand
GGCGTGCCCGAAGACCACATGGTCCGTTTCGGCAAGGAAGACAACTTCTGGGAGCATGGCTCCGGTCCCTGCGGCCCCTGCTCCGAGATTTATTATGACCGCGGCCCCGAGCACGGCTGCGGCAAGCCCACCTGCAAAGTCGGCTGCGACTGCGACCGCTACATGGAGATCTGGAACCTGGTGTTCAGCCAGTTCGACTCCGACGGCAAGGGCCATTATGAGCGCCTGCCCAAGCCCAACATTGATACCGGCATGGGCCTGGAGCGTCTGGCCTGCGTGATGCAGGATGTGGGCAACCTGTTCGAGGTGGACACCGTCGCCTCTGTGCTGCACCATGTGGAGCGCCTGTCCGGCAAGAAATACGGCGAGAACGAGAAGGACGATATCTCCATCCGCGTCATCACCGACCATATCCGTTCCACCACCTTCATGGCGTCCGACGGCATCCTGCCTTCCAACGAAGGCCGCGGCTACGTCTTCCGCCGCCTGCTGCGCCGCGCGGCCCGTCATGGCCGTATGCTGGGCATCCAGGGCCCCTTCCTGACCGATCTGGTGGAGACGGTCATCGTCTCCAGCGAAGCCGGTTACCCCGAACTGCGTGAGCATGAGGAGTATATCAAGAAGGTCATCGGCACCGAGGAAGAGCGCTTCTCCCGCACCATCGACGCCGGCCTGAACATCCTCAACGGCATGCTGGACGACTTGAAGAGCAAGAATGAAACCGTGCTCTCCGGCGCGGACGCCTTCAAGCTCAATGATACCTTCGGCTTCCCCCTGGACCTGACCAAGGAGATTGCCGCCGAAGCGGGCATCCAGGTGGATGAGGATGCCTTCCATGTGGAGATGACCAAGCAGCGGGAACGTGCCCGCGCCGAGCGCCTGTCCAAGGATATCTCCGGCTGGGCCGCCGACCTGTTCGGTGAGCTGAGCGCCGAGGCCACCGTCTTTGACGGCTACGATACCCTGAATGAATCCGCCACCGTGGTGGCTCTGTCCGACGGCGAAGAGATCTGCGATGCCGTGGCTTCTGATGATTCTGATCCCCGCGAGGGCGTTCTGGTCGTACTGGACCACACTCCCTTCTACGCCGAGATGGGCGGCCAGGTGGCCGATACCGGTTATCTGTCCTGCAAGGATGCCAACCTGAAGGTGGTGGGCGTGAAGAAGACTCCGAAGGGCTACTTCGTGCACACCTGCACCCTGCTGGACGGCACCATTCATGTGGGCGATGAGGTGAACGCCAGCGTGGATACCGGCCGCCGCGCCGCCATCTGCCGCAACCACACCGCCACCCACCTGATGCAGAAAGCTCTGCGGGAAGTGCTGGGCGACCATGTGCACCAGGCCGGCAGCTACCAGGACGACCACATCACCCGCTTCGACTTCACCCATTTCAGCGCGGTCACCCCGGAAGAACTGGCCGAAGTGGAGCGCCGTGTCAATGAAAAGATCTACGCCGCCATCCCCGTCACCGTGAACAACCTGCCCATTGAGGAAGCCAAGAAGATGGGCGCCATGGCTCTGTTCGGCGAAAAGTACGGCGAGATCGTCCGCGTGGTGGACGCCGGTAACTGGAGCGTGGAGTTCTGCGGCGGTACCCATGTGCACAACACCGCCGAGATCGGCTGCTTCAAGATCCTGTCCGAGAGCAGCGTGGCTGCCGGCATCCGCCGCATTGAAGCCACCACCGCTTACGGCGTGCTGGCTCTGCTGGACGAGCGCACCGAGGAGCTGACCCGCACCGCTGTCGCTCTGAAGGCCAACAACATCAAGGACGTGCCCGCCCGTGCCGAGGCCATGAGCGCCGAGCTCAAGGAAACCGGCAAGCAGCTGGATATTGCCAAGGCGCAGCTGGCTTCCACCCAGATTGAAGGCATGTTCGAGTCCGCTGCTATTGTGGAGGGCGTGCGCATCGTCACCATGTTCCTCAACGGCACCAGCCCGGACACCCTGCGCAACATGATGGACAAGCTGCGCGACAAGGCTCCCGACGCTGTGGGCGCCCTCATCGGCACCCAGGGCGAAAAGACCACCCTGGCGGTGGGCGTGGGCAAGCAGGCCCAGGCCAAGGGCCTGAAGGCCGGTGTGCTGGTCAAGCAGATCGCGGCCATCGCCGGCGGCAACGGCGGCGGCAAGCCCGACTTTGCCATGGCCGGTATCCGCGATACTTCCAAGATCGACGATGCCCTGAACGCTGTGCAGGACATTGTGAAAAAGGAACTGGAAAAGAACGCGTAAATATGCTATACTGACAGCGTACCTTTGATTTTTGCGAAAAGGAGGAGATACCATGGCCGATTGCCTGTTCTGCAAGATCGCAGCGGGGGAGATTCCGTCCAACAAGCTGTATGAGGATGATACTCTGCTGGCTTTCTACGACATTGACCCCCAGGCGCCGGTGCATTTCCTCATCATCCCCAAACAGCATATCGCGTCCGCCGCGGCTCTGACCGAGGCCGACGCCGCGCTGCTGGGGCATGTGTTCGCGGTGGCGGCCAAGCTGTGCCGTGACCTCGGCGTGGAGGAAAAGGGCTACCGCATCGTGTCCAACGTGGGCGAAGACGGCGGTCAGAGCGTCAAGCACCTGCACTTCCATGTGCTGGCGGGCCGCAGCCTTGCCTGGCCTCCGGGCTGATCGTGGAAATCCCACGGATGTTTGTTTGATTCACTGGAAACGAGGAAGAAAAAATGGCTGAAACCTATACGCTGCATGTGGCGGGCCTGACCCGTGAGCTGCCCATCTGCAAGGTCAACGATCACATGGACATTGCTGCCTTCATCATGTTCAGCGATGTGGAGCTGACCGTGGCCTGCGCTGCCGAACTGCTGAAAAAGTGCCCCGAATTTGATGTGATCCTCACTGCGGAGGCCAAGGGCATTCCCCTGGCTTACGAGATGGCCCGTCAGAGCGGCAAGCAGTGGATTCCTGCGCGCAAGGGTCCCAAACTGTATATGCAGGACCCTGTGGTGATCGAGGATGAATCCATCACCACCGCCGGCAAGCAGGTGCTGGTCATTGACCGCAAGGACATTGACTATATGAACGGCAAGCGCATCCTGATTGTGGAT
This sequence comes from uncultured Gemmiger sp., assembly GCA_944388105.1. Classification (GTDB taxonomy): domain Bacteria; phylum Bacillota; class Clostridia; order Oscillospirales; family Ruminococcaceae; genus Gemmiger. The sequence goes on along the minus strand of CALXHN010000044.1, from coordinate 13,779 downwards.
GACGTGATCTCCACCGGCGGCAGCCTGCATGCGCTGGAAACCCTGGCTGCCAAGAGCACCGGTACCATTGTGGGATGCTGTGCAGCTCTGGCGGAAGGCGATGCCGCCAAGCGGACTGATATCACCTTCCTGGCGCCGCTGCCGCTGTTCTTTCACTGATCCATCATGACACGCACGCTGGCTGGCTTTGGTTTTGCCTTTGCACTGGCAGAGCTGGCCGCAGTGTGTCTGCCGCCGTTGGCTGTGCTGCTGACGGCGGCTTTTGTGGTTCTTGCGTGGATTTTGCTCCGCCTGCGTAAGGGGGCTCCAATTATCGCGACGCCCATTTTTCTGGGGGTGTTGGCAGGAAGTGGATGGGCACTGCTGTTCCAACTTTTGATTGTTGCTCCTCAGATAAACCTGGCCGGACAGACTGTCAGGGCCCAGGTGGTGGTGCAGACGGATGCCGAAGCTTCTTATCAGGACGGCAGTCTGCGAGGAACGCTTCGCCTGACGGAACTGGACGGAACGCCCTGCAACATCAAGGTCAGCTGCAGCGCCTTCCCGGCGTCCGAACCGGGAGACCGGTTTGAGGCAACCTTCACACTGCAGGAAATCCTGTCCGACAAGTACCGGCAAAGCTGGTATGCGGACGGGGTGTATCTGGAAGCGGAATATGCGGGAGAATATGTATCCCTGGAACCCTCCGGCGCCTGGATTTTCCGGCTGTACCGGCTGCGGCAGGCGTTGTCCCACAAGTTGTGTATTTGGCTCCCCAATGAGTTGGGCGGCATGGAAGCCGCCATGCTTCTGGGGGACAAAAGCCGCCTTTCCCAGACGGTGGAGGAAGATTTCCGCACCGCCGGGGTCTCCCATTTGCTGGCCATTTCCGGCTTGCACCTTGCCTTGCTGTGTGGGCTCTTTTCGGTCGGTGGTACCCGCTGGCGTTTCTTCCGGCCCTATCTCATGGTCCAGGGGACCCTGACCATCTTCTATATTGCATTGACAGGCCTTCCGGTTTCTGTACTGCGGGCGGGCATCATTTATCTGATTACCCTGCTGGGATATGCGCTGCTGCAGCCGCCCGATCTGCTCACCTCTCTGGGACTGGCGGCGGTGCTCATCGGTCTGCCCAATGCCTACGCCCCCTGCGATATGGGATTTCAGCTGTCCTTCTGCGGTGTGCTGGGAGTACAGCTTGGTGCTGTGCTGGCCCGTTGGCAGCGGCAGAAATTCCTGCCAAAACAGGAAAAGAAGGCTGTTGCGGCGTGGCGCCAACGCAGTATCGAAAGTCTGTTTCGCGTTGTGGAAACGGTGGAGACGGCAGCGCTGGCCTCTCTGGCTACTTTGCCTGTGTTGTTGGCACATGGCCTTTCGGCAGGTGGGGCGGCGATCCCCGCCAATCTGCTTACCGTCTGGATGCTGCGCCCTGCCTTGACGCTGGGCCTTTTGGTTCTGCTGGCGGCGGTACTGCCTGGGCTGGGACCGCTGCATCATCTGCTCAGTCTGGCCCTTTCGGTCTGGCTGTCCTGGATGTATGGCCTCGTGCACTGGTGCGCACAGCTGCCTTTGGCAAAGCTGTATCTGCCCCGCCGGTATACCCTGTTTGTCTGGTGCGTGCTGGCTGTGATGGGGGTGGTGTTCTGGGCAAAGCGGAAGTTTGTCTGGTATCTGCCGTCAGCCGCAGCCTGCCTGGTTCTGGCGGTTGTTATGGGGACGGTGATGCAGGCGGGGGTGCTCCGCGTTCTGATGGTGGGTACTGCCGGTAATGCCTGCACGGTGCTGATCCGGGATGGACAGGCGGTGGTTCTGTTTCGCGGTGGGGCAGCCAATCTCAACGCCGTACGGGACTGTCTGGCAGAAAATGGTGACCCGGAATGGTGTGCGGTGTTCGACCTGCGTCAGGAGCCTCAGCCGCTGGACTTTTCCGATGCCGGCCAGGTGGTGGAACTGTCCCGGCTGAAAAGCCCGTCGGTATCAATAGCCTTTTCCGATGAGGTACATGTGGACTGCTTCTGCTCCTACGCCGGAACACTGTGTATCGTGCAGGTCGGAAACTACCGGGTGGCGGCCGCCTCCGGACAGCCGGATCCCGGCACTCAGATCCGGGTGGATCTGTTTTGTGCAGCAGGCAGTCTGCCTGATTGCATTTCGGCGGATATGATCATGACCAATACAATTTCGCCGCGATGGTTGGCGGAATGGACCGGCCCGCGCGTGTATGCGGGTGAAGAACCCACGGCGGCAATCCGCCCTGGAAAGAGTATTCTGTTTGAGGAGGGCAAGGCAATTGCTGTACAGTGAAAACGAACTCAAAAAACAGCTGAAAGCCGGATGCTCGGTCTTTTATTTCTATGCCGGGGATGAGGCACTGGTCCGCAGCGCTGCTGCCAAGGTGGAAAAGGCCTTGGCGGAAGACGACCCCGAAACCACCGTGCTGGACGGTCCCACCCCCAGTGTGGAGGAAATCGTGCTGGCGGCAGGGACTATCTCCTTCTTCGGCGGCAAGCGTCTGGTGCTGATGCCGTTGGTACGGCCTTCGGCCTATTCGGACAAAGACCTGCAGGAATTCTGCGATACCCTGGCGGATACGGAGAACGCCGTCTTTATCCTGACCAGCGTGATGGAGGAAAAGTACGGTAAGCTGCGCCCGGGTAAGCGGGAACAGAAGCTGATCTCTGCCTGTGAGAAGATCGGATACTGCGTGCAGATTGCCAAGCCCAACCGTGCGGCGCTGCAGGAGATGGCCCGTGCCTGGGCCAAGGAACTGGGGGCACAGTTCGCTCCTGGCGCCGAAAGCATGTTGTTGGATCGCTGCGGGGAAGATCAGTTCCTTTTACACAGCGAGATCGACAAATTGGCGGCTCTGGCTAACTACGGCACCATCACCACCGAGATGATCCAGCGGCTGGGCACCGTTACCCTGGACGCCGATACCTTTGATATGGTCAAACTGGTATCCGCTGGGCGCACCCGTCAGGCACTGGAAAAGCTGCAAACCCTGTTGGAACTGCAGAACGACCCGGTGCTGATCACCGGTGCCCTTATCGGCAACTATCTGGATGTGTACCGGGCGTTTCTGACCAAAAAGAGCCGCCGCCAGCTGGGGGACATGGCCAAGGATTTCGGCTACACCGGCAAATGGAATTATCGTCTGGGCAACGCCGAGCAGGCAGCCATGCGGTATGACCGCACCCGGCTGGAGCAGAGCCTGCGGGTGCTGCAAAAGTTGGACACCGACCTGAAGGGCAGCCGCTTGCCGCCGGATCTCCTTTTGCAGAAGGCCTTGTGTGAATTGGGCCTGTACGGTTCCGGGAGGCGCGCATGAAGCTGACCATCCGACCCGCTGTGATTGTGGAGGGACGCTACGATGCCGCCCGCCTGACCAATCTGGTGGACACCTTGATTCTGACCACTGACGGCTTTGCCATCTTCAAGGACAAGGCCCGACAGAAGCTCTTCAAGCAGACCGCCCGGGCCCGCGGCCTGATCGTGCTCACCGATTCCGATGCCGCCGGCTTCAAGATCCGCCATTTTGTCACCAACCTGGCCGGGGCTGCCTATGTGCGGCAGGCCTATGTGCCGGCCATCCCCGGCAAGGAGAGCCGCAAAGCTGAGTCCGGCAAGGAAGGACTTTTGGGGGTGGAAGGCATCCGGGATGAACTGATTCTGCAGGCGCTGCAGACCGCCCTGGCCTCGGCGCCCGATACTCAGGATGCGATGCCGGAAAATTCCCGACCCATCACCTACACGGACCTGTATGAGTGGGGAATCTCCGGCACTGCCAACAGTGCCGAACGCCGCCGGATCTTGCTCTCCCGCCTGGGGCTGCCGCCTCGCCTGAGCAAGAAGGAATTGCTTTCGGTGCTCAATACACTGTATACCTATGAAAGTCTCGACACAGAACTGCGCCGCATGCCTTAAATAAACACACCCCCGGATGGCCCGGTCCAGAACGGACCACATCCGGGGGTGCGTTGTTTGTACAGAAAAAATTATTGCAGTGTTTCCAGTTCCCGCATCCATAAGGTGTTGCAGGCATCGCTGGGCATACGCCAGTCACCACGGGGAGACAGGGTGACCGAGCCTACCTTCGGCCCGTCGGGCAGACAACTGCGCTTGAACTGTTGGGCAAAGAACCGGCGATAGAAGTTGCGCAGCCAGTACAGCAGTACGTCGGAAGTGTATTTACCCGCAAAGGCGGCCTGGGCGATATGATAGATCTTGGCCGGACCGAAGCCACAGCGCAGCACATAGTACAGGTAGAAATCGTGCAGCTCATAAGGGCCCACCAGCTTTTCTGTCTGCTGGGCGATGGTTCCGTCCTCGGCGGCAGGCAGCAATTCCGGGCTCACCGGGGTATCCAGAATATCCAGCAGCACATCCCGCAGTTCCTCGCTGGTGCAGGAATCCGCCACATATCGCACGATATGCCGGACCAGCGTCTTGGGAATTCCGGCATTCACACCGTACATGCTCATGTGGTCGCCGTTGTAGGTGGCCCAGCCCAGGGCCAGCTCGCTCAGATCGCCGGTGCCGATGACGAAGCCGCCGTTTTTGTTGGCGTAATCCATCAGTTCCAGTGTACGCACCCGGGCCTGACAGTTCTCAAAGGTGACATCGTAGGTCTTGTCGTCCTGGCCTATGTCCGCAAAATGACTTTGTACCGTGTTGGTGATGTTGATCTCCCGGAACTGCACTCCCAGGGCATCACACAGGATTTCTGCATTGGAACGGGTGCGCTGGGTGGTGCCAAAGCAAGGCATGGTGATGGCCACGATGTCCTTGGGGCTGCGGCCCAGCACCTTGCAGGCCCGGACGGCGGCCAGCAGTGCCAGACAGGAATCCAGCCCGCCGGAAATGCCGATGACACCGCAGGCGGCATGGGTGTGTTCCATGCGTTTGGCCAGCCCTTCTGCCTGGATGCGCAGGATCAGCTCACACCGTTCGCTGCGGGCATCAGTGCTGTCCGGCACAAAGGGGGTGGGGGAGAAGGCGCGGCTCAGCGGCGTATCTGTCAAGGTCAGATCAAAGCAGACGGTGGTGTAACCGGTGTCTTCGGGCTCAAAGGTGGTGTTGCGAAGACGCTCTTGACGCATACGGCCCACGTCAATCTCAGACATGGCTTTGCCCTCACCGAACGGCTCGGCCTGGGCCAGCAGAGCCCCGTTCTCCGCGATCAGGTTGTGGGCGGCAAAGGTCATGTCGGTGGTACTTTCCCCGTGTCCGGCATCAGCATACAAATAACTGCAAAGCAGGCGAGCGCTCTGCCCGCAGACCAAATCCCGGCGGTAAGCGGCCTTGCCCACTGTCTCATCGCTGGCCGAAAGGTTTGCGATCACCGTGGCACCTGCCAACGCATGGCGGCAGCTGGGGGGCACAGGCGCCCACAGGTCCTCGCATACCTCCACACCCAGCACAAAGTCCGGCATCTGACGGCAGGCAAACAGCAGGTCGGTACCAAAAGGTACTTCCTGTCCGGCCAGTACAATGGTGCGCGCAGTCCGGGGACCGGGTACAAAGTGGCGTTTTTCGTAGAATTCCGCATAGTTGGGCAGATGTGTTTTGGGCACCACCCCAAGCAGTTGTCCGTCGCAGAGAACCGCCGCGCAGTTGTACAGCTTGCCGCCCACCTGGACCGGCAGCCCCACCAGAACCACCATGTTCAGGCCGCGGCTGGCTTCCAGAATCTGCACCAGGGCCTTTTCCGCCCCTTCATACAGAGTCTGCTGCAAAAACAGGTCGCTGCAGGTGTAGCCGGTGAGGCACAGCTCCGGCAGGCAAAGCAGCCGTACGCCGTTGCCTTCGGCTTGCTGCATGGCTTCGATTACAGCCTGGGCATTATATGCACAGTCGGCCACCCGCAAAGTCGGGCTGACCGCCGCACAGCGGAGAAATCCATATTGCATGCGTATTCTCATCCCTTTGAACAGTCTTTGTCTGTATGATACCACAAGGGCACTTCTCACGCAATGCAAAACTAAAATACACCCGACAAAAAGTAAAATATAGTTGACAAAATGACAAGTGAATGCTATACTGCCTTTGTAAGAAAGCAAGAACGGCCAAGGACGGGAAGGAGGCAGCTGCCTATGGCCAAGAATCTGAAGCTGAAGGCCGCCCGGGCACAAAAAGACATGACCCAGGCACAGCTGGCCCAGGCGGTGGGAGCCACCCGCCAGACCATCAACGCCATTGAAAAAGGGGAGTATAACCCTACCATCCGGCTGTGTCGGGCCATCTGCCGGGTACTGGACAAAACACTGGACGAATTGTTCTGGGAGGAAGAAGAATGAGGAATCCGTTTCATATGCAGAACAAACTGGATGAAATGCAGACCCAGAAATTGCTGGCCATCAACAGCCGGGGATTCTGGGGAGCCTGGGCGGCCCTGCTCATTGCCATCATCGTGCAGGCGGTGGCGGATGTGCCCCTGGAACAGTACATGGCCGAGTGGGTCATCTTTATGCTCATGTGCGTCTATGGTCTGGAGGAATACCTGCGCAACGGCATCTGGACTTCCTTTGATGTCAAACCCAACGCCAAGACCAATGCCCTGTGGTCGGTGCTGGCCGGGGCCGCTGTTATTGCGTTTACTTTGGTGCGCAACAGCCGTCAGGATTGGTGGCAGTGGCGCTACTGGCCGGGAGCCGCTATCGGTGGTGTGTTTACATTCGTCCTGACCTTTGTCGTCCTGCAGGTGGGGGCCTGGTTGTATTACAGGCGCCGGGACACCCTGGACCAAGAAAAGGAAGATCCCGAATAAGACTGTACCACTGCCCACAAAGGCTGAACCCCTATCCCTGAAAAACGAGAAAAGGAGTGCTTTACATGCAGCAAACAACTAAAGAGTATACCCGCAAGGAAATGCTGATCTTTTTCCTGATTGCTTTTGGAATGCCCTATCTGATGGGCATTCCCCTGGGAATCTGCCAGCGAAACGGCTGGGGCACGGATGCCTTCCCCAATGCCCAAATGTTTTACCCGGCGGCGGGCGCCATGGTGGCGCTGCTGTGGACCCGTCGGGGGATGTCAGGTCTGACCCGTCGTTTTTATGGGATGTTTCTGGCATTGACCCTGGTTATGGTAGGATGTTGTATCGGTGCCATAGCGGCACCTGCCATGAACTGGTCCGTTATCTGCAATTATATCATTGTCATCGGCTGTATCCCGGCCTGGATCTTTCTGCTCACCGAGAAAAAGTCGGTCCGTCAAGCCAGCGGCTTGTGCTGGCACGGCGGGGCAAAAGCCCTTTTGTATGTATTGCTTTTTATCCTGCTGCGTACGGCCTCTGTGTTTCTGTCGGTAATTCCTTCCGGACAGCTGGGAGAGTATCTGGCGTACTGGGCCACGCCCGCACCATGGGTGCTGCTGGTGATCCTGATTCCCAACTTCTTCTTCAGCTTTACGGCCTTTTTCGGGGAGGAATACGGCTGGCGGTACTACCTGCAGCCCCGTCTGCAGCAGAAATTCGGTCCCCGGTTGGGGGTACTGGTACTGGGCGTTATGTGGGGGCTGTGGCATCTGCCGCTGAACCTGTTCTATTACAGTCCCGAAACCTCCCTGCAAAGCCTGACCAGCCAGATCATCGGTTGTGTGGCACTGGGGGTCTTCTTCGCCTGGGCGTACCTCAAGACCAACAACATCTGGGTGCCGGTTTTGCTGCACTACTTCAACAACAACCTGATCGTGGTGTATACCAACTCTACCGAGATCAGCAACCAGGTGATCCCCTGGTCGGATGTGCTCATCATGCTGGTGGTGTACGCAGTTCTGTACATGCCGGTGTTTGCCTCCAAGGCATTTACTCGCTTCCCCAAAATCCGGGAAGAGGAGGTCCAACCGAAATCCTGATTCCTACCCATAGAAAATAGAAAAGCCCCGCCGGGGAGTCTGTGCATCCAACACAGACCCGACGGGACTTTTTTGGCTTTACAGGGCAAAGGCTTTGCGCAGAGCGTCCAGGGCCACATCCTCATCCTGCTGGCGGACCAGCAGCGAGATGTCCAGGTCACTGGTGGTGATGAGCACCACTTCCACGCTGACCTGGGCCAGAGCCTGCAATGCCCGGGCAGCCACGCCGCAGCTGGTGACCATCTCTTCGCCAAAAAGATTGATCTTGCTGTAACCGCCGGAAATCAGGGGGGGCTTGCTCTTGACGGCGTCAGGAAGGGCCACCATCACAGCGGTGAAGTTGTCGTAGCTGGTGGTAAAACTGAAATCCACCTCGCTGCCCCGGGGAGCGCTCTGGCAGATCATATCCACCACGATGCCCGCTTTGGCGAAAACATCCAGGTGTTCTGCCAGACTTTGGGCGCTGTACTGTGCTCCGGGAAAGGTGGTGAGCATGATGTTTTGCTCACTGCTGATTTTGCTTACGCCATACATGATTCCTCAGATCCTTTCTGCGATCCGGGCCAAGCCCGTTTACTCCAATACCAAAAATGTGGGGTCAATACTGGTTTCCAGTACCTGTTGTATGTAGTCCCGGCTCAGGGCAAAGTTGCCGTGGGCTGCTCCCAGTTCATCGGTGTAATCCCGGAAAAGATACACCCGGATGTCCGCATATCCGTTTTCATACTGGGTCACGGTGGGAATCAGCTGCGGTTCCTTTACCACCGTGGTACTGCTGCCGTCGGGCTGGATGGTCTTTTCAAAGCTGACACTCAGGATGGCACCAATCATGTTGTCGGGGGAGGATTGGGCACTGATGAAATTTCCCAAAGAATAGGCCACGAACACCGGGCGGCCATCCGCGGCAGTCAGCCATTCAGCGGTCTGGGTGACATGGGGGTGTGTGCCGATAATCAGGTCCGCTCCCTGGTCGGCCAGCCATTGGGCTTTCTGGCGCTGAGCTTCGGTAACATCGTGACTTCCCTCCACACCCCAGTGACAGCTGACTACCAGTACATCGCAGTTGGGGCGCATTTCAGCCATCTGGGCGGAGATGGTGTCGGTATCATCCAGGTATACAACCCCGTGTTCGGCATCCGAAGGGGTAGGAATGCCGTTGGTGTACTCGGTGTAGGAAAGATACCCTATGGTGATCCCGTTGACCGTCTGGTAGCTGAGCCCATCCGATTGGGCTTCGGCTTCTTCGGTCAGAGGATAGAACCCGGCGGTCACCACATCGTCGGGCATGGAAGCCCAGTGCGCCATGGAGGATTCGATCCCCTGGGCCCCCTTGTCATAACTGTGGTTGTTGGAGGTGCTGAACACCCGGAACCCGATGTCATACAAAGCATCCGTGATGCCGGTGGGGGTGGAGAACAGGGGATAGCCGGAAGGATCAAAGGCATCGTTAACCAAGGTCTCCTGGTTGAGCCAGTTTACATCGTATCCGGCATAAAAGTCCCGCAGATTCTCATAGGCAAAGGTGAAATCATACCCGTCCCTGCCTTGCTCCTGGGCACGGCGTCGGGCCTGATTGTACAGTCCCTCGTGGATCAGGTTGTCGCCGCTGGCGGAAAAGCGCACTGTGTTCACTGTAGGGGTGGGTTCCGGTGTGGGCTCCGGCGTAGGAGAGGGCGTGCTCTGCGCGGCAGCCGCCAGGGAAGCAGAGGCTTCCTCGGTCTTGTCTGCTCCGCAGCCTGTCAGAGATACAATCATCACCGCTGCCAGCAGTCCGGCAGCCAGAGACGTTTTCTTTATACGCATGACAGTTTTCCTTGCAGCATGTCGCTCATGGTGTAGTATCCGGGGGCTCGGTCGTTCAGGAACAAAGCAGCCTGGATGGCGCCGTCCGCAAAGACGCCGCGGCTCTGGGCTACGTGACTCAGGGTCACCACTTCCTCGGCACCGCAGAACAGCACGTCGTGGTCGCCTACGATACCGCCGCCGCGTACCGAGCTGATGCCCAGTTCCTGAACACCGCGCTTCTGGCGCACCTGGTGGCGGTCATACACATATTCGTACTTACCGCCGGCCTGGGCGTTGATGGCGTCCGCAATCATCAGGGCAGTGCCGCTGGGAGCATCCAGTTTGTTGTGGTGATGCTTTTCCACGATCTCAATGTCAAATTCGCCATCAAACAGGGTGACCGCCCGCTTGCACAGTTCAATGAGCACATTGATGCCCACCGACATGTTGGCACTGCGGAAGACCGCCACCTTTTCGCTGGCTGCTTCCAGTCGGGCCTCCTGCTCCTTGCTCAAACCGGTGGAGCAGATGACGCAGGGAATCCCATGCTCGGCACCGTACTCGGCGGCGGACACCGCTCCAGCGGGGGAGGTAAAGTCGATGAGAACGCCCTTGACGTCGGCGGGCAGATCGTTCACCGAAGCGTATACGGGAATCCCGTTCACATCTCCGGCCTTCTGGTCCACACCGGCCACCACGCGGCAGTCGTCACGGGCGGCAATTTTTTCCAGCAGGGCGTGGCCCATGCGGCCGCCGATGCCCTGAATGATCAGATCAGTCATTGTACAATCCACTTCCTTTATTAAATTGCAGAAAAAAATTGCAGAAAAAGACACACAGGGCCCGCGGCGGCCCGCCTGCACGGCGGAACACAGCGGGCCCTGTGGCTCAGATTCAGTCTTTCAGAAGACCATATTGTTTCATGGCAACTTCCAGGCGCTGCTGCACGGCCTCATCGGGCTGGCACAAAGGCAGGCGCAGAGGACCGGCGGCCCATCCCAGACGGTTCATAGCCCACTTGACCGGGATAGGGTTCACATCGGCAAACAGGGCATGGCACAGGTCCAGAGCCTCCAGCTGCAGGCGAAGGCTTTCGGCGGGCTTGCCGTCAAACCAGGCCTGACAGATGTCGTGTGCCTGACGAGGCGCCACGTTGGACAGCACGCTGATCACGCCCTTGCCGCCCAAAGAAAGAATGGGCACAATCTGGTCATCGTTGCCGGAATAGATGTTCAGCTCATCCCCGCACAAAGCGGCCACTTCCGCCACTTGGGAGATGTTGCCGCTGGCTTCCTTCACGGCATTGATGTTGGGTACCTTGGCCAGCTTCGCCAGGGTAGCAGGCTGGATGTTGCACCCGGTACGGGAAGGCACATTGTACAGGATGCAGGGCAGGGAGACCGAGTTGGCGATGGCGGTGAAATGCGCCACCAGACCGGCCTGACTGGCCTTGTTGTAGTAGGGGGTGACCAGCAGCAGGGCATCCACACCGGCCTTTTCCGCCTCATGGGAGAGGGTGATGGCGTAATCGGTGTGGTTGGAGCCGGTGCCCGCCACCACCGGAACACGGTGAGCGGTGTGCTCCACAGCGTAGCGGATGCAGGCCACGTGTTCCTCATGGGTCAGGGTGGCGGATTCACCGGTGGTACCGCAGATGATAATAGCGTCGGTACCGTTCTCAATCTGGTTATCGATGATGCGGCCCAGCTCTTCAAAGTTGACTGTGCCGTCCTGGTTCATGGGGGTGATGATAGCCACACCGGCACCGGTAAAGACAGGCTTCTTCATAGGGGTTCTCCTTCTTGATCACAAAAGGCAAGGGCAGGGCATCAGTCCAGGTAGCCCTTGGCGGCCAGCAGTTCGGCCAGCAGCACAGCGCCGCCCGCCGCACCGCGCAGGGTGTTGTGGGAAAGGCAGACAAACTTGTAGTCGTACTGGGTGTCCTCCCGCAGGCGGCCGATGCTCACAGCCATGCCGTTTTCCAGCATACGGTCCAGCTTGGGCTGGGGGCGGTCGTTCTGTTCGAAGTAATGCAGGAACTGTTTGGGGGCACTGGGCAGGTTCAGGTCCTGCGCAGCACCGTGGAACCCGGCCCAGGCGGACAGGATCTCCTCCTTGGAGGGCTTGTGCTCGAAGCTCACGAAAACTGCACCCACATGGCCGTCGGAAACCGGCACCCGCAGGCACTGGGCGGTAAAGGAGGGACCATCGGCGGACACGATGCGGTCGCCTTCAATGTGGCCCCACAGCTTCAGGGGCTCCTGCTCGCTCTTTTCTTCCTCGCCGCCGATGTAGGGGATGACGTTATCCAGAATATCCGGGAAGGTCTCAAACGTCTTGCCAGCACCGGAAATGGCCTGATAAGTGCAGACCAGGCACTTGGTGATGCCGTACCCGCGCAGAGGATGCAGAGCGGGCACATAGCTCTGCAGGCTGCAGTTGGACTTTACCGCGATGAAGCCGCGCTTGGTGCCCAGGCGCTTGCGCTGGGCGGGGATGATCTCGATATGCTCGGCGTTGATCTCGGGCACTACCATGGGCACGTCGGGGGTGAAGCGGTGGGCGCTGTTGTTGGAGACCACCGGGCACTCGGCCTTGGCGTAGGCTTCTTCCAGCGCTTTGATCTCATCCTTCTTCATGTTCACGGCGCAGAAGACGAAGTCTACCTTGGCCGCCACAGCCTGCACATCGGAAGCATCCATCACGACCATATCCTTGACGCTGTCCGGCATGGGAGTCTGCATGGCCCAGCGGCTGCCCACTGCCTGCTCATAGGTCTTTCCGGCCGAACGGGCGGAAGCCGCCAGCGCGGTGATGTGGAACCAGGGGTGTTGTGCCAGCAGGGTCACGAACCGCTGGCCCACCATGCCGGTGGCACCTACAACGCCAACTTTGTACTGTTTCATCTTGAAAAACCTTCCTTTCGTGCTGTGCCCCGCATACAGTCCATTGTATGCGGTACATCCGGCAGAGGTTCTCTCCGCCTTGGTTTGTCTGCGGCTTCCCGATTACCCGTGGGCAATAAAAAAACCGGCTTGAAAACCGGCACAAAATGCAATATAATGTTACATTGCATACAACACAGCGCAACATACCTTTCGGCATGACAGTTCCGTCCCTGTTCGGCGGCGGACCCAGGCCGATGCGTGCCGTGCATCGCCTTCGGCGGGAAACCCTTTCTCCGCGGCCGCTGCCTGGCTGGCCGAAAACCTGCGGATACTGATGTTGCCCGCGCCTCTGTGTTTCCGGCGGTGGATGTATGCCCGCCGCCATGTGTTCATAATAGCATTGCCGCCCCTGATTGTCAACGTAAAAAGGATGCAAAACTATGCTGAAAAAAGACTTTTGGTATGATCTTCCCAAAGAGCTGATTGCCCAGGAACCCGCCGACCCGCGGGACAGTGCCCGCCTGATGGTTTTGAACCGTGCAGACGATTCCATCAAGCATGAGATCTTTCATGACCTGCCTGCCCACCTGAACGCAGGGGATGTGCTGGTCATCAACAATTCCAAGGTGCTGCCCGCCCGCCTCATCGGCGATAAGGTGCCCACTGGTGCCGTGTGCGAAGTGCTGCTGCTGCGTCAGGCCAAAGGGGACACCTGGGAATGTCTGGCCCGACCGGGCCGCCGGATGCAGGCTGGAACCAAGCTGCGCTTCGGTGATGGAAGCCTGACCGCTGTGGTGGACGAGACCCTGCCCGACGGCAACAAGCTGGTCACCTTCACTTATGATACCCAGACCTTGTACGAAAAACTGGACGAGTTCGGCAAAATGCCCCTGCCGCCTTATATTACCAAACAGCTGGAGGACCAGAGCCAGTATCAGACCGTGTATGCCAAGGAACTGGGCAGCGCCGCCGCCCCCACCGCCGGACTGCATTTCACCCCGGAACTGCTCAAGACCATCGAAAACAAGGGCGTCAAGATCGTGGAAGTGACCCTGCATGTGGGCCTGGGGACTTTCCGCCCGGTGAACGAGGAATCCATCGAGGACCACCATATGCACACCGAATGGTACTGCGTGGATGAGGCTGCTGCGGCTGCCATCAATGAGGCCCGGGCCAACGGCCATCGGGTGGTGGCGGTGGGCACCACCAGCTGCCGTACCCTGGAAGCAGTCTGGGCCCGGTACGGCAAGATCGTGCCCTGCAGCGGCAGCAC
>CALXHN010000043.1 GCA_944388105.1 uncultured Gemmiger sp. | reverse complement strand
TATCTGGCCCGTCAGTTTGAGCTGGCCGGCGGAAGCATCAAGAATGTGGCCCTCAACGCCGTTTTCCTGGCGGCGGGTACCGGCGGTCCCGTGACCATGCGCCATATCCTGGAAAGCCTCCGGGACGAAAACCTCAAAATGGGCAAGCCCATGTTGGCCCAGGATTTTGCGGAATATGCACCCCTGATGCAGTGAACAAAAACAGGCCCCGCGCCAAAAGGCGCGGGGCCTGTTTTCATAAGTTCAAGTAAAGCGGCGGGCGGTCTCCTCAAATTCCTGGCAGCGGGCCTGTTCCCGGCGGATCTCCGTCAGCTGGGTCTCCACCTGCTGCCGCTGGGCGGCAACGGGTTCCAGCAGCTGGGTGCAGAAATCCTCCTGGGCCGCCCGGACTGTGCGCACGAACCGCTGCAGGCCATCGTCCAGTTCCCGGCGGGCGGCGGTCAGCGCCTCCGCCGCGGCAGCACGGCAGCCTTCCTCCAGGGCGGTGCGGGCGGCCTCATCGCAGGCCCGGGCGGGAAACTGTGCCTGCAGGCGGGCGCGCAGCGCCTCGGTGCCCAGGGTCATGCGCGGGGTGTACAGGTGGCTCAGGGCCCGACGTACCATCTCCTGCACCTCCTCACCGGAACGGTCAGTGCCGATTTCGGCCAGGGTGTTGCGGGCATACAGCATCAGACAGTTGTGCAGGCGGGCGGTGTCGGTCATGGGGGTATAGATGCCTTCCCACAAGAGCCCGAATTCCCGGGGGAATTCTTTCAGAAAATCCAGCGTGTCCTCCACTTCCCAGTAGGAACTGGCGGTCTGGCGGACCGTGTATTCCTTGTGGCTCCGCCCCCAGGTCCAGGGCTTCCAGAGCACCGTGTCCGATACCGTCTGGGCCTGACTGTGCAGGGTCACGTCGGTGCGCTCGGCCGGGGCGGGGGATGCCTGCCCCATCTTTTCCAACGCGGTGCGGGCGTTGTGCATCAGGGTGTCCAGCGGTTCCAGATAGGCATCAAAAAGGCGGGCGGTCTGGGCCTGGATACGCCGGGTATCCTCCGCCAGACGGGCGCTCCTGTCCAGCGCCTGCTGCTCGGCCGCGTGCAGGGCCTGCCCCCGGGTACGCCGCCGCTGGCACAGCTTGGCAAGCAGGTCTTTCAGCTCCGCCTGGGCCACGGCGGCAAAACTGTCCGCTTTGCGGGCCAGGGTGGCGTCCTTCTCGGCAGCAAACCGCTCAAACTGTTGGCGGGCCTGCTCCATGCCGCCGATGCGGCGCAGCTCCTCCCGGTCAGGCGGACCGTCAAACAGGCAGGCGGCCACCGCCCGCTCGGTTTCGGTAAAATCGGCGGGGTCTTTTTCCGCCATGCGCTGCGTCATGGCGGAAACAAAAATCGGCGTCCGGCAGCCGCGGATCACTTCCAGCACCGGTGCAGGCGCGCCCCGGCGCTGCAGGGCCCGCAGTATCTCGTCCAGCTTTTGTGCGGCCCGAGTCCCCAGACGGCGGCGCACCTCCTGTGCGGAGACCGGCCCCTCGGCGGCACGGACATCGGCCAGGGCACCGTCAAAGCGGCTGCCCACCAGCAAGAGCTGCTTGACACCTTTCTGCGGCAGCTGGGCCGAAAGCAGGGCCAGGTCGGTCTCATCCAGAAAATACCCGCTGTGGCTGAGGAAGAAGGCGGCGTCGCACACCTCCAGAAATTCCCGGGTGCGCTGGGAACGGGAGAGGACCGGGTCGTTCAGTCCCGGTGTGTCCACCACCGAAACGCCCCGCAGTTCCTCCCGGCAGAGGGCCAGCGTCACGCTTTTGACAAACGGTGCCAGCGGCCCCCGCCCTCCGGCGGTGTCTTCCAACAGGTCAGCCAGCGCGTCCTCCCCGGGGCAGGAAAAGACCTGCGTGCCCAGCGCCGCACACCGGGCACGCTCTTCCTCCCGCCCTTCGGCAGCGCGCAGGATGTCCCGGGCTCCCCGGGCCGCAGGGCTTTCCAGCGGTACCGCGGCGGCCCGACGCAGCAGCTCCCAGTCCTGTTCGGTGTAGTATTCCACCGTCAGGCTGGGTTCAGGGGCATATTCCAGGCGGGTCAGCACGGCGGTCTTGGGGCTGGCCGCCTGGGGCAGCAGCCCGCGGCCGCCGAACAGCAGGGTGTTCAAAAAGGTGGACTTGCCGGCCTTGACCTGCCCGATCACCGCCAGACTGAAGGTGTGGGTATCGGCAAAAAAGTCGGCACTTTTGCGCCGGTAAGCCTCCCGCAGTTCCCGCACCGCGGCGGCTTCCTCCGGCCAGGGGGCAAGGCGGTCACACAGCTCATCCAGCGTTTTCCCAAAACGGGCAGCCCGGTCCCGGGCCTCCTGGGTGCGGTCAAACATGGCTCTGGCCCTCCTCACCGGCAAATGCCATCATCTCGTGCAGCAGTGTCAGGTCTGCCTGCAGCTCTTCCAGAGACTGGCTGCTGGCCTCGGCCTGCTCATGCTGCTGCCGGCGGGTGTCCTCCAGCGCCTTGCGCAGGGAGGCAAGCTGGTCGTACAGCGGGCGGGACAACGCTTCCCGCAGCGAAGCAAAGGCCTGCCGGCTGCCGGTTGTCAGGCAGTCCCGCACCAGCCCCTGCAGGGCGTCCAGCAGGGCGGCGGGGTCGGTGTTTCCGCCGGCAAACAGGGGACCGGTGCCGGAAAAGGCACTGTCCGGAAAGGCGTCCCGGCCGCTGTCACGGTCGGGCAGCGTCAGGCCGTACAGACTGGCCAGACGGTGCATGGCTTTTTCATAGGATTCCAGCACCGGAAAGATCCGGCTGCGCGCCTCGGCGCGGAGCACGCTCAGCAAGGTCCCGTCCGCAAAGGGAGCCGGGTCCTGCCCTGCCGCCGGCATCTCGGCCAGGGGACCGGCCAGCGGGGCCAGCGTTTCCCGGCAATGGTCGGCGGCGTCTGCCGCGGCCTGTTCCGTCAGGCGGGCCGCCCGCTCGTTCATATCGTCCACCACGCTCCGCAGACGGGCCAGACGGTCATCCAGCAGGTCAGCCTTGCGGGCCAGTTCCGGTTCCAGCAGGCGGCTGTTCTGAAGCCGCTCTTCCAGATACCGGATCAGCGGGGTGATGCCGGCTGCCAGACAGCGCCGTGCTTCGGCGGCCTGCATTTCTCCGGCCCGGACCTGCAGGGCGGCCAGAAATTCCGGCACCCCGTCCAGCCGGGATTCGGCGGTGCAGCAGACACGGCACAGGCGGGCCTGTACGCCCAGCTGTTCCTTCAGGCTGTGTTCCAGATATTCGGTGATGGCGTCCAGCTGTCCCGGGCTGAACTGGTCTGCCTTGGTCAGCACACAGAGCAGGGGCTTTTCGGTCAGCGGCAGGGTGGCCAGAAAGGCCGCCATGCTCTCGGTGATCACCGGGGCGTCGGCGCCGAATACCAGAATATAGGCGCCGGCCTGCCGGACCAGGGCGGGCAGGCCGGCATTGTGGGCGGCCGGATACGTGCCGATGCCGGGGGTGTCCAGCAGACTGATCCCGGGCAGGGACGCCAGGGCGGGCAAGGGCAGACAGGCCCGGGCCATCTCGGCACCGTCCAGGGCCGCACCGCCGCTGCGCAGCACGGTGGGGTCCGCCCGACAGGCGCGGCCGCCGCGCTGTACGGTGATCCCCTGGGTGCCGTAAAATACCTCCACAGGCAAAGAGGTCTCCTCCTGCACCGAAACCTGTACCAGCGGGGTACCCAGCAATGCGTTGAGCAGGGCGCTCTTGCCGGTGTTGAAGGCCCCCAGCAGGGCCACACGGACACGATAATCCTGCACAAGAACGGCATCATGGTCCAATTCTTCCGCAGCCAGACCGTATTTGCGGCACAAGCCGGCCGCCTGTGTCAGACGGCGCACCAGTTCCTCCACGCGTGGCACCTCCCTGCAACGGCCGAAGACCGTCGATTTGTTTCTATTATACAGGAACCCACCCGGAAAAGCCACCTTTTCCGTCTGTCTGCGGCATATTTTTGGGAAAACGGCACACCATGAACAGAACAACGCCCACCGGAACACAGGGCTCCTGTGGGCGTTGGATCCATCATCAGAACAGGCAGTGCCTTACCGTCGGTTTTTCTCTCCCCAGTCACACATCTGGTCCAGAATGGGGATCAGGGACCGGCCCCGTTCGGTAAGGCTGTACTCCACCTTGGGCGGGATCTGGGGATATTCCTCCCGGTGGATGAGCCCGTCTGCCTCCAGCTCTTTCAGGGCGGCGCTGAGAGTCTTGTAAGAGATGGTGCCGATGTACTTTTTCATCTCGTTGAACCGCACCACCCCAAAGCACATCAGGGTGTACAGGATGGTCATCTTATACTTGCCCTGGATCAGGGACAGGGTGTAGCTGAAACCGGTCCCGGCCAGATTGGCGCCAGCGATGCAGGGGCGGTATGCCTGGTTTTCCATGATGACACTCTCCTTTGGGTAAGTATTGCACCTGAATGTGCGTACTTGTCAAAATTCCTGTTCTTGCTATGATTGTAATCAAAGAACCTGCAGGCGTCAATCCCATCAGAAACAGGAGGAATCCCCATGAGCAAAAAAGTCCTTGTGATCACCGGCAGTCCCCGCAAAAACGGGAACAGTTTTGCCATGACCGAAAGTTTTATCCGGGCCGCCGAAGCAAAAGGCCACACGGTGACCCGGTTCGACGCCGCCATGATGCAGGTGGGCGGCTGCCGCGCCTGCGAGACCTGTTACAAGACCGGCAAGCCCTGCTCCTTTGACGACGATTTCAACCGCATCGCACCGGCGGTGCTGGAAGCGGATGTGCTGGTTTTCACCATGCCGGTGTACTGGTACTCCATTCCCGCCCAGATCAAGGCGGTCATTGACCGGCTGTACTCTCTGGTGGTGGGCGGCAAGGACATCACCGGCAAGGAATGTGCCCTCATCGCCTGCTGCGAGGAGGAAGACCCCACCGTGCTGGACGGGGTGCGCATCCCCATGGAGCGCACCGCGGCCCTGAACAAGTGGACCATGGCAGGCGAAGTCCTGGTACCCGGCGTGCTCAACCCCGGTGACATCCACAAGACCGACGGCTGCCGTCAGGCCGCCGAACTGGCGGACAAAATCTGAATCCCGCAAAAAAGGCCGGTGCCCGGAAAAGGGCGCCGGCCTTTTTGTATCGCTGTTCACTGGGCATCGGGCTGGGGGGCCTGACCCGCCAGCTGTTCAAAGTCCTGGATCATGGAAGCCAGGGTGATGTCCCGCATGGTATCGGCAATGGCCTGCTCCACCCGGTGATAGGGCTTTTGCAGCACGGCCCGGATGTTCTGCGCCACGGGGCAGGACCGTCCCTGGCAGGGGTGGATGCCGATGAGGGAGGTCAGACCCCGGGGCTCCAGGGCCATATAGATCTGGTACAGGGTGATGTCTTCCGGCGGGCGGCACAGCTGCGCGCCGCCCTGTCCGCGCTCCACCGTGATCAGGCCGGCCTTCTTCAGGGCACTGAGCAGGTTGCGGATGATGACCGGATTGCATCCGGTGCTCTGGGCCAGCAGGGGACTGGTCACGCGGACCTTGTCCCGGGCTTCCCACATAAAGATCAGACAGTGGATGGCCACCGAACATTTCATGCTGAGCTGCATGGCTGCTTCCTTTCCGGGCAAAAAGCCGGCTGTACATGTAAATCTTGACGTTACATGTCCGACGTGCTATAGTGACGTTGGATGTAATGCGATTCTTTACACCTATTGTACCCGGTTCGGACCCAAAACACAAGCCCCGGCTGCAGCGGGGGCGTTCCGGGTAAGGGGATTCCGCGGCTTATGCATGGGAGGTTTGCGCAATGAAAACATACGAAATTTTTTTCAGCCCCACCGGCGGGACAAAACGGGTGGCGGACTGTGTGGCAGCGGCTTTGTCCGAAGCCCCGGTCCCGGTGGACCTGACGGTCCGTGCCCCTGCGTCTCTCTGCCTGACCGAAGAGGATCTGGCCATTCTGGCAGTGCCCTCCTACGGCGGGCGGGTGCCTGCTCTGGCTGCCGAACGGCTGGCGGGGCTGCCCGGGCACGGTGCCCGGGCGGTGCTGGTCTGCGTTTACGGCAACCGTGCCTATGAAGATACCCTGGCAGAACTGCAGGACCTGGCGGAAAAGGCCGGATTCCGGGTAACGGCAGGCATTGCAGCGGTGGCGGAGCATTCCATCGCACGGCAGTATGGGGCGGGCCGCCCCGACGCCGACGACTGTCGGCAGCTGACGGATTTTGCCCGCCAGATCGCCCGGAAACTGGCCGAAGGCCCAAACACCGTGCCCGCTCTGCCCGGAAACCGCCCTTACAAAAAGGCGGGCGGCGCCGGACTGGTGCCCAAACCCACCGCGGCCTGCACGGCCTGCGGTGTCTGTGCCCGGGAGTGCCCTGCCCGGGCCATCGACCCGCAGAACCCCAAAAAGGTGGATGGCAAGGCCTGCATCTCCTGCATGCGCTGCATTTCGGTCTGCCCGCAGCATGCCCGCAAGGCCAACGGCCTGATGCTGGCGCTGGTGGGGGCGGCATTGAAAAAGCCCTGTGCCGGCCGCAAGGAAAACGAACTTTTTGTGTGACAGCGGTGTATCCCGTACCAAAAAAGACCGCCTGCCGGAAACTGCCTTCCGGCGGGCGGTCTTTCTGTATGGGACGGGTCACAGGGCGGACGCAAGTCCCTTGTGTTCATAGCGGAAATCCAGATCGGCCATCAGGCCGGCGCCCACCGCTGCGGCGGCGCCCAGCAGCACCGGTGCCAGCCAGCCGTAGGGAAGGGACAGCAGGGCGGCGGCATGGAACAGCGGCCAGAAGCCCAGCCACTCAATGCCGCCGGCCATGCCGGAAAGACACAGCAGCGCCGGCAGGCAATACCCCACCGCGCTGACGAACAAAGCGGGAAGCAGGCTGCCCAACCGCTGTCCCAGCCAAAGGGTGAGGCAGCCCATGCACAGGCAGGCCGCCACCCGGCAGAGAAACCAGAACAGCAGCACATCGGACAGGGTAAAGATGGCCGGCAGACCGGCAAATTCCGAAAGGCTGAGGGCCGGAGCGAACAGGACGGGCAATCCGTAGTCCCGCAGTACCTGGATCAGGTGGGGCAGACTGGTGATGGCGGCGATCAGCACCGCCGCCGCGGCGCTGACAGCCATCTTGGCCAGTACCGTGCGTCTGCGGCCCAACGGCGTGGTGCACAGGATCTCCTCCATGCCGCCCTTGCGCTCCATGGCGAACAGTCCGGAAAAGCACAAGGCGCACAGAAGCCCCGCATACAGGGTGTCCTGCACGTCCGCCGTGCCGCTGAATCCGAACAGTTCCCGGTAGCCGCTTTCATACACCAGCCACGCCCGGGGATGTTGGTTCAGATAGTAGTTGATGTTCTGGCTGATGATTTTCTGGTATACGCTGTATTTCTGCTGCAGGGCGGAATAAGCCAGCAGTGCATCGGCACTCAGTTCCCCGGCCGCCACCTTTTTCTGTACTTCCAGCATGGGGGCAAATTCTTCTCCCTGCTGTTCCAGCCAGGTCCTGGTCTGCTGGGTATAGGGACCGGAGATCTCCTTCATGTACCAGGCATAATAAATTTCGTCGGCGCCGAGATAACTCTCGGCCGTCACACCCTGCCAGACGGCAAACCCCGTGAACATCGCCAGAAAGACCGCTGCTCCGTTCATGACCAGCAGCTTCCGGCTCTCTTCCCGCAGGATGCCGGTGGCCCGGGTCCTGCGCTGCCGGACCAGCACAAATCCCCGTCTGGGAGCGGGAAGCAGCGGGGCTTTGGCAAAAACGGCGCAGAAAGCCGACGCAAACCCCACGCCCCACACCAGGGCGGCGGTCCATTCCACCAGCGGCAGCCCGACGGGGGTGCCGAACCAGTAAAGGCTGCGGTAGTTGCCCAGCAGTTCGTTGGTCTGCAGCAGACTGGCCAGGTTGGCGTATTTCACCACGTTCAGCCGGCTGGTGGCAGGAATGGCCGCCCGGATGCCATACATGGCCAGAGGCATGGCCAGGGCGCTCACCCAGCCCAGGGCGGCCCGACGGGCCAGCAGGGCTGCCAGCATGACCCAAAGCCCCATCACAAAAGCCCCGGCCCACTTGGCCAGCAGAAACCGGAAGAGATACCGCCCCACCGTGATCTGCATGGTGCAGCGCAGAAGAGCGGGTACGCTCTGGATGGTGCGGGTCAGGGGCCCCAGCCCGAAGGATGCCCCGCAGTAGGCCAGATTCACCCCGTACAGCAGCATCAGCACCGCCAGAAGGCTCAGGGCAAAGGCGCCCAGCTTGGCCAGGGCAGTCTGCAGACGCCCACCCGGCAGACTGCGAACCAGGGCCAGCAGGCCGCTGTCCCGCTCCTGTCGCACCAGCAGCAGGGCCAGCAACAGCATGGCTGCCAGCAGAATCAGGTCGGTAAAGGCATAGGAAAGGGCGGTGTACAGCCCTTTCTGCGGGTAATAATCGATGGCAATGTCCTGCAGTCCCGCATAGACCCGGGCCGTGAGCCGGATATTTTTCAGGTCGTAGCCGGTGGAATCCTTCTGAAAGATGGAGATGCCCGCCAGCTGGGTGGCCTTGGTCTGTACGCTGTCCAGGAACGTTCCGTATCCGGCCACTGTGTCGTATTCCTTGCACAGCTGGCTGAACAACTGGCACTCCAGAGTTAGAGTGTCCGTATACAAACTGTAATTTTTGCTTTTGTATTCCTCTTCGTAATCGTCAAACAGGGCGGCATTTTCCTGCCGGTAGGTCTGCAGATAGGGGCTGCCTCCGTAGGCCAGCTGCCGGTAATAGTTATCAATGCGCAGAAGGCTTTCGTATGCGGTGGCCTTGTCATGGAGAAAGGCACCTTTCTCCTCCATGGTCATCCCTTCCATGGCAGCACCCACGGCTTTGTAGGCCGCGGCGGGGGGCTGACTGGCGGTGGGACGGGTGCCCATCCAGAGCAACAGCAGATTGGCGGCGGCCAGGACAGCCAGCAAAAGGGGAAAGATCCGGCTGCCCCATACCTTGCGCAGCTCGGCAAAAAGCAGACTCATCCTGTTCCTCCTTTGCCTGAAATATAGGGGAAAGGCCGGCCGCTTTGCCGGTCTGCCCGCTGTCAGGAAAACTTATTTCCCGTCCTCCTCGCCGAACACCTGCAGGTACACATCCTCCAGCCCATGGCCGGGGGCATATTTTTCAATGAGGTCCGGTACCGGGGCGGCGTCCACGATCTGCCCTGCCCGCAGCAGGATCACCCGGGTGGCCACCGTCTCCACATCGCTGACCACATGGGTGGCCACCAGGATGATGCGCTCGGCGGCCATGGCGGCCAGCAGCTCCCGCAGCCGGACCCGCTCCTTGGGGTCCAGTCCGGCGGTGGGCTCGTCCAGAATCAGCAGTTTGGGGTCTCCCAGCAGGGCAGACCCCAGCAGCAGCCGCTGCTTCATGCCGCCGGAATAGGCCGAAAGCCGTTTGCCCAGTTCCCCGGTCAGATTCACCGCCGCCGCCACCCGGTCCACCTCGGCGGCGGTATCAGCGCGGCGGATCTCCTTCAGCGCGGCCATGTAGGCCAGGAACCGCCGTCCGGTGTAGCTGTCGTACAATCCCTGCTGCTGGGGCATGTAGCCCAGTACCCGGCGGAAGGCCATGCCCCGGGCGGGGCGGCCGTCCCACAGCACCCGGCCGGAATCCGCCGCCAGGGTGCCGGTGATGATGTGGATCAGCGTGCTCTTGCCGGCTCCGTTGGGGCCCAGAAGGCCGTACAGCCCCGGGCCCAGGGACAGGGACACGCCGGCCAGGGCCTGTTTGGCTTTGGGAGTGCCATCACCCCGCCGCTTGAACAGCGGGGCGGGCAGGGGATAGCTCTTGCGCAGGGAATCCAGTACAAGTGTGGGCATAGGCGGGCCTTCCTGTGATAAAGTGGTGTACTTACAGCATGCAGGATGGTTGTGTCAAAACCATTTCGGAGCCATCCCGTTCGGAAAAACATCGGTGGCGTTGTGCGCCGGGGCCGGACGGCTTTCTCCCCGATCCGGGATGCTGCCGCAGCGGTCAGAAAAGTTCCGTGAAAAGTTCCAGCGCCGCTTCGCT
This sequence comes from uncultured Gemmiger sp., assembly GCA_944388105.1. Lineage (GTDB taxonomy): Bacteria > Bacillota > Clostridia > Oscillospirales > Ruminococcaceae > Gemmiger. Next base: position 6,939 of record CALXHN010000043.1, on the reverse strand, counting down.
GTCCGACGCGGTCAGCTGCTCCTCGGAAACCAGGGCATATTGGAAATCCAGGGAAGCCTGCAGGCTGTCATCCGCAGACAGGCGCACAAACAGGGCATCGCCGCAGCGGCCCAGCACGGTCAGGGAACGCTCCCGGGAAAGGGGGACCGGCGCTATGGTCCCGTCGGCCAGATCCAGCCGGTACAGGCAGGCTTCGCCCTCCGTCCCGTTTTCCGGTGCGGTGAACCAGAGGGCGGCATCATCGGCGTACTGCACCACGGTCACCGAGGGGAGGAACCGGTCATCCCGGGCCAGCTCGGTGAGCTGACCGTCGCCGGAAAAGGCGCAGAGCCGGTGGTCGTCGGTGATGCAGTACAGGGTGTCGTCCACAGCGGATTCCAGGGCCGTCCCCTGCTGCCATTCATACAGCGGGGCGGTGCTGCCGTCGCGGGGATCCGCCAGCAGCAGGGTGTGGGTCTGGTCAGCCAGCTGTTCCGCCGTATCCTGCGCCTGGGTGTTGCGCCGGATCTCTTTCAGCACCAGAAAATGATCCCGGCACCCTGTCAGGAAGGAATAGGTGCCATCCGACATGGATTCGCTCCACAGGACCGTACAGCTGCCGTCCGTCAGGTCGATCCGCACAAGGTCCTGGCTGCCTTCCTGCCCGCTGTCCACGCTGGTGGACAGAAGGTACACCGCGCCCTCATCCATGCAGAATCCGTCCCCGGGGGTCTCGTTGGAGGCAAATTCATACAGTACCCGGCGGTTGCTGCCGTCCAGGTTGGCGGTCTCGATGCGGGCCGGCGCGTTCAGGTAACAGAACGCCAGCTGCTCCCCGTTGGTCAGCAGACGGGGAATGTTTTCCCCGAACCAGGCGGGGCAGGTCTCGTCGTGGTGTTCGCAGTTGGGCTGGGCACACACCGGCACCGCCTGCCGGGAAGCGTAGTCGTAAAAGACCAGCAGTCCGGTCCAGTCGTCGTAGGTGCGGATGGTGTAAAATCCGTCCGCTGTCTGCGCTCCGCCGGGGCGGGAATACAGCAGGTCGTTGTCCGGGGAGCCTGCCGCATTGTGGGTCTGCGCCGGTTCGGACACGGCGGGGGGCAGGGAATCCGTCTGCGGGGCGAGGGCGGACGGTTCGGCGCTTTCCGCAGGGCCGCAGCCCGCCGCCAGACACAGCAGACAGAGGGCAGCGGACAGGAAAATCCATTTTCTGGGCATGGCAATCTCCTTTTCGGTCGTCGGATGGGAACATGAGGGCATCAGAACAGGAATGATTTGTTTTATTTTAACACATCGGCGCGCCGGACAGTACCCATATCCGACGCCGGAAAGAAAAAAATCCCCACTGCCCAATGACAGACCGCCTTTTTCTATGGTATACTTTTGACAGAAAGAACCGGGACTTTCCGGCACAAGCGGAGGTGGACAGCTGTGAAAAAGAAACTTTGTCTGGCCCTTCTGGTGTTTGCGGTGATGACGCTGTTCCTGCGGGGCATCCCCTATGTGGCGGCGGGCATCGCGGCCCGCGGGGGGTGGGGGGTCAATTACGGCTCGGTGGTGTTTCCGATCCTGCTGGGCGCTCTGGCCCTTTACCTGTACCGGAAACAGGGATAAAGGCGGCGGCTTCCGCGCCCTTTTGGCTTGCGCAATCCCGCCCCACGCATTATAATTGGATATATCGGAAAAAACAGCCTTTGCCATATCCGGGCTGCAGAACCCGGAATCAGTAACGGATCAGGGGGCAGGCCCCTGCGGTCCGACAGAAATGAGGAAAGTGCCAATGGAAAAAATCAAGATGACCACTCCCCTGGTGGAGATGGACGGCGACGAGATGACCCGCATCCTGTGGAAGCAGATCAAGGACGAAGTCATTCTGCCTTTCGTGGACCTGAAGACCGAATACTATGACCTGGGTCTGGTCCACCGGGAGGAGACCAAGGACCAGGTGACGGTGGATGCCGCCAACGCCAACAAGAAGTACGGCGTGGCCGTCAAGTGTGCCACCATCACCCCCAACGCCCAGCGGGTGCAGGAATATAACCTGACCCAGATGTGGAAGAGCCCCAACGGCACCATCCGTGCCATTCTGGGCGGAACCGTCTTCCGCGCGCCCATCATGGTCAAGGGCATCTCTCCGGTGGTCCGCACCTGGCAGAAGCCCATCACCATCGCCCGTCATGCCTTCGGTGACGTCTACCGTGCCACCGAATACCGGGTCCCCGGCCCGGGCAAGGCGGAACTGGTCTTCACCGGTGCGGACGGCACCACCTTCCGGGAGACCATCAACGATTTTGACGGCGCCGGCGTGATCCAGGGCCAGTTCAACAAGGACAGCTCCATCACCTCCTTCGCCCGTTCCTGCTTCCAGTTTGCCGTGGACACCAAGCAGGACCTGTGGTTCTCCACCAAGGATACCATCTCCAAGAAGTACGACCACACCTTCAAGGACATCTTCCAGGAGATCTACGACGCCGAATACAAGGACAAGTTCGAGGCTTTGGGCATCGAATATTTCTACACCCTCATCGACGACGCCGTGGCCCGCGTCATCCGCTCCAAGGGCGGCTTCATCTGGGCCTGCAAGAACTACGACGGCGACGTGATGAGCGACATGGTTTCCACCGCCTTCGGTTCCCTGGCCATGATGACCTCGGTGCTGGTCTCTCCCGACGGCAACTATGAGTATGAGGCCGCCCACGGCACCGTCACCCGCCACTATTACAAGTACCTGAAGGGGGAGGAAACCTCCACCAACCCGGTGGCCACCCTCTTTGCCTGGTCCGGCGCCCTGCGCAAGCGCGGCGAGCTGGACGGCATCGACGCCCTGGGCAAGTTCGCCGATGTGCTGGAAAAGGCCACTATCGACACCATCGAGTCCGGCGTCATGACCGGCGACCTGTGCGCCATGTGGGAAGGACAGACCCCGGCCCGCAAGGTCACTTCCCTGGAATTCCTCAAGGAGATCCGCGCCCGGATGGAACAGGCTCTGGCCTGATTTCCTGACGAAAAATACAGACAGCCGCACCCCTTCAAACGGGATGCGGCTGTTTTTGGTATCCGGCCGGCAGTTCACAGACGTACCGGCACCGGTTTTGTGATGGTCAGGCTGTCCGGGGTGACGGCGCATTCCATGGCCAGCACCTCCACCCCGGCTGCGGCGGCTCGGCGCAGCGCCTCCCCGAAAGCCGGGTGGGTGGCATCGTTGGGGGCAAAATCCACCATGCCGCTCATCTGCAAAACAAAGCAGACGGTGGCCTCGTACCCCTCGGCGCGGCAGCGGACCAGTTCCTCCAGATGTTTGATCCCCCGCAGGGTGGGCGCATCGGGAAAGCGGGCGTGGCCGTTTTCTTCCAGGGTGACCCCCTTCACCTCCGCAAATCCTTTGCGGTCCCCGGCTTCCCAGTAAAAGTCAAAGCGGGAATTGCCCCACACCTTTTCGGGGCGCAGCAGGGTCAGACCGGGCCGGAACTGTCCGGCCCCGGCCCATTCCCCGAACACCCGGTTGGTGGCCTGGGAATCCATGTTCACCAGCAAAGGCCCTTTCTGCACCGCGATCAGGTCATACCGGGTCTTGCGGTGCGGGCTGCGGCCCTCCTCCAGGTAGACAGCGGCACCCGGCAGCAGCAGTTCCCGGCAGCGGCCGGTGTTCTTCACATGGACCACTTCCTCGGCGCCGTCCACCAGTACATGGGCGATGAACCGGTTGGGCCGCGACAAAAAACGTCCTTCTTTTACGGCTTGGTATTGCATTGTTTCTCTCCTGCCTGTATCCTGATAGGGTGAGTATAGCATCGGGCGGCGGCGTGTGCAAGCCGCCCCCAAGGAGGTCTTTTCATGCACATTCCCACACAGGACACCGCCCGGCAGCCCATCCGGCCCTTTGCCCAGGCCCTGGCCGAAGCCCGCCTGCCCCATGAGGACTACGATGTGAGCCGCTGGCTCTATGTTCCCAGTATGTACTGTGATTACCGTTATATCCTGGGCACCGCCGGTCAAAAGCCCCTGATCTGCGTGGGCATCAATCCGTCCACCGCCGCGCCCAACGATCTGGACAACACCCTCAAATCGGTGGAGCGCATCGCGCTGGGCAACGGATACGACAGCTTCATCATGTTCAACGTCTATGCCCAGCGGGCCACCCGCCCCGACGACATGGAAAAGGAATGCAACCCCGTCTTGCACCGGGAGAACATGGCCGCCTTCCGCTGGGCCCTGGAACAGACCCGGACCGGTGCGCCCGCCGTGTGGGCCGCCTGGGGCACCATCATCGAAAAGCGCCCCTACCTGGCGGCCTGCCTGCGGGATATGATCGCCATCGGGGAGGAACTGGGGGCCCGCTGGTATTCCGCCGGGGCCCGCTCCAAAAAGGGGCACCCCCATCATCCCCTGTACCTGCGCAAGGACTGCACCCTGGATGACTTTGACGTGGCAGCCTACCTGGAACAAAGCCTGCCCCTCCTTTGATACCGAACCGAAAAACGCCGCCGCAGTGCCCGGAGCCTGCGGCGGCGTTTTGTATGGAGCGATCACAATTGTTCCAGAAACCGGTTGATGAAATTCAGCGCCACACCCAGGGAAGCGGCATGCTTGGGGTAATGGCACAGGTGCACATAGCCGGCGTCCTCGTCAAAGGGGTCAAGGGCCGCGGTCAGCCGGCGCAGTTCAGGCAGATAAGGCGGCAGATACTGGGCCAGATAGCCTCCCAGGACGATGTTGCAGTCCAGGGTCATGCGGATGATGCACAGCCCCTGGGCCAGATGCTGCAGGTATTCCTGCCACAGGGTCACATACGCCGCATTGCCTTCTTCCAGACCCGCAAAGAACTGTTCCACCGTGATGCCCAGGTCGGAGGAGATGCGGGCGGAGGAACAATAGGCTTCCAGGCAGCCCTGCTTGCCGCACTGGCAGCGCAGCCCTCCCGGCTGCACGCAGATGTGCCCGAACTCGCCGCTGCGGCCATTCTGCCCGGTATAGGGGGCCCCGTTCATGAGCACCGCACCGCCCACGCCCCCTTCCAGGGACAGGTAGGCCATGCTGTCGGTCTCTTTGCGGGCAAACCATTCCGCATAGCCGCCGCTGGTGGCGTCGTTGCGGAAAAGGGTGGGGTAGGGGATGGCATCGGTCAGCGGCTGCAGGTCGGCGTTCTGCAGATGCATGGTGGGGGCGGCCAGAATGCGGGTGCCTTCTGCGTTGAGAATGGCGGGCAGCGCCACCCCCACGCCCAGCAGCTTGTCCCGGTTCAGGCCGAAATCTGTCAGAAAGGCCTCCAGCTCTGCCACCAGATACCGCCCCAGTTCTTCCAGTCCGGCGGTGCGGGGATGGCTGCTCTTGCGGTAGGCGATCTCTTCCAGCCGCAGGTTGGCGGCCAGCATGCGGAAGTGATCGCCCGAAACCGATACCCCCACCGCAAACCGGGCATTTTCCGCCACGGTCAGGCGCAGGGCCCGCCGCCCGCCGGTGGAAGCGCTCATCCCGTCGGGGCGCACCAGCTCCGCACGCAGCAGTTCGGTGAGATTCTGGTGCACGGTGGGCAGGCTCATGGCCAGGTCTTCGGCAATCTCCTGCTTGGAACGTCCGCCCGGGGCATCATACAGATACCGATAGATGCTGTTTCTGGTAAGACGGCGGCGTTCGGTGGCCGTCTCGTGGAGCTTTTCCATAAAAATTCCTCTTTGCCTTTTGTAAATGTTCTTGGCAGAATTACTGTTTCTTTCATCCTAGCGGAGCCGGCGCAAAAAGTCAACAAAAGTTGCTCATTTGTCGATAAGCCACAGAAAATCCCCCTATCTTTTGTGGATTCTGGCGGTTGACAGGGGAACGCGGGCAGGGTATGATGTAAAAAGAACTTCCATAAAATTACTTTACTAAAGCATCAGGGAAAGGTGGAATTTCCATGTTGTATATCGGTGTGGACCTGGGGACCTCTGCCTGCAAATTCCTGCTGGTGGATGAAGCCGGCAAGGTCTGCCATCAGGTCACCCGGGACTACCCGCTGCACATGCCCCACACCGGATGGAGTGAGCAGGATCCCGCCGCCTGGTGGCAGGCCTGTCTGGACGGCATCCCCGCCCTGCTGCAGGAGGTTGATCCGGCCCAGGTGCAGGGCATCGGTGTGGGCGGCCAGATGCACGGTCTGGTGGCGCTGGATGAGGCAGGGCAGGTCATCCGTCCGGCCATTCTCTGGAACGACAGCCGCACCGCCAAGGAGACCGATTACCTGAACAATGTGGTGGGGCGGGAAACCTTGAGCCGCTACACCGGCAACATTGCCTTTGCGGGGTTCACGGCGCCCAAGATCCTGTGGATGGAGGAGAACGAGCCCGAACTGCATGCCCGCATCCGCAAGATCATGCTGCCCAAGGATTATCTTGTCTGGCGCATGACCGGCGTGCATGCCACCGATTACTCCGACGCCTCCGGCATGCTGCTCCTGGATGTGGAGCACAAGTGCTGGAGCGAGGAGATGTGCGAGGTCTGCGGCGTGGATCCCTCCTGGCTGGCCAGACTGTACGAAAGCTGGGAATTTGTGGGCTGTCTGCTGCCGGAAGTGGCTGCCGCCCTGGGCCTGCCGGAGACCGTGAAGGTGTGCGCGGGCGCAGGGGACAATGCCGCCGCGGCCGTAGGCACCGGCACGGTGGGGGACGGGCGCTGCAATATCAGCCTGGGCACCTCCGGCACGGTCTTCATCAGCAGCCGGACCTTTGGGGTGGATGCCACCAACGGTCTGCACGCCTTTGCCCATGCGGACGGCGGCTGGCACCTGATGGGCTGCATGCTTTCCGCCGCTTCCTGCAACAAATGGTGGATGGAGGACATCCTAAAAGTCACCGATCGGGACTATCCCGCCGAACAGGCTCCCATCACGGCCGACAGGCTGGGGCACAACCCGGTCTTCTTCCTGCCCTATCTCATGGGCGAGCGCAGCCCCATCAACGATACCGACGCCCGGGGCACCTTCCT
>CALXHN010000042.1 GCA_944388105.1 uncultured Gemmiger sp. | reverse complement strand
TACAAAATGCCTGCCTATGCACAGGCGAAAAGGAGCGAAAAAGATGAAAATCAATCGTGGAACGGGACCGTCTTCTTCTCCTAAACCGGAAAGCCAGCGGCCGACCCGTCGTGAACCTGTGCCGGAACAGCCGCAGCATCGTGCCTATGATGTGACCCAGGACGGTGGCTTTGATGATCCGGAACCGGAGGAAGAAGAGGAAGTGGTGGTCAAAAAACGCCGCTTCCCGGTTGGCCTGCTGGTAGTTGTGATCATTCTGGCTTTAGTGGCATTTGCAGGCTGGAACATGCTGCAATTTTATGGAGAAGTGGATGGTCACGGTACGGTCGGGCAGGAAGTGACCGTCACTGTGGAACAAGGCTCCAGCGTGGGGGATATTGCCCAGGTGCTGAAGCAGAACAATGTCATCAAATATGACTGGCTCTTCAAGCTGTACACCAAGTACAGCGGCCGTGCCGGCGGACTGCAGTATGGTGATTTCCAGGTACATGCCGGCATGTCCTACAACGATATCATCACGACCTTGTCGGAACAGAAGGTCTTCCGTGAGACGGTGCGGGTAACCATCCCCGAGGGCACCACAGCTGTGGGCGTGGCCCAGATTTTTGTGGACCAGGGGCTGGTAGACAGCGTGGAAACCTTCCTGAACTGCGCCGAAGGCAAGGATGGCTCTGATTTCAGCCAGTACGAATTCTGGAATCAGATTCCGGACAATGAGGGCCGCCTGCTCAAATGTGAAGGCTACCTTTTCCCGGACACCTATGAGTTCTTCTCCGATGCCAGCGTCTATGATATCGTAGACAAACTGTACTCGACCTTCGACTCCAAAACCTCCGGTCTGATGTCCACCATTGAGGAAAAGGGAACTACCCTGGACCAGGTGGTCATTCTGGCCTCCTTCATTCAGGAAGAAGCCGGTCTTCCTTCGGAGGATTACAAGGTCAGTGCCTGCTTCCACAACCGTCTGGAATCGGATGACCCCCTGTGGGCGGAACACAAGCTGGAATCCAATGCCAGCAGCTATATCACCAATGATGGAGACAACAACTATCTCTGGAATTCTCCCATGGCAGAGTACATGGGCTGGCCGGAAGCCGGTGCCATCCCGGAGGAAGTTCTGGCCGCTTATGACACCTACCGTATCAGCGGGCTGCCGGCAGGGGCTATCTCCAACCCCGGTATTGATGCCATCGACGCGGCGTTGAATCCGGATGAGGAGTTCATGGCTGAAGGCTACTACTTCTTTGTTACCGGTCATCCCGGCAATGAATATGAAGGCCAGTACTTCTATGCCAAAACTGCCGATGAACATTACCAAAACTGTGTCAAGGCCGGCTGGGCCTGATTGAAGCCTGCCAAGGAAAGGAAAAAATCCATGCTTTCACAGCCTGAACTGCTGTCCCCGGCGGGCAGCCTGGAAACACTGAAATATGCGGTGCTGTACGGAGCGGATGCCGTGTACTGCGCGCTGCCGCAGTTCGGCATGCGCGCTGCGCCGCCGAATCTGACCAATGACGAACTGCGGGAGGGCTGCATTTTTGCCCACGCCCGCGGCCGCAGGGTATACCTGACCCTGAATACCTTGCCGACCAATGAAGAACTGGACCGGTTGCCCCAAGCCATGAAGGACGCTGCCGATGCCGGTGTGGATGCCTTTATTATTGCCGATCTTGGCGTACTGGCTCTGGCCCAGAAATATGCCCCCGGTGTGGAAGTTCATTTTTCTACCCAGGCAGGTATTGCCAATTATGCTGCCGCCACCCAGGCCTACAAGATGGGTGCCAAGCGGGTGGTTCTTGCCCGGGAACTGAGTCTGACTGATATTGCCATCATCCGGGATAACACACCGCCGGAGCTGGAACTGGAAGCGTTCGTGCACGGCGCTATGTGCATGAGCGTATCCGGCCGTTGTCTGTTGTCCAGTTATATGACCGGGCGAAGCGGCAACCGGGGCGAGTGCGCCCAGCCTTGCCGCTGGAAATACTATCTGATGGAGGAGCGGCGGCCGGGGCAGTATATGGAAATCGGCGAAAACGAGGATGGCAGCTACATTCTGAATGCGAACGATCTCTGCACAGCACCGTTCATTGACCTGATCTGCAAGGCAGGCGTGGATAGTCTGAAGATCGAAGGCCGAGCCAAGACCTTCTATTATGTGGCGTCGGTGACCAGCGCATATCGCCGTGCTTTGGATATGTATCTGGCCGATCCGCGCAGTGATAATTTTGAACTGCCCGATGCGGTTATTGAGGAACTCAACCGTACAAGTCATCGCCATTACTCTCCGGGCTTCTATTTCGGCAAGGAAAAAGCCCTGCAGACTCCCAGCCATAGCTATGTGCGGGATTGGGACTTCGTCGGAACGGTGGACAATTGGGAAAATGGCGAGGCCTCCTGTACCCAGCGCAGCAAGTTCAACCTGGGCGATACCCTGGAAGTGCTGCAGCCGGATGGTTCAGTGGTGACGCTGACTCCTGCCTGGATCAAGAATGAGGAGGGCGAAAATGTGGATGCCACACCGCATCCGCTGATGCACTATACCATCCCCTGCGAAGCACCTCTGATGCCTTACAGCCTGCTGCGTATGCAAAAGGCAGAACAATAAAATCAAAAAGCCGTGCGGCCCTGCAAAAGGGGGGCTGTACGGCTTTTCTTTATTTGGGAGTATCGGTGGTTCCCTCCTGCCAAAACGCCTGTAACGCGTCTTCCAGGTCCTGTTCTGCGTATACGGTGCGCAGGTGAGACCAATGGGGCGGCATCAGACGCAGGTAATCCGGCGAGAGAAAGCGGTCGTCGAACAGCAGTACCACGCCACGATCTTCCGGGGTGCGAATCAGGCGGCCGGCAGCCTGCAAGACTTTGTTCATGCCGGGAAAACGGTAGGCGTAATCAAAGCCGCTGCCTCTGGTTTTTTGAAAATGGTCGCGCAACTGTTCTTGTCGGGAATTGACCTGAGGCAAGCCGGGCCCGATCACTGCCACCCCGACCAGTCGGTCCCCTGTCAGATCCACGCCCTCTCCGAACACCCCGCCCAGGACCACAAACCCCAACAAGCTTTGGGCAGGATGAGGGACAAACTGGTCCAGAAAGGCTTTTCGCTGCTCCTCGTTCATGGTGCTCTCCTGCTTGCAAACCGTAAGATTAGGGTGCTCCGTGCAGAAACTTTCATAGACCTTTTCCATATAGGCATAGCTGGGGAAAAAAGCCAGATAGTTGCCTGTATGAGCCCGTACCATGGCAGCCAGATAGGAAACAATAGTGGAAGCACTGCCTTCCCGGTCGCGATACCGGGTGCTTACGTTCTGTGCGCATAACAGGGTCATATGATCTTGGGAAAAGGGGCTGCGCAGGGCTACGGCCCGCGCCTGCCTCAATCCGCACAGGTCTTTGTAATAGGCGGCAGGTGTCAGCGTGGCACTGAAGAGGACCGCGGCCCGTCCCAGCGAAAAGTCGGCGGCCAAGAAGTCACTGGGATCCAGGCAGAGCATGGATGCACGGACTTTGGAGCCATAAGAATTGATTTGAAGGACAAAATGTTCATCGAATGTTTCGGACACCCGGAGCCAGCTTCGGGCATCAAAGTACAGCTGCAGCAACTCGGCGTGCAGCTCATCTGGCTCACGGTGTTCGTCCAGCCAGATTTCCAACTGCTCACACAGTTTGGACAGCAGGCGGTCAAAGGTCTGGTCCGACGCTGTCTCAAATATTGTCTGCCCAAACTGGGCTCCTGGCTTTGCGGCCTCCTCTTCGCACCGGTGCCGCCACTCGATGAAATGGGAATTGACCTTGCTCAGTGCTGTCTTCAGAGAGCTCTTGCCTTGGCCCAAGTCTTTTTTGGCCTGATAAAAAGCGGTCTTTTCCAATGTGGCACTGTGCATTTCGCTGGCCCGATCCGGCAGATTGTGGGCCTCATCGATCAGAAAAAGATAATCTCCCCGTGATTCAAAAAAGCGCTGCAGACGTACCACCGGGTCAAATAGATAGTTGTAGTCGCCGATTATGACGTCGCTCCACAGTGACAAATCCAGACCCATCTCAAAAGGGCATACCCGATGCTTCCGGGCGTATTCCTGCAGAAGGGCGGCGCCCAGCGCCCCTGACGGGTCCTGCAATGCATCCCACAAGGCATCCTTGATCCGATCAAAATAACCGTTGGCATAAGGACAGGCATCCGGGGTGCATTCCCGGCTCTCGCACAGGCAGATTTTGTCTTTGGCCGTCAGTGTCACACTGCGCAGGGACAACGCCGTATCACCGGCGCGAAGCAGTGCCAAGGCGGATTCGGCGGCAGCGCGGGTGGTCCCGCGGGCTGTCAGGTAGAAGATGGGGCCTTCCACGCCATTGCCCATTGCCTTCAGCGCCGGAAAGAGGACACTCATGGTTTTGCCGATACCTGTAGGCGCCTGACACAGCAGCTGGCCGCCGTCCTGACAGATCTTGTATACTTCGGTAATCATAGCCCGCTGCCCCGGGCGATAGCCGGCAAAAGGAAAGGCAAGCGTCTGCAGCGCCGAGCGGCTTTTCTGCTTCCAGTCTGCTGCAAAACGAGCCCAGGGGGCATATTGATGCAGTAAGTCATGCACAATGGCATCCAGCTCTTCAGCTGTATAGGTGCGCTCAAAACGTACAGTCAGCTCTTCGTCTACCTGGAAATAAGTCAGCAGGACTGTGGCTTGGGGCAGGTTGTTCTGCAGGGTATAGATGGCTGCATACAGCTGTCCTTGTGCCCAGTGTTCAGGGGCATGATCTTCTGTGATGTCCGGCACAGGCAAAGTGGTGGATTTGATCTCTTCAATCACCGGAATGCCCTCTCGGGTAAAAATGCCGTCGGCACGACCTTCCAGGGTATAGGCAATGCTGTCGCAGAGATACTCCTGCCTCAGTGCCACTTCGGCTTTGTAATCTTCATGCTCTTTAGCGGCAGCGCGCTGCAGCCGACGGTGGATTCGGGCACCCTCGTTGGCGCGGTCGAATCCTGAAAAACGGCTGTCAATGCTGCCGGTCCTTAAAAGAAATTCAACAAGCCGCCGCACGGACAGTGCGACGGCCAGCGGTGTCTGGTTGTCAGAAAGTTGGGCAGACATCAACGGTTTATGGCTCCTTCCATATTTTTTATTCTTCGAACAATTCCTGCTCCACCCGGGCGCGGATGCGGTCTACGGTTTGGAAATCCGATGCCTGCACATAATACCGCTCCAATGCATCATGCATAGTTTTGGCAGCTGCCTGGGCCTCACAGGTCTTTTCCAGCAGGCTGAAAGCCAGCTTTTTGTGGTAAGCCAGCAGCCTTTTTTGCCGTGCATCGGGGGTGCCGACGGTGAATCGTGCTGCGTGAATGTTGGTCTGACCAGGGAAATCCATGGTATGCCAGGGGTTGCTGGTCACGAACCCCAACCCGAGGGCAGGAATAAACAGGTGATCGATCTTTCCGCGCTGGTCACTGGCACAGCGGCAAATATAGGCGTCATACCCGTTCAGACGGGCGTAATCGGCCAGCTGGCACATCATGCAGGACGCCGCAGCTCCATAGGGATCGTGGACGACATATAACTTTTTGCAGGCCAGCTGCGCTATGGTTTCACGGAACAGGACAAGCCCTTTGGGGGTAGGGGCCGAAAGAACGCGGATATGCTGCAGCCCGGGTTTGGTGCCGCGGCGGACCGGCATGGTACGCGCAGCAAGGCGGCCGGTAAAGGCGCGCAGCTTCTTTTCATCCAGATAGGAGGCTGCCAGCATCCGGCGTCGCAGCAGGACAGCGCAGGCCAAGGCCCAGTGGGCGGAAGCCTGCTGCGTCAGGCGAGCGTGGTCCCGGCCAATCTGCAGTACCTCCTCCCGATGCGATACCAGATAGCCATGATCCAGGGCGTCATACAGCGGGATCAAACGCTCGGCGGCATCGGGAAACTTGCAATCCAGCGTGTGAGGAGCGGTAGCATCCAGCACCAGCGCCTTCACATCGCTCATCCGAACACCGTCCAGACTGTCCGGATCGCTGGAGCAATGGATACGCTCGATCCAGCTGCCGTCACGACGACAGTCGGCAGCGTCCCGTTCCAGCAGCCGACGCATAAGGGTGGACTTGCCACATCCCGGGCCGGCTTTGATCAGCCAGGGCGTGATAGTGGGGTCAGCGGCGGCTTCGGCAAACCATCCGGTAAAGCCGGAAGGGGAAAGTGCGCCTAAAAAGAAGTCCAGGACAGGTTTACATTGCATAACTCAAAACCTCCTTTGTGGGTAAGAATCTGAGCTATGCTATGCAAAAAGAAGCGGTTTGGTGCAGGGAAGATGGAAAAAAAGGACGTTCACCTTACTTAAAATACGGGAACAGCAGCGGCTCAATAAGTGTGTTCACAGACTTCGCTGATCTTGTCCCGCAGGGCGACGAAGTCCTCGAAGGCAGAGGGCTTGCTGTGCGGATTGCGCAGAAGCGCAGCCGGATGCAGCGTCGCCATGAACAGGGTTCCCTGCTTGTTGAAGAATTTTCCGTGATCTTTGGTGACCGACAGGTTTTTGTCGATCATCTGCTGCGCGGCAATGCGTCCCAGGCAAACCACAATCTTGGGACGCAGCAGCTGAAACTGCTGGCGAAGCCAGGGCATGCAGGCGGCGGATTCCTCCGGCAGAGGATCGCGGTTTTCCGGCGGTCGGCATTTGACTATGTTGGCAATAAAGATGTTGCGGCTACGGTCCAGATCGATGGCTTCCAGGTAGCTGTCCAGCAGTTTTCCGCTTCGTCCGACGAAGGGAAGACCTTGTTCATCTTCGTTGGCACCGGGCCCTTCTCCCACAAACAGTACTTCGGCGTTGGGAACTCCCTGTCCGAATACCACGTTTTTGCGCGTTTCGCAAAGGCCGCAACGGCGGCAGGCAAGACATTCGGCTTTCAATGTTTCAAAATCCATAAAAGGTACCTCGATATTCAGAATCTGCCGACCGTGACAGTGGTTGCCGGTCAGAAAATGGATATACTATATACAAAGGGGGATATGACATGGAGCGCAGTACGATTTTGCTTCGTTTGGGCTGCCTTGCGTTTGGTGCATTGTTTGGGGTGCTGCTGTCGGATAGGAATATCAAAGGTTTTCTGTGCCAGCGGGAAACAGGTCTGGGAAAGCTGGTGCACCTGATGCTAGGCGTAACAAAGATGGTTGTATGCTGTGTGGCGGCAGCGGTGATTGCAAAAGCATTGCCGGCATCCCTCTCCATACTATACGCAGGATTGGGATTACTAATGGCGCACATTGTCCTGGAGCCCGGAAAGGCGGAAGGCTCCTTGCCTTTGATCTGCATCTGGCTTGTCCTGTATTTACCCTTTACCGGAATGCTGGCCTGCCTGGGCGGAAGCCTGCTGGTTCTCGCAGCGGGGGAGTCAACTGTGGCAGGTCTGGCCATATTGGTATTGGGCGCACCGATGGCTCTTCTGCAGTTTGGCCCGGAAGGAGGGCTTGTACTGTTAGGAGCAGCGATTTCCCTTTGCTTGAAGCAGTTCTTGATGGCTCGGGGATTGGAAAAAGGGCGCTTCCATCAGCCATAAGGCATCTGTTATCATCATACCATGCTGTAGGTTGAATTGCAAAACCGAAAATTTCAAACTATTTTATGATAAAACTTCGATATAAAGACAAAAATAAGAAAATCCAAATATTTTTCAAAAAAAATGCAAAAAACCTGTTGACATTTCGGTATTCCTCGGCTATAATTATCAACGTTGCAGCCGCCAAGGCCAAGTGCCAAAGGCAAAAGCAACCGCTGGTTATGGCCCGGTAGTTCAGTTGGTTAGAACGCTAGCCTGTCACGCTAGAGGTCGTCAGTTCGAGCCTGATTCGGGTCGCCATTTGCTGATATAGCTCAGTCGGTAGAGCGCATCCTTGGTAAGGATGAGGTCTCCAGTTCAAATCTGGATATCAGCTCCAGCGCAAAGCCCACAGCGTAGCAAAACACTGTGGGCTTTCTTTGTAGGGGCATAGCTCAGTTGGTAGAGCAGCGGTCTCCAAAACCGCGTGCCGAGGGTTCGAATCCTTCTACCCCTGCCAAAAAAGCCTGACCATCTTGGTCAGGCTTTTTTGTTTTTGTTTTCGCCGCAAAGCAAAAATTATTTTTTCAGCTGCTTGATTTTCCGCTCGGGTATAGTATAATTATCACCACGTTCATGCGCGGCTTTGGCCGCGCCATTGTATTTTGGTGGATAGGGGAAAGTGGAATGACAAAAGATCTCACAAGCGGAATGCCTTTGAAGGTCATTGCTGCGTTTACGCTGCCGCTGGTGCTGGGAAACCTGTTTCAGCAGTTTTATTCCTTGGCGGACACCATCATTGTCGGACGGTTCGTAGGCGTCAATGCGCTGGCAGCTGTCGGGGCTACGGGATCGGTGAACTACCTGATTCTTGGTTTTGTGATTGGCATCTGCAACGGATTTGCGATTCCCATTGCACAGTATTTCGGGGCACGGGATTATTCTCAGATGAGACGTTATGTTGCCAATGCTGGCTGGCTGTGTGTCGCCATGAGCGTAGTCCTCACGGTAGCCACCGTGATTCTGACGCGCCCCATCATGCAGCTGATGCAGACACCCGCCGATATCATTGACCAGGCTTCCACCTATATCGGCTGGATTTTTGCAGGAATCCCCTTTGTATTTCTTTATAATATGGTGTCCGCGACGATGCGGGCGTTGGGGGACAGCAAAACGCCGCTGTATTTTTTGATTTTTACCAGTGTGCTGAACGTGGGATTGGACCTGTACCTGATTATTGTATATGATATGGGAGTGCTGGGCGCTGCCATAGCCACGGATCTTTCTCAGGCCATTTCGGGTGTGCTCAGCTTTTTGTACATGCTGCGCCGCTTTCATGTATTGAAAATGGAAGGGGACGAACGGAAGTTTAATTCCGAAGTGTGTATCCGGCTTTCTGGAATGGGCGTTCCCATGGGGTTGCAGTGCAGCATTACCGCTATTGGCTCTGTTATCATGCAGAGCGCAGTCAACGTACTGGGCTCCACTGCTGTGGCTGCGGTCACGGCTGCCAGCAAGACCCAGAACATCATTACCATACCGCTGGAAAGCATCGGTACGGCTATGGCTACCTATGCGGGGCAGAATCTGGGAGCGGCCAAGCTGGGGCGTATCCGCCGAGGAACCAACAGCGCACTGTTTTTGATCGTCGTTTACTCGCTGGCGGCGGCGGTGTTCCTGCATTTCTTCGATGTGATAATCATCGGCTTGTTTATTGATACCACTGCCGAAACCACCATTGTGGGCATGGCCAGTGAATATATGTTCTGGAACAGCCTGTTCTTTATTCCCTTGGGGGCGCTGATCGTCTGGCGCTATGTGATTCAGGGGCTGGGGTATTCCACATTGGCGATGATGGCCGGCGTGGCTGAGATGGTGGCCCGTACGGTGGTGGCTATCACACTGGTTCCGCGTCTGGGATACTTTGGCGCCGAACTTTCTAATCCGGCGGCCTGGGTGGCGGCCAGCCTGTTTCTGTGGCCGGCCTATCGCTGGACTGTCGGACAGTTGGAAAACCGGATGCACGCGCGCCGTCTGGCAGCTTTGCAGGCGATCGGAATGGATGTTCCGGCAGAGACCGACGACTGATTCTTGCATGTAGCTTGAAAAAAGCTGCATATTTATACGAAATATGGATATAACTCTTGCCCTTGGTCATAAAAAGTATTATAATCCAACTATATGTCTTGAGTTGTCAGACGTAAAAGAGGGATAACAAGGAAAGGGAGGACCATCCATGTCCAGCACAAAGAGGCCGTTCATCAGCCTGGAGCAGGCACAGCGCATTATTGCGGATGTGCCGACGCCGTTCCATATTTATGACGAAAAGGCCATTCGTGAAAATGCACGGCGGGTCAATCAGGCGTTTGCCTGGAACCCCGGCTTCAAGGAATACTTTGCCGTGAAGGCAACGCCGAACCCTTATCTGCTGAAGATTCTGCAGGAGGAAGGCTGCGGGGTGGATTGCTCCAGCTACACCGAGCTGATGCTCAGCGAGGCCTGCGGTTTTTCCGGCTCTGATGTCATGTTTTCCTCCAATGAGACCCCTGCCGAAGACATGAAGAAAGCCTATGACCTGCACGCCAACATCAATCTGGACGATGTGACCCATGTGGATTTTCTGCAGCGGGTGGCCGGCATTCCGTCTGTGATCTGCTGCCGCTACAATCCGGGCGGTGTGTTTGATCTGGGCAACGGCATCATGGACAACCCAGGGGATTCCAAGTACGGCATGACCGAGGACCAAATGGCCGAAGCCTATACCCGTCTGATGCAGTTGGGGGCCAAGGAATTCGGAATTCATGCGTTCCTGGCCAGCAACACAGTCACGGATGACTACTATCCTGAACTGGCCGGTATCCTGTTCCGGCTGGCTGTGCGCCTCAAAGAGCGCACCGGCGCAAAGATCAAGTTTATCAACCTGTCGGGCGGTGTCGGAATCGCCTATAAGCCTGGGCAGCGCCAGAATGATATCATGGCGATCGGCGAAGGCGTGCGCCGTCAGTACGAGGCCATCCTGACGCCGGCCGGTATGGGGGATGTAGAGATCTACACAGAGATGGGCCGCTATATGCTGGGCCCCTACGGCGGTCTGGTGACAACTGCCATCCATCAGAAGCATATCTACAAAGAGTACATCGGTGTGGATGCCTGCGCCGCCAACCTGATGCGTCCGGCTATGTATGGTTCCTACCACCATATTACGGTACTGGGCAAAGAGGATGCTCCCAATGATCATGTGTATGATGTGGTGGGAGGTCTGTGCGAAAACAATGATAAGTTTGCCATCGACCGTGAATTGCCGCAGATTGATACCGGGGATATTCTTTTTATCCACGATACCGGTGCGCACGGCTTTTCTATGGGATATAACTATAATGGAAAACTGCGCAGCGCGGAAGTGCTGCTGTGCGAGGATGGCACGCATCAGTTGATCCGCCGTGCCGAGACGCCTGCGGATTATTTTGCCACACTGGATTTCAGCCCGTTTTATAAAAAGATGGGCCTGTAAAGATTGTTTGAACAGTACAGGAATGCATGACCAAAGGGAGAGTCACTGCCATGTTTCAATTTCTGCTTGTGATTGGCCTGGTTCTGGCGTATTACGGATACGCTGTGACCAGAAATCCGAATATCTGGGGTGAACAGGGCAAAGACTGCATCAAGGAAGAGCACTGGCGGGAATACGTGCTGCGCAATGGGCGCTTTGTGATGTATGCCGGATTTTTGCTGGCTGCTTTGGCAGCCCTGGATGCGGCGGTGAACCTGTCTGTGTGGGTGTATCTTCTGATCCTGCTGGGTGGGCTGGTGCTTCTGGGATATCCTCTGGCTCATTGGATGAAAAAGACCCATGGGACCTGGAATCCCTGGCCTCGCAAAAAGAAAAAGCGGCATTAAAAAACAGAAAGCTCTTGGTTTCTCATGGGAAACCAAGAGCTTTTTTGGTGTGAAGAAAAGAACTTATTCTGCGGAGTGAATAAAGCCTCCGCCGAAAACAAAGCCGCCGCGGTAGAAGACGGCACTCTGACCGGGGGCGGGAGCCCGGACCGGTTCGGGGAAGATGACGGTCAGGGTCCCGTCCGGATTGCCGCATACCTGACAAGGAACGGCTTTGGCCGCGCTCCGTACCTTGACCCGATAATCGCCGTCAGCCAGAGGAGCGCCATCCGGTGTCGCTATGTCGGCGACGGTCATGCGGGAGGCATACTCGCCACCGCTTTCGGCCAATTGGATGTTTCCGTCCGGCAGAATAGCTTTCACAAACAGAGGACGTCCCGCAGCAATTCCCAGTCCTTTACGCTGGCCGACAGTATAATGGTCTACACCGGCATGGGGGCCCAGATCTTCGCCGTCCGGCCCGATGAAGCGACCGTTTTTGGGAGTGAATCCCCGGGCACGGATAAAGGCCGCATACTCTCCATCCGGGATGAAGCAGATCTCCATGGAATCCGGCGCATCAGCACAGGCCAATTCAATATCCCGGGCAATCTCGCGCACATCGTCTTTCTCAAAATTGCCCAAGGGCAGAATCAGACGGGAGAGAACCTCCTGCGGGAGGCGATAGAGCATATAGCTTTGGTCACGGGCGGCGCTGTCCGCTGTGCACAGGCGGTTCTGGCCATCGCTGCAGACTTCCACGCGGGCGTAATGGCCGGTGGCGATGAACTTGCAGCCCAGTTCATCCGCTTTGCGCAGCAGCAATCGAAATTTGACCGCCGGGTTGCACAGAATGCAGGGGTTGGGGGTGCGGCCGGCGCAATAACTCTGGCAAAAGGGGGTGATGACTTCTTGCTCAAACTCTTCCTGGGCATCGATCACGTGCACCGGCACACCCAGTTTGGCACCGGTGGCCTTTGCAGACTCCACGGCAGCATCGTGCGCAGGGGAAAAACGGATCACTGCACCCTGTACGGCAAAGCCCTGCTCCTGAAGGATGCGTACAGTCACGCTGGAGTCCACTCCGCCGCTCATGCCTACAAGAACCTTATCCTGTTCCTCAAACGTATTAAAACCAAGGGCATCCATTGTATTTTCCTCCGTCGTTTCGTTATGCCTGCCGCCCGCCGAACCGCTTGCTCTGTTCCACGGCCATGCGGTCGCAGCGCTCATTTTCGGGGTGTCCGGCATGACCCTTCAGCCAATGATAGCGGATCACGTGCTTTTCGCTTTCTTCCAGAAGCGGGGCCCACAAATCAGGGTTGAGAGCAGGGGATTTATCCGCCTTCTTCCATCCGCGGGCGCGCCATCCTTTTGCCCATCCCTTCTCCAAGCCATTGATCACATATTGGCTGTCGCTGTACAGGTCGATGGCGCAAGGTTCTTTGAGCTGACGCAAGGCCTCCAGAAGGCCGGTCAGTTCCATGCGATTGTTGGTTGTGGAGGCTTCTCCGCCGCTGATCTCTTTTTCAAATACTTTGCCGCTGCTGGTGCGAAACCGCAGAATGGCTCCCCACCCACCAGGGCCGGGGTTGCCGCTGCAGGCGCCGTCTGTGTAAATTTCGATTTGTTTCATTGTGTTTTGCAGCCTTTCCTGGTCCATACTTGGTTTGTGACCTTATTATACCCGTTTTGGTCTTGCGTGGCAACTGCGTATCCGGTAAGGCGTATTTGACAATGGTCTATACAGGATTTATAATAAGACTAATTGCAATGTCATGTTTTTTCGCAGGGCCCGGTCGCATCCCGTCGGATGGACTTTTCGCGCCCAAATGCCTGATGGCAAAAATCATACGATGCAAAGAACGATCCCGCCGAAATCGAGGCTCGGCCGTGTGCGTGCAGACCCGTCGGTGCGGAATATTCCGGAGGTATTTGAATGGAAGAAATGAATCAGAATCAGAACCCCAAGCGTCCGGCGCAGAAGCGTACCCGGCAGAACAACGGTCAGAATACCCAGTCCCGTCGCCCCCGGGGAGAAGGCAAGACCCAAAAGGCACAGGGCGCAGGCAAGAAGAATGCCGCACAGGAGCCGAATAAGGCCCCCAAACCGCAGCGGGCACCTCGCGGTGGCAGAGGGGATGGCCAGCGCCGTATGCCGCGTCAGAATAACAACCAGCCGCGGCTGGCTGCTCCGGCGCAGGCACCGCGTTTGCCTCGCCGCCGCCAGAATTCCCCGATTTATGATGAACCGGCAATCCCCATGCACATCTGCCCGCTGGGCGGCCTTGGTGAGGTAGGCAAAAACATCACTCTGTATGAGTGCCAGGGGGACATGATCCTGGTGGACTGCGGTCTGGTTTTCCCGGATGAGGAAATGTTCGGCGTGGACCTGGTTATTCCCGATTTTACCTATGTTCTGGAGAACAAGGACCGCATCAAGGGACTTTTTATCACCCATGGGCATGAGGATCATATCGGCAGTCTGCCGTATTTGCTGAAAAAGTTCAATGTGCCTATCTATACGGCCAAACTGACCATCGGACTCATCAAGAACAAGCTGGAAGAACACGGTCTGGCTTCCAGCGCGGAATTCCATGAAATCCGTCCCCGCCAGAAAATCCATCTGGGCTGCTTTACTGTGGAGCCCATCCATGTGAACCATTCCATTCCCGACGCACTGGCTTTTGCCATTGAGTGTCCGGCTGGCGTTGTGCTTCATACCGGTGACTTCAAGATCGATTATACGCCGCTGTCCGGGGATGCCGTTACGGATCTGTCCACCATTGCCGAATATGGCCGCCGCGGCGTGCTGGCATTGCTGGCTGATTCTACCAACGCTGAGCGCCCCGGCTTCACCGCTACGGAGCAGACCGTGGCGGAAGGGGTGCGCCGTCTGTTCCTGAAGGCGGGCAATCGTCGGATCATTGTGGCCACGTTTGCCTCCAACATTTATCGGATCCAGCAGATCATTGAGCTGGCAATCGAAAGCGGCCGCAAGGTGGCCGTGAACGGGCGCAGCATGGTCTCCAATACCGAGATGGCGCGGGAACTGGGGTATATCCGGGTGCCGGATAATGTACTCATTGATATTGAGGAAGTGAATAAGTATCCCCCGGAGAAGGTGGTCCTGATCACCACCGGCAGTCAGGGGGAACCGCTTTCCGCACTTTCCCGTATGGCGCAGGCAAGCCACCGCACCGTCAAGGTGGGACCCAGCGACTTCATCATTATTTCGGCCCGCCCCATCCCCGGCAATGAAAAGACGGTCACCAAGGTGGTGAACGGCCTTCTGACCCTGGGGGCAGAAGTGATTTATGAAAACATGTACGACACACATGTGTCCGGACATGCCTGCCAGGAAGAACAGAAACTGATTCTGACTTTGGCGCATCCGCAGTACTTCCTGCCCGTGCATGGTGAATTCAAGCAGCTCAAGCGTCATGCCGAAACGGCGGAACATCTGGGCTATATTCCCAAGGGCAACATCTATATTGCGGAAAACGGCCAGAACATCCGGATTTCTCAGGATGGACTGACTGTGGAAGGCACGGTACCCTCCGGCGCGATCATGGTGGACGGGTACGGTGTGGGCGATGTCGGCAACGTCGTTCTGCGGGATCGGCACCACTTGTCCGAAGATGGCATCATCATCGTTACGGTGGCGGTAGATGGCCGGAATGGCCAGGTCGTTTCCGGACCGGAACTGGTCTCCCGCGGTTTTGTGTATGTCCGCGAAAGCGAAGAACTGATGGAGGGGGCCCGCACTCAGGTGGAGATGGCGCTGGACCGCGGTCTGGCCGAAAATATGCACGACTGGGCCAGTGTCAAAGCACGTGTGCGGGAAGCTCTTTCCAGCTATATTTACCGCCGCACCAAGCGCAGTCCCATGATCCTGCCGATCCTGATGGAAGTGTAAAATACGGCGCGGGATTTCTCGCGCAGGACCTTCAACAGCCGAGGATACCATGAAAAACAAAAGAAGTCTCGACAATATTGTCCCGATCATTCTGCTGGCAGCGGCTTGTTTGGCAATGATCATTCCGGTGGCTATCGTGAATCCTCTTTGCCTGATTGCCCCCGCCGTGGCAATGCTGGCCGTGGCAATATTGGTGTTCGTCAATATTCGGCGGCTGCGCCGATTTGTGGCAGCCAATCTTTGCGGCCGCAAATTTGAGGACAGCAAGCTGCAATATTCCCTGGCGGAACTCCCGGTACCGGTTATGCTGCTGGACGGCAAAACCATTGTCTGGTATAATGACCTTTTCCGGGAGCAGGTGCTGGCGGGCGAAGATGCCGTGCAGCCTGCGGTAGACAGATTCCTGCCGGGGTTTGATCCGGCGGTCTGTTCTCGGCCGCACGGGCAGGATCTGGCGGCCAACGGAAGCCGCTTCACCGCCTATGCAAGTCCGGTCAAGGGCGCGTCCGGCGGCAGTCTGGTCTATCTGATTGACGATACCTTTTTCAAGGATACCCTGGATGAGTACAATGCCAGCCGGCCGGCCTACCTCAACATTGTGATCGACAGCTATGACGAACTGTTTACCGATATGAAAGATTCGGAGCAGGCGCATGAGCTGGAGGCCATCAACCGTCTTCTGGAAGATTATTTCGCCGAGACAACCGGCTTCCTGCGTCGGGTCTCCAACAATCGGTATATTGCGGTTGTGGAAGAGCGCGACGCGCGCCGGATGATCGAAAAGCGCTTTGATATTCTGGATAAGGTACGCGCTCTGAATCCCAGCGGTATGCTTACCATTTCCATTGGCCTGGGACATGGCGGCAAAACATTGTTTGAGTGTCAGGAGATGGCCCGGGAAAGTATTGATATTGCCCTGGGCCGCGGCGGCGATCAGGCGGCGGTCAAGACAGTGGACGGCTTTGAGTTTTATGGCGGCGTGTCTCACGGCGTGGAAAAGCGTAGTCATGTGCGCAGCCGTATTATCGCCAATGCACTGGCAGACCAGATTCGCCAAAGTGACAGTGTCATCATCATGGGACATCGTATGTCCGATCTGGATGCCCTTGGTTCGGCCATTGGCGTTCTTCGGATGTGCAAGATGTGCGAGGTGCCATCGGTTATCGCAATCCAGAGGAATGCCACTCTGGCCGGTGCGCTGCTGGATGTGTTCGATGAAGCCGGAGAAGAGCATAATTTTATTGAACCAAAAGAAACTCTGGACCTTATCACACCGGATACCTTGCTGATTGTGGTGGATACGTACCAGAAGTATCTTCTGGAGAGTCCGGAAATTTACGCGAAATGCAAGCGCGTGGTCGTCATTGATCACCATCGCATGGCGGTGGGGCATATTGACAATCCTGTGCTGCTGTATCATGAACCTTACGCGTCCAGTGCCAGTGAGCTGGTGTGCGAGCTGCTGCAGTTCATGCCGGCTGCAGACAATATCACGCCGTTGGAAGCACAGGCTTTGCTGGCAGGTATTATGCTGGATACACGCAGTTTTGCGCTGCATGTGGGTGTCCGTACCTTTGAGGCGGCCGCCTGGCTGCGCAGCCGGGGTGCCAAAACGGCAGAAACAAAGCTGCTGTTCAACGTTTCGAAGGAAGAGTATGAAGCCCGCGCTTCCATTGTGGAAAGCGCCTACATTTATAAGGGATGTGCCGTAGCAATTTCCGACGAACTGGAACCCGGCATGAGTGTGGTACTGCCCATGGCGGCCAATGATCTGCTGACCATCAGCGGGGTGGATGCCAGCTTTGTGGCGGTGGCTAAAAACGGGGGAGTCAACATTAGTGCCCGAAGCATGGGGGCACTCAATGTGCAGGTCATTCTGGAGCCCCTGGGGGGCGGCGGACACCTTACAATGGCAGGGGCACAGCTCAAAGATTGTACGGTGAAGCAGGCGGAGGCCCGTATCCGGGAACAGATCGACCGGTATCGTGCCGCACAGGCACAGAGCAAAGCCGACCTTCGCTTGTGATAGAAAGCTGATTCTTATTTTTTACATAAAGAGGGGAGAAACCACTATGAAAGTCATTCTCAAGCAGGACGTCAAGACGATTGGCAAAAAAGACGAGATCCATGAAGTGTCCGACGGGTATGCCCGCAATTTTCTGTTTCCCCGTGGTCTGGCCGCTCCGGCAGATGCCAATGC
>CALXHN010000041.1 GCA_944388105.1 uncultured Gemmiger sp. | reverse complement strand
CCCTGGTTGGTGCGCAGGTCGATGGCCTCGTGGCGGCTGCCGTCGCTGTAAAAGTATCCCGCCGTCAGCACATGCAGGGCCAGGGGCCAGGTCAGGAGCACGTCTCCGTTTGTCAGTCTCATACTTTTCCCTTTCCGCCGTCAGGCGATCCGCTGCCATTTGTACACTGCCAGATAGGGGGGCATGTTGTTGTGGGCCTGCCCGCCGCCGGGATTTGACACGGGGAATGTGCCGCCGGTATTGGTAAATCCGGCCACGGTACCGTCGTACCCAGGCTCGTACAGACTGGTCAGGTTTCGCGACGACCAGTAGGACATCTGTCCCAGGCTTGTGGGCAGTTCCGGCTGTGTCAGCGCGTGCTTTTCTTCGCCGCCGGTGGACCCGACTTCATGGGAGGCATCCCGGCCGAAGGTAAACCGCCCGGTGATCTCCTGCCAGGTACCGTATCCGAAATGCTGTGCCACCTTTTCGGGGGTGGACAGGTCGGCGCTCTGCCCCGCCACCGGTGCCCAGTCAAAGATATACCCCACCGGCAGCTGGAACCGGGCGTCCGCCTGGGGCCGTGTATAGTAGTTGGACAGGTCGATCTGCGCCCCGGTATCCACCCAGGCGCCGGTATCCTCGTCCCAGGTCCAGATGGTGTCGGTGGAGCCGATAATGGCCCATTGTCC
The DNA here is from genome assembly GCA_944388105.1 of uncultured Gemmiger sp. GTDB lineage: Bacteria > Bacillota > Clostridia > Oscillospirales > Ruminococcaceae > Gemmiger. Next base: position 17,490 of record CALXHN010000041.1, on the reverse strand, counting down.
GTTGCTGCCCGTGGGATAGCTGCCTGTGAGCTGGGCCTCATCGGCATACCAGCCCAGGGCCCCCTGGGTGATGGTCTGGGCCTGCCCGCACCAGTAGCGGGCGTTGTTGCTGTCCTCCCCCTCCCGCAGTCCGGTGCCGCCTTCCGCCCAGCTCCGGGACAGGTCGGCGCCCGCCCGGGCCTGCTGGACGGCCTCATCCACCTGGGGCAGTTTTTTCAGGGCCGCATCCAGTTCCGCGCCGGTCAGGGAGCTGTCATAGTAGGTCTGCACATCCGCCATCGGCGTTCCCCCTTTCCCGCCTCAGTCCAGCTCGGTCAGCCGGCCGGTCAGGAAGGTTTCCAGCTCCTGCACCGCCGCCAGGGCGGACTCGTCCAGCAGCACGCAGTTGGCGCGCTTGTTGCTCTCGGTGATATTGCCGTCACCGTCGATCACGCTGTACATGTAGGCACAGCGCTTGCCTTCGGCGGTGGTGTGTACGGTAAAAGCCGTCAGTTTTTTCATACGGTCTCCTCCATTTCTTCCAGTCTGGCCCACTCCGCCGCCACGGCGTCGGTGAGGGCATCCAGTTCTTGGGTGCGGCGGGCCGTCCGGGCGGCCACAAAATCCAGCTCGGTCTCCCCGGCCGCGTCCGGCACGCCGCCGCTGTCCGGCACCGCGTCGGCGTAACAGTCGCTGTATCCCTGCTGGGGTGCCAGGACCAGCCAGTCAAAGGCCGTGCCCGCCGGCCCGTGGACCAGGGCGTTCCGGCCCTGTTTTTCCACCCAGAATCCCGGACCGGCCCCGGTCACCAGCCACTGGGGCAGGGCGTGGGGGTCCAGGCATTCCTCCAACACCGGATGGATCACCAGCAGGCAGAGCCCCTCCTCATCCAGAATGCCGCTGCCGTTGTCACAGAAGATGGCGGCGGGGCTTTCCATGGCGTTCAGGGCCCGGTTTCCGTAATGCCCGGTGGCGACGATGCGGTTCTTGGCGCCGGAGCACCCTATATTGCCGTTGACGTAAAACCCCTGGCCGTAGATGCGCACCGCATTGTCATAGGCCTGGATCTGGGCGTCGTTCTGGCCGGCCACCCCATTTTCCAGATACATCTGGTAGCGGCAGCGCTGGATGCGGGCGTTGATGGTGTCGCTGCCATAGACCGCCCCGCTGAGATAATTCACATGTCCGCTCTGGATGTCGGAGTAGGGGTCGTAGGTGTAGCCCACCTGCAGACTTCCGGCGGCGTTTTTGTATCCGATTCCGGTCAGGCCGGAGGTGGAAAAGATCGCCGTCATGCTGCGGTTGAACCAGCTCCAGTTGTTTTCCATGCCGGAGCGAAGTGCCCCGCCGGTATAGCTGTTGAAGCCGTTCCACTGGAACCGGGTATAGTCTTGGTCCGAACCGGCCCGGAGCGACGCCCCGTTGCCGGCCACCAGCGCCGCGCTGTTCAGGTTAATGGTCAGCGCACCGTTCTGGCTGGCCAGGGTACCGCTTTTGATGTTGTCGGCGTTCAGGTTGGTCACGTTCACCCGGCCGGCATCGATGGTGCCGGTGGTGATGTTGGCGCCGTTGATGGTGGTCTTGCCCTCTCCGGCCAGATCGGTGAAGCTGACCGTACCGGTCAGGTCGATGACCGCGCTGGAAAGCTGCACCCCCGCCGCCGTCAGGCTCAGTCGGGTGTTCCTGACCCCATCGATCTCCAGGGAGGGGCTGTCCGCTTCCAGCGTACCGGTGCCCTGCCGGATGTTCACAAAGAGGTAAAGGCGGGTCACGGCCCGGGAATCCAGCTCCATCCGCCGTTCCAGCTCGGTCCAGTCACACACAGCCCCCGCGCTGCCCTCCGAGGCCAGAATGGCCAGAGTACTGCTCTGATAGCTGCCATCCTCATGCATGGCAAACAGCGTGATGTATGCCTGGTTGCCCGCCCCGGCGACCTGGATCTCCCGGGTGATGCGATACCGCAGCCGGACCTGCAGGGCAGCCCCCGCCAGCACCGGCAGGTCCTGTTCCGGCAGGTCCATGACCGCCCCGCAGCTGCCGGTGCCGTCCCCCTGCAGGGTGACCTGCTGCCCGTTCAGGGTGACCGTGCCGCCCGCCCCTTCGGAGGAACTGCCCCGCCGCCAGACCGCCGACGCCAGACGGTTTCCCGGGAAATCCTGCTGTGCGCTGAGTTCCAGGCCGTCCACCGTGGTCTGCATTTCCAGCACCTTGCCCTGCAGATCCCGGTAGCTGCGGGTGTTCACGGCGGTGGTGGTGTCCCGTCGGGCGTTGCCGGTGCTTTCCAGCTCCATGGTCTGACCGCTGATCCGGCGCTTCATCACCAGGGTGCGGCGTACCTGCCCGTAGGCGTCCACCACATCCAGGGCCGTCCCGGGACGGATCTCCGGCACAAACGGCATGGTCAGGCGCAGGGGGGTATACCCCATCCCCTCCACCGAGGCAAACACCGTGCGGGCCACCGGTTCCAGGGCGGCGGCGCTGTCGGTGGTCAGCAGCAGATTGCCCCGGATCACCAGGGCATTGGTCCCGGTCTCTGCCGGGGGCCAGATGACCCCCACATCCCCATCGCTCTGTTTCAGCTGCACCTTGTCCACCGGGGCCGTCTGGTAGTCCTCGTACTGCAGGGACCCCTGCAGATAATAGCCGGCTTGCTGGGACACACGCCACACCGCCTCTTCCGCCGTGCGCAGGATCCCATCGGACAGGCGCAGCCCCACCGGCACAGCTGCCTCCCCGGGGGCCGCGATCGCCGGCATGCCCTCCATCCGGGAATACCAGGCCAGTTCCAGCTGTCCCTCCGCCGTCATGCGGGCAAACCGGCCGTTGGCCTGGGCCGCCCACTGCAGCAGCTGCCGCCCGGTCACACTGCCCCCGTCAAAGGGCCGGATCTGGTAATCCCCCTGGGGCAGCCCGTCCAGGGTCCCCGCCGCCGGTTCCACCCCGCAGGCCTCGCAGAGCCTTTTCAGGAAGTCGGCCATGGTCAGGGGGAAGGGGGTTTCTTCCAGCCAGTGGGACATATCCCGGTCGAACAGGGTCATGCGGTCATACGCGGTGATGCTGTACACGTTGGCACTGTCCTTGGTGGGCTTTTCGGCCAGAAAGATGCCCACCTGGGTCTCGGTGCCGGCTGCGGTATCCAGACGCAGCAGGGTCAGTTCCTCTCCCTGGGCGATGCGCAGCCCGTTTTCCGGCGCCCACAGTTCGATCTCGGCGCAGGCCGCACAGGCCGCACCGGGGCACAGATCATCCTCATCGCTGACCTGCTCGGTCAGGGTCACGCTGCGGATGGCGTTGTCCGTATCGGGACCGCTGGTCAGCACCCGGCCATCCGCCAGCAGGATCTTGTGTTTCAGCATGGGTCCCTCCTCAGCACTGAATGATGTTGAAATTGAAGTTCCGCCACAACCCGGTGCGCCGGTTCTTCCAGACGGCGCTGCACTGGCTCATGTAGGCGGTGCAGGTCTCGGTCTCGCCGCTGGCGCCGAACACCGGATGGGTGAAGGCAAACTGCGCCTTGCCCGCAAAAAGGTCCCGCAGATACCGCAGTTCCTCGTCGGTGAGCCATGCGTAGGAAAAGCTCCAGCTGCCCACCTTTTCCCGCACCATCATCCGGTGCATGACCCCGCTTTCGTCCCGGCCGGAATCGGAAGCGTCCAGATCGGCAAAGCTGAATTCCGGTTCGTCGTCGGGAACCAGCATGGGGACCCCGTCCACCTGATAAAAGTCCACTTTTGTCCGCATGCTCAGTATCCTCCCGTCATGACGCCCTGCTGGCGCTGGTAGCGCTGCACCGCACGGCCGATGACCTCATCCCCCACCCGGATGCCGCAGACGGCCTCCAGGATCTGGCTCAGCAGCCGGCTCACCTGGGTCAGGGCGGCCAGTTCGCCCTCCTGCATGTCCTGCATGACGGCGGCCACTGCCTGCTGGATGGTGGCCAGGGGGGCTTCCACGTTGGTGCCCTGCCGCTGGTCGCCCAGCACCGCCAGGAATTCCCGGTTGGGCGGGATGACCGCCCCCCGGGCCAGCGCCGGGACCTGCAGGACCTCCCCGGGCAGGGACGGCAGGGCGCGGAACTCCGCTGCCCGGGTGTTGCCCACCTTCTGGGCGTTGCTGGGCAGACCGCCCAGCCGGTCCGCGGCGGCAAAGACACTGTCCAGCCAGCCGGTAATGCCGGACACGAACCCGTCAAACAGCGACTTCAGATGGTCGATGGCGCTGCTGATGGTGGAGGTGATGCGCTCCCACACCCGGGCGGCGGTGTCGGCCATATCGTTCCAGGCTTTCTGCCATTGTCCGCACAGCACGTCCGACAGAAAATCCGCCAGCCCCCGCAGGGCGGTGAGCAGGGTGCTGACCAGACCGGCCACCACGCCCACGGCGGTGGTCACCGCGCCGCTGATGGCCAGACAAAGCTGGGTCACCAGCGGTCCGAAGGCGGCGGACAGCCATTCCAGCAGCGGTGCCAGCACCTGGTTCCACAGATGGAGCATCAGGTTGGCCACCGAACCGATGTACAGGGTGAATTCCCCGAAAAGAGGCACCAGACAGTCCTGCCACACGGCGGATACCTGGGCCAGCAGCCCCTGGGCCAGGGGCAGGATGGTCCCGGTCCACAGGGCGTCCAGGATGCCCACCAGGTTGTCGATGGCCTGGATGATGCCCTGGTGGATGGGGGCGCCGTAGGTCTGCCAGGCGGTGTAGATGCCCCGCATGAGTTCCGTCCAGACCGCCAGCCCGGTCTGCAGGGCCGGAAGCACCACCCCGTCCAGCGCCTGCCCGATCACCCCGGCCAGCCACACAAAGGCGTTGCCCAGGCCGGTAATGGCCGCGGTCCCCACCCCGTTGATCACCGGCCAGAGGGCCAGCGAAAACTTGTTGACCACCCCGGGGATGAATTCGGTGAGCAGATAGTTGCCCAGCGGCACCAGACTGCCCTGCCACAGGTCGTTGATGGCGGTGCGCAGCGGCTCCCACACCTGCAGGGCCGCGTCCCGCATGTGCCGCCAGACCGACCCCCAGGACAGGATGGTGTCGGCGTAATATTTGCGCAGGTACGCCCACAGGGCATCCAGCAGGTCCCGCACGGTCTGCACCGCGGTCCGGGTCTCCTGCACCGCCTCGTCGGCCTCGTTTTTGGTGCTGCTGCTCTTCTTGCTGCTGCCGGAAGAGCCCTTGCTTCCCGACGAGGACGCCGGGGCGCCCAGCCGGATGATCTCGTCGAACCCGGCCAGACTGCGCACCGCCTTGGCGGTGCTCTTGGCTGCGGAGGCCGCCGCCTGCTGTACCTGGTCCAGGCCGGCCGCCGCCTTGGCTGCCCCGCTGCGCCCGCCCAGCGTCCCGGTCAGGGTGTTCAGCTGGGCCAGGGCCGGGTTCAGGGTATCGGTCAGCGGGGCGGCGGCATGGACAAAGGCCGACCGCAGCCCCTGGGTGACCGCGGTTGCCCTGCGCGCCCCGGTCTCGGCGGTGCGCAGGGCGGTGTTCAGCCCGCTCAGGCTGTCCTGCAGTGCTCCCAGCCTGGTCTTCAGGGCGGAGGAATTTTCCTCAAACAGAATGGTTTTTGCCAAATCGTTCCCCCTCTCTCATTTTGTCAGCATGGCCAGCAGACGGTCATGTTCCGCCTGCTCGGCCTGACTGCGGGCGGGGCGCAGGTCGATTTCGGACCGGTGGGCCCGGTAATAGCTCAGCTCCCAGGCTTCCAGCTTTTTGCCCCGGCGCAGCTTGTCCCGGATGGACACCACCGTGGCCAGCGGCCCTTCCCCGATGGCCGAAAACCAGGCCAGGAAACTCCACCAGTGCAGAAAAGGCAGGGACCGCACCTCACATCCCGCCGCCCGGTTCACCCCTGCCACGATCATGGGGGCGTCCCGCTGCCAGTCCAGCAGCCGGGGGCCCGGGGGCGCCGTATCCGGCCGGCCGCCGGCGATGAACTCCGCCAGCCTGCGGGCCGCTTCCGGATACAGGGCGGGCGGCATGCGGGGAAAGTCCCGGTAAAACAGGGCCATGGCCACATACCACCGTTCCTCCGGCAGCAGGGTCTCCCCCTGGTCCCCGTCCAGCCAGCCGATCACCTCCAGCACATCCCGGAAATCCCCGTGGATGGCCCAGGACTGTTCCCCCACCGGCAGGGCGGCGGGCAGGTCCCAGCCGGTCATGCCTGTCCGCCCCGGGCGGCCCGGGCTGCGTCCGCCGCCGCCACCGCCTGTCGGGCGGTGGCTTCCACCGTGTGCTGGGCGCCTGCCTGCAGGATGGGGGTCAGGGCTTCCAGCAGATTTTCCACCACACGGCGGCCGTTGGTGCCCACACCGGCCAGGTTGACCCCGTCCAGCAGCACATCAAAGTCATTGGGGGCGCCGAAGACCCGGTTCAGCAGGGCCTTGATCCGCCGGTCATAGTCCGCCAGCAGCGCCAGCGCCGCCCCGCCGCCGTCTTCGGGCAGGGCCGCGCTTTGGCGGGTCAGCTCCTCATCCAGGGCGGCCAGTTCCTCCCGGGCCGCGAAAAAGCGGTGGTAGAGGTTGGGGTCCCCGGGGTTGAAGCGCAGCACGCCCCGCCCGTTGACCTCGAATTCCTCCACACCGGTATCCACCAGCAGTTTGTGCATCGAAAAATCACGCTCCTTTGCAGTTCCCGCCCACCCGCCCTGCGGGCTTTACGCCGCCGGGGTGGGGGTGAAGGTCTTGGTGCTCACGTTGAAGGTGCCGGCGGTCTTGACGCCGGTGTAGTGGACGTTGAAGGGGATCTGGTAGCCGGTGGTGTCGCCGCCGTAGCTGACGATCTCCACGTACACTTCCTCCTTCACGGCCGGATAGGCGCCGTCCCCCTCATCGCCCCACAGCTTGACCTCCACCATGTCGGTCTTGAGCTGGTCCAGCACCAGGTCACCGTCGATGATGGCCTGGAGCTTTTCAAACAGGGGGTCGTCCTTCTCGGCGTAGTAGGGCGAGACTTCGCCCTGCTTCTGGTAGCTGTCGATGACCACCGAGGTCTGGCCCAGGATGTTGGTCTTTTTTTCCACATTGGCGCTCAGTTCGGGGGAATATTCCTCCAGGTCGGCGCCCAGGCGGCAGTATTCGCTGTCCGCGTCGGAAAAGGCCGCGTTCAGGTAGTGGGCCATGTATTTGCGTTCGATCTTCAAAGGGTTCTCTCCTTTCAGTACTGCAGGGTGTATTCGGCTTTCAGCTGCACGGCATAGACGGCGGTGCCCTCATCGGAGGCACGTTCCAGTTTGGCGTCGGCGGCGGTCAGCCGTTCCTGTGCGGTGTCGGTGTTGCCGAACACCGGGGCCGTTCCCGCCGCGCTCTGTTCCAGCACCCAGCGCTGCAGTTCCAGCAGGGTGGCGGCGTTGTCGCGGGCGCTGCGCCCGCCGTAGGGCAGCACCAGCCGCAGGGTGAAGGAAGCCCGACAGCGCAGGCGCACCTCCCCCCACAGGTTCACCCGCCGTTCGGTCACCTGCACCCCCGCCGGGAACAGCCCCGCCGTCCCCGGCACCGCCGGGGCGCCGTCCACCCACAGGGTCTTCACCCCGGCCAGGGCGGGCGCGGTGCGCAGCCAGTCGCACAGGGTCTTCAGTTGCTCTTCCATGGGCGGTCCTCCTCAGTTGGTCAGGCTGTGGGCGCCGCTGCCGGAGCGGGTCCACCAGCCGCCGGCTTCCAGGTGGCACAGGCGCCCCCGCACCGTTTTGGGGTCCACATACTGCACACAGCAGACGCCGGGGCGCACCGCAGACACAAATTCCGGCCAGTCCTCCCGGGCCAGTTCCGGCCCGGTGCCTTCCAGCACCCGGTCACCGGGTTCCAGGGTGTAGTCCTGCCCCGGCAGCCCCGCCGCCGCCGGAATGATGAGCACAAAGGCCTGGGCCTGCTGCTGTCCGGTCTCGGTGTGGGTCATCCGCACCCGCCGGTCCAGGAATACCCCCTGCACCACGGTGCGGCTGATCGTCCCGGCCGCTTCGTCCGGGTGGTAGAGGGTGACGGTCTGGGTGCACAGGGGATACCGCAGGCGTTCACCCATGGCGCACCCCCCGCCGCATGAGCAGGAAGTCCCCGGCCACCTGGCGGAAGTAGGCTTCCCGCAGATAGAGGGTGGTGGCGGACAGTTCCGCCGGGGCAACATAGGTCTCGCTCACCGAGCCCACACTGGCCGAAGCCAGACCGCGGCGGCTGTCCTCGGCGTCAAACTCGTACATGGCGTCGGCGATGGCACACAGGGCGTTGTCCTCGGCGTCGGGGATGCCCTCCCGGGGGCTCACCCGGAACACCTGGTTGTAGTGGGCCAGCTTGGCGGCGGCCCGCTTGGCGTAGCGGGGGAAGTCCGCTTCGGGGATATCCTCCCCCAGGTAGGCATCGGTGTAAAAAGCGTAGTCCGGCAAGGCGATGCCCCCTCTCAGACCTTGAACTTGGCCAGCACCACCTTGGCTTCGTTGGACAGCACCGCCACATAGAACTCATCGGCGGTGATCTCGGTGGTACGGATCTTGGGTTTGCGCTCGGCCTCCACGTTGACCTCCCGCTTGCGGTAGATGGTCAGGGCCGGGATCTCGTCCTCGGTTTCGGGATCGCTTTCCAGCCGGACGATGGGGCAGGAGTAGTTGGCATCGTCGTCCACCAGGGGCACCTTCTTGGAGGGCACCACCCGGCAGCCGGCCACCATGCCGATCTCGCCGGAGACCATGACCCCCGCCTGGTACTTGTCGGCGGAGAGGAAGTCCGGGTCCTTGCGCAGCTGGGTGACCTGCTTGGGGTGGACGAAGATGACCTTGTCGCTGCCCTGTTCCTCCTCGAACAGGTCCAGGGCGTCCACGATGCCCGCATAGCTGATGTTGGAGCTGCTGCCGTCAAAGGTCAGGCTGGCTTCCTGGAGGGCGTCCATGCAGTCGTTGTCGATCTTGGCGGCGATGGACAGGGCCAGCTGGGTGTTGGCCTCGCCCACCGGGTTGCCGTAGCCGGAGAGGACCGCCTCGTCGGTGAGGCTGATGCCCTTCATGGCCTTTTTCACGGTGGCCTTGCGGGTGGAGGTGGTCATCTTCTCGATGGCCACCTCGGCGCCTTCGGCCACGTCGGCGGCGTCGCCGATGTAGCCGTAGGCAGGCACGGTGATGGTATCGCCCGGGACACCCACCAGGGTGTCATCCACCTTGGCGAAGGGCGCCACCCGCAGTTTCTTGGGGATGCGGGCGCTCACCATATCGCCCATGACTTCGGGGTCGATGAGGTCCGCCAGTTTGGTGGTCATATCTGCCATATGTATGTTCTCCTTTCAGATGTCAGGTTCAGCCGCGGCGCAGCTGTTCGTAGGCCGCGGGGTCGCTGTGCTTGAGGGCCAGCCGTTCCCGGTAGCTCATGCGGTCCAGGGCTTCCCGCCCGGGCAGCATGGCCGCCGTGCCGGTGCCCGCCGCGTAGGGGGCGGGGGTGGTGGCAGGTTCATTCTGGTTGGGTTCCATCCGGTTTCACCTCCTTTGCATCGGGCATATACCGCCCACGGATGGCGGCCAGGTCGGCCTCGGTCTCGTGGGGCAGTCCGAAATACCAGGCCAGGGCCAGTTCGGGGCGCAGCAGGCCGCCGTCCACCATGTCCAGGTATTCGTTCCAGGTGCGGGTGCGGTCGTACAGCACCCCATCCCCCCAGTCCATGGTCAGGGCGGCATCGGGGTCAAAGGGTGCGCCGGCGCACAGGCCGTAGGCACGGCCCAGGGCATCGCACAGGGTCAGGGCCTCCCGCAGGGCCCGCTCCCACATGGCCTGAAAATCCCGGATGGTCAGGTCATAATCCCCCGTGGAGGCGGTCACCTCGGTGGCGGTGCGCTCGGTGGCTTCCACCTCACTGAGCAGCCCCCGCTTGAGCCCGATGAGGCTCTCGCACCCCCGCAGGATGTCCTGCTTGCGGGCCAGATAGCTCTGTTCCCGCAAGGCGGGGCTGTACACCGTCACCCCCAGGTTGGCGGGGTCGTCGGGCAGGCCCACAAAAAGGTCGTCCCGCAGGTTGCGCCGGCCGGAGGCATCCTCCTGCAGCAGATCCTCCGAGGCGAACACCCGGGCGGCGCCGTTCTCAAATTCCCGGCGCAGCTGGTGTTCGGTGCGGCCCAGGCTGTGGATGAGCCCAACCGCCGGGGCAAAGACCGCCACCGCCTCGGGGCCGCCGTCCACACAGTTGAGCAGGGGGGTGCGCAGGGTGGCCAGTCCCACCCCGGGCACACCGGGCAGCAGCAGGGTGGGGCGCAGGGCCTCGGTCTCAGGCAGGGCGGCGAGGGATGTTTCCCGCCCCAGGGCGTCCCCCGCCAGCTCGAAGAGGCGGGTCTCGATGCAAAGCCCCTGGTTCCCCGCGCTGCGGCGTTCCAGCAGGGCGTACCGCCGCCCGCCCCGGGCCAGCAGTTCCATGGTGCCCACCGCCTGCAGCCGGCCGTGGGCGTCCCGGGCCAGGGGGGCAAAGCAGTCCCGGCGCACCGGCACGAAATCGAAGTGCCCGTCCCGGGGCACCGGCTTGAGCAGGCATTCGCCGCCCACCAGGGCGTTCTGCAGCGCCCGACGCCGCACGGCGTTCAGCGCCTGCAGGTTGCTTTCCATCCAGTCTGCCCCTTCCAGGCGGGTCTCGTACTCCGCAAACACCGCACGGCAGAGTTTGTCCACAATGAGCACCGGCAGCCGGCCGGAGGGGTCCTCCCCCGGCAGGGTCCGGCCGAAATACAGGTCGAACCACTCGCGGATGGCCGCGTGCATGGCCGGCCCGGTCACATCGGACCGGCCAAAGGCCTGTTCCAGAAATGTTTTCAATCCTTCCTCCTTTGTCACTCAGCGGCCCCGGCGCCGCCAGATGCTTTCCACCGCGTAGCGCACGGCGTCGATGTGGTGGTTGTTCACATCGGGATACCCGGGCAGCACCGCGCCGGTGCGGGGGTCCCGCTCATACTCATAGGATGTGAACTCGGCGGCGGTGTCGGGGCAGCGGGCGGGGTCGATGACGATGGCCCCCAGACTCTGCAGCCATTTCATGCTCTGTTCCACGCTGCCCGGTCCCTTGCGGGCGGCGCGGCAGGGCAGGCCGAATGCCCGGTAGTCGGCACAGCTTTTGGGTTCGGCGGAATCGGCGGTGAGCCAGCCGCCCTCGTCCCCGCCTACGCCCCGGTCCAGCAGCAGTCTGGCGGTGTCCCGGTTGGAGGTGCGGTGGCAGGTGAGCTCATCAAAGAGGTAGAGCACCCGTCGGGCGGGGTCGTAGGCCGCGGCGTTGTAGGCCCAGGGGTCCGGGTACCAGCCCCAGTCCACCCCGTGGTACAGCCTGTCAAAGGCCGCGATCCGGGCTTCGGGGATGGGTTCCAGCTTCAGGTTGTCGAACACCGCCGCGCCGCTGCCCACCACCTCGCCCAGATACTCGTGGCGGTAGGCCACCGGGTTGACCTGTTTCAGGTGTTCGGCATCGGCCAGGAACCGGGGTCCCAGCCAGTGGGGCGGCAGATCCTTGTAGGTGGAGTGGAGCACCCGGCGTCCGTCCCGGGATTCCAGTACATACCGGTTCACCCAGCTGCGGCCCATGGCGGGCGGGTTGAAGCTTTTGAAGGCCAGACTGAACCCGCCGCCCCGGAAGACGCTCTGCTCCACGCTGCGCACCTCCTCGGGGCCGTCGAACTGGTCCAGTTCCTCGAACCAGGCCAGACCGATATACCCGAAGGGCGCCCGCACGCTCTTGAGCTTGCCCGCGTCGTCCAGGCCGAAGAAGAAGATCTTCTGCCCGGTGGGCAGGTAGGTGCACTCCATGGGGCTGACGGTGCACCGGAACCTGCGCCCCAGGCCCAGGGCGGCGATGGCCCAGCAGATCTGGGCGTAGACGCTGGTGCGCATGGTGCCGCCCACCTTGCGCAGGACCACGGCGTGACAGTCAGGGTGGCGCAGCAATTGCAGAATGATTTCCAGGGAAATATAACTGGACTTGCCGGAACCGCGGCCCCCTTTGGCCACCAGTTCCTGCACGCTCCCCCGGCGGATCTCGCAGTGCACGCCCCAGAACACCGGGGCGATCACCTCTTTCAGTCGTACACGGATGGGTCGTTCCTCCTTTCCTGTGCGGGGGTCATTCCCCGTCCACAATGACCACCCCCTCCTCGCTGCCCGGGCCGTCCCCCATGCCCAGGTACCGGTAGATCATTTCCAGCGCCCGCAGTTTGTCCGCCGCCTTCACCGGCAGGTCCCCGCCGCGCAGGTCGGCAAAGGCGATGAGCGCCAGTTCGTCCAGCACACGGTCGGGTGTGATCCCGTCCTGCATCGTCCATCCCCCTTTCCGCATTCATAGCCTACCATGTTCCGTCCCGAAAGTTCAACAAAACGTTACCGTATTCTGTAAGAAATCCGGACGAAACATCCCCGCAGGCTCAATATGTACCCTTCAGCCGCCCTTTTTGTTTGGTTTCCGTTCCTGTTTCCTGCAAGTCCACCACAAGCAAACGCATGCCCTCGGTCTGCAGCTGCTCCACCCGCCGGGGTACCACCCCCATCTCGTCGGCGGCTTCGGCGGCGGTCTGTCCCTGCAGGAACCGTCGGCAGAGGACCTCCCGCTGCCGTTCATCCTCCAGCCGGCTGATGGCCCTGACCATGCGGCGCCGCAGCACCACACACCGGGCCGCCTGGGCCTCCATCTCCTGCTGCGCCTGGGCCAGGTCTCTGGCCAGCCAGTCCGGCGGCGGCGCCTCCTCGCTGCCGTCCCGGAGCCGGCACAGCTCCCGTCCCTGGCTGCGCAGTGCATCCAGTTCGCTGCACAGCAGCCGCAGGCGGCTCTGCTCACGGCGATACTGTTCCATCCATTTGCTCTTTTCCCGATTGTTCATAGATCCTCCTTTTTCTTTTGTCTGGCAATAGTGTTACAGTTTTCTGTAAGGTCAGTATATTCCAACAACCTTTGGTTGTCAACCCTGCGGAGCCCTCCCGGAGAACTATTTTTATTGCCCTGTTTTTGCTGCAAAAATACCCCCGGCGGAAGTTCCCGCCGGGGGTATACCGTGTTTTGATACTTCAGCACAAAGGCGCCAGCAGCCGCAGGGCGGCGGAGAGCAGGGTACCGAACCAGCCGGTGCGGCATTCGCTCAGATCCACCAGATGGCTCTTTTCCTCAATGTCCAGCATATCCGCCCGCAGATCCTCCAGGGCCTGGCAGCCGTAGAGCACCACACTGCATTCAAAGTGCAGATACAGGCTGCGGTAGTCCAGGTTGATGGACCCCACCGCCCCGATGCGCCCGTCGCACAGCCAGTTCTTGGCATGGAGGAACCCGGGGGTGTAGGTGAAGATCTTGACCCCCGCCCGGATCAGCACCGGGAAGTAGCTGCGGGTGAGCTGGTAAATGCTCTTCTTGTCCGGGATGGCGGGGGTATACACCCGCACATCCACCCCGCGTTTGGCCGCCAGACACAGCGCCGTGAGCATATCGTTGTCCAGGATCAGGTACGGGGTGGTGATGAACAGCTCCCGCTGGGCCTGGTTGATCATTTCCAGATACACGTTCTTGGCCACGCACTCGTCATCCACGGGGGTGTCGCAGAAGGGCTGCACCAGCCCGGTATGCCGCACGCCCTCGGGCAGCCGGGGTCTGGGCACCGCCCGCTCGTCGCTCTGGGGGCGGTTGGCGGTCCAGAATTCCAGGAACATGGTGGCAAAGCTCCAGGCGGCGGGCCCGCACAGCCGGACCCCCGCATCCCGCCAGTGTCCGAAGCGGCGGATGCGGTTGATGTATTCGTCCGCCAGGTTGATGCCGCCGGTGAAGGCCACCTTTCCGTCCACCACCAGGATCTTGCGGTGGTCACGGTTGTTCATGACCAGGTTCACCATGGGCACAAAGGGGTTGAAGGGCAGCGCCCGGATGCCCTCGGCTTCCAGCTTGCGCCAGTACCCCACCGGCAGCCGGGTGACGCTGCCGGCATCATCGTAGATGAGCCGCACGTCCACCCCCTGGGCGGCCTTGCGCCGGAGCACGTCATGGACTTCGTCCCACATCTTGCCCTGGGCAATGATGAAGAATTCCACAAATATATACTGTTCGGCGCTCTCCATCGCTGCCAGCATGGCGGGGAACATGGCTTCGCCGGAGGGGTAATAGGTCACTTCGGTGTCCCCGTACAGGGGGAACCCGCCCTGCCTGCGCAGGTAGTTGGCGGTGCGCCCCGCCCGGGGGTCCACGGCGTCCAGGGCGGCATAGGGGCCGGGGGCATCGGTGCGCAGGGGGCTGATGCGCTTGCTGGCCTTTTCCAGCTTGCGGCGCAGGCGGTAGGCGGGGCGGTGGTCGCCCCACATGAGATACAGAAGCCCGCCTTGCACCGGCATGAGCATGAACAGGGCCATCCAGCTGATCTTGAATTCCGGCACGGTGGAGTCCTTGCGGATCAGGGCCGCGCACATGATGATGCTGATGGCCAGACAGATAAAGTTGATCCAGCTGGCATAGACGGTGAGTTCGTTGAACAGCACGAACATCCAGATGACCTGCAGCAGCAACAGCAGCATGGTGACCACCAGACGGCTGAACACGAACTGCAGCAGGTTTTTGATCTTTTTTCTGACTTCCTCCATAGGGGTCCTTTCCATTGGGTTTTGCCGAAAAGCAGGTATGACCGGGGTCATTCCTACTGTACCATGCCCTGTGCCCGGATGCAAGGGCGGTGGTCCATACAAAAAAGCCGCCCCGCGGGCGGCCTGGGTCCTGATTTATGCTTCCCCTCTGCGCATGGCATCCTCGTATTCGTCGCAGACTTCCCGCACGGGGCCGTCGCCCCGCTTGACGCCGTGGTCCAGCCAGATGGCGCGGTCGCACAGTTCGCAGACCTGAGGGGTGCTGTGGCTGACGAACAGCAGGGTGGTGCCGCCGGACAGCATCCGGTCCAGACGCTTGAGGCATTTCTGCTGGAACATGAAGTCGCCCACGGCCAGCACTTCGTCCACCACCAGCAGGTCGGCGGTGACTTCGGTGGCGATGGCGAAGCCCAGACGGGTCACCATGCCGGAGGAGAAGTTCTTCACCGGCACGTCGATGAATTCCCGCAGTTCGGCAAAATCCACGATATCGTCAAAATGGGCATCCATAAAGCTGCGGTCATGGCCCAGCACCGCGCCGTTGAGGTAGATGTTTTCCCGGGCGGTCAGGTCCATATCAAAGCCGGCGCCCAGCTCGATCATGGGGGCGATGCTGCCGTACACCCCGCAGGAGCCCTGGGAGGGGTACATGACGCCGGCCACCACCTTGAGCATGGTGCTCTTGCCGGAACCGTTGCGCCCGATGAGGGCCACGGCCTCGCCCCGGCGTACCTGGAAGGATACGTCTTTCAGGGCGTAGAATTCGTTGAAGCTCAGTTTGCCCTGCAGGCGCTTGACCAGGGTCTCCTTCAGGGTCTCGGTCTTTTCGGTTGCCAGATTGAACCGCATGGATACATGGTTCACATCCACAATGACCGGCTGCTCATTGATGTTCATGTGGGCCTCCTTACACGTACAGGATAAAGTTGCGCTGCAGCTTGCGGAAGGTCCACAGACCCACAAACAGCATCACAAAGCTGGACACGGCACAGGCGATCCAGGTATTGGGACCGGGAATGTTGCCGTACATGACCAGGTTGCGGAAAAAGTTGATATAGTGGTACATGGGGTTGAACTTCATCAGGGTCTGGGCGAAGTCGGGCAGCTGTTCAATGGGGTAGAAGATGGGGGTGGCGTAGTTCCAGCCCAGGGTGACCACGCCGAACAGATGCTGGATATCCCGGAAATACACGGTGAGAGCCGACAGGGTCATGGCCACGCCGGCGCAGAAGATCAGCAAAAACAGCAGCGGGATCCAGAACAGGAGGATGGTCCAGTGCAGGGGCGACCGGGTGATGAGCATGACCAGCACGACGGCGGCCAGACTGAAGCTCATGGTCACAAAGCTGGACACGACCCGGCTGAGGGGGAAGATATATTTGGGGATATATACCTTTTTGATCAGGGCGGCATTCTGGATGATGGAAACAAGGCCCATGTTGGCGCTTTCATTGAAGAAGGTGAACAGGGTATTGCCGCAGATCAGGTACAGCGGGTAGTTGGGGATGTTGCTGCGGAACATATAGGAGAAGATGATGGTCTGGACCATCATCATCAGCAAGGGGTTCAGCACGCTCCAGATATATCCCAGGAAGCTGCGGCGATACTTGACCTTCAGGTCACGGCCCACCAGTTCCCGGACCAGCGGCACATATTGTACAAAGTGAGATACCATCACCTTGTACTGACCTGATTTCATCTGTTTCGCTGCGTTGTCCACGCTACCACTCCTTTATTCTGATAAACTTTGCGCGGGCTCCGTATCTGCCGCGCCGTTCCGGTGCAGGGTCCTGTTCCCGGCGGCCGGGATGGCCCCTGCGGGAAAGGGCGGTTTCCTCCCCTGCCCGGTTCCGGGGCATGGGATCACCGCCGGGAACGACGGAGACGTCCTTTTGCCTTCCTGACCGGAAGGGCGGAACACGCCCGTTCTTTCCCCGGCTGTGTGCGGGAAACCATGATTTCTGTTTATTATAGCATATCCTGTCCCAAAATCAAACCGATTCCCCCTCTGTACCGGCAAAGGTTTTGCCCATATTGCGGTACAATTCGCAGGCTTTGCGCAAAAAGTCCTCGGTCACGCAAAAATATTCCGCCGCCTCGGACAAGGTATCCCCCGCCCGCAGCCGGACGGACAGCTCCTCATAGGGAAGGTATTTGAGCACGGCGGCCTTGTCGGCCCGGTGTTCGGCCTGGGCCCTGAGCTGATAGGGGCTGTAGGCGGTGTAAAAGGCGCCCGAGGCAAAGTGACCGTCCTCATGGATCAGCGCGGTGCGCAGTTCGGCCTGGGTGCCGAAGCGGCGGCTGTCCACCCCCACCATCCGTCCGTTGGCCAGGGCCAGACAGCGGTTGGCCCGCAGCGGGCAGTCCAGCACAACGATATCCTCCCGTTCCAGTTCGGCAACGGTGCTGTCCAGGTCGTAGGGCATGGTGTTCCTTTCTCCGGGACGGGGGCGGTCACCGGCGGCCCCGGTTGATCTCCGCCCGCAGGCGGATGAGGGTGGCGATGTCGGCCTTGTCGTCCTCGGTCAGATAACGTTTGCAGTTTTCGTAAGCCGCGATGGGTTCATCCCGCAGGGCAGGGTCGTCCGCCGGGGCGGGCTGGGTCGGATCGGCGGGCAGGGGTTCCTCCCCGGCCAGCTGGGCGATGCTCACCCCGAAAAACTCCGCAATGGGACCGGCATGCTTCAGGGTCAGCTGTCGGGTGCGCCCCGCGCCCAGTTCGGACAGGGTGCTGCGGGGGATCCTGAGCTGACGGCACATCTGGGTCACATTGATGCCGTCACGTCGGCAGAGTTCCAGGATATTCTCATACATGGCGTTCATGGGCCGGCTCCTTTGGGTGGTGTTTCTGTTCCTGAATTCAGAGTATCTTGTTTTCAGTTTTCTGTCAACCCTGTGGAGCTGTTTCCTGTGTTTATCCTACCACAAAGGATTCGTCATAAACCGGACTGTATCTTGTCAAGGATGT
>CALXHN010000040.1 GCA_944388105.1 uncultured Gemmiger sp. | reverse complement strand
GGCCGCAAGGGCAAGGGCGTGGAGCTGAACCTGGACTATTTCCGGGACGGTGTGGGCTACTGTGAAGCCGCCGAAGCTGAGCAAGAGGCCCCGACACTGTTTGATCTGATGGGAGAAACGGAGGAGAAGCAGGCATGAAAACCGTCCGGCAGATCATGGCCGAGACCAACGCCCTGGATAATGTGGCGCTGATGAAGCAGATGATGGCCTGGCCCTATGAGCGCAAGGTCCGCCACGCCGAGGAAGTGGCCCGGGCCTTCTGGCAGCGTAACACCGAGGAAGGTCGGCACCTGCATGTGTCGGTGGGCGGTCTGGATTCCATCACCCTCCATTACTTCCTGCAGGAGATCGGCGTGTTGGTGCCCTGCATCAGCTGTTCAACCCTGGAGCAGAAGGGAGTGCAAAAGGTCCACCACCGAATCCGGGAGGAAATGGAGGAGGAATACGCCGAGTGGGAGCACGACCACGGCGCTCTGACTCAGGCGGAGATTGACGCCATCCCGGACACCGCCCAGCGGGACGCCGAGCGGAAACAGCTGGAAGGGATTCCACCCAAACCGGCTATGTACTTTTTGCCGCCCCTCAAACCGAAGGTGCAGGTCATCCGGGAGTTCGGCTGGCCGGTGCTCTCCAAGGAGATCGCGGGCAAGATTGCGCTGCTCCAGAACCCAACCGCCGACAACGCCACGGTGCGCCATGCCATCATCACGGGCGAGACAGGGGAGTACGGCGGTTGGCAGACAGAAAGCCGGATGCAACTTTCCCGCCGGTGGCTGTCCAAGTTCGGCGGCGCCGACGGGGAAGGGGCGGCCCTTGGTTATGAGGCGGCACCATTCAAGGTGTCCGACCGGTGCTGCTACTACCTCAAGGAAAAGCCCTGCGATGATTGGGCCAAGGCCCACAACAGCGTGCCCTACCTGGGCCTGATGGCCAGTGAGGGCGGCCGCAGGCAAAAAAGCCTGATGATGCACGGCTGCAATTACTGGGGCAAAAGCACCATCCGCAGCGCCCCCTTCGCCATCTTTGACCGGCAGGATCTGCTGCAGTTGGCCCTGGACCTGAAGGTGCCGGTGCCCGAGGAATACGGCGAAATCCAGCGCGGCCCCGGCGGGATGCTGCGCACCACCCTGGCTCAGCGTACCGGCTGCACTATGTGCGGCTTCGGCATCCACATGGAAAAGCGCCCCAACCGTTTTGACCGGCTGCGGGACCAGAACCCCCGGGAGTGGGATTTCTGGATGAACCACGTCTGCCAGGATGCGGACGGCAGTTGGTACGGCTGGGGGCGGGTGCTGGACTATATCGGGGTAGAATGGCGCAACGCCCCCGGCCAGGTACTGGGGCAGATCAGTATGGAGGAGGTGGCGGAATGAAACAGACCGATTTTGCAAGAGCGCAACTGTCTTTTACAGAAGAAATTACGGTGGATGGATTCTGCGGCGGGGGTGGTTGGAGTACCGGGTTTGAGCTGGCCACCGGGCGTCCTGTGGATATCGGAATCAATCATGATGCTGCTGCCATTGCCATGCACAGGAAAAACCATCCGTATACAAGGCATTACAATTCGAACATCTGGGAAGTGAATTCACTGGAAGCCTGTTCCGGGCGCCGCGTGGGATGGGCGCATTTTTCCCCGGACTGCAAGCATTTCAGCAGGGCAAAGGGCGGAAAGCCAGTCAGTAAAAAAATCCGAGGCCTTGCCTGGGTAGTGCTCAAATGGGCTGGCACGGTTCACCCCCGGATCATCAGCATGGAGAATGTAATCGAGTTCACTACCTGGGGGCCGCTTGTGGCAGCTCGTGACAAGGATACCGGGCGAGTCCTGAAGCAAGACGGAAGTGTGGCGGCTCCCGGGGAACATGTTCCGATAGAGGAGCAGAAACTGGTTCCGGACAAACGCCGGACAGGGAAAACGTTCCGGCGTTTTGTGGGGGAGCTGCGTGCTATGGGGTATGTGGTGGAGTGGCGGGAATTGACGGCGTGTGACTATGGCGCCCCCACCACGCGGCGCAGGTTCTTCCTTCTGGCAAGGAGAGACGGAAAACCGATTGTATGGCCGGAGCCGACCCATGGTGCACCGGACAGCGAAGGCGTCAAGTCCGGCCGCCTGAATCCGTGGCGGACGGCGGCGGAGATCATCGACTGGTCGAAGCCTTGTCCGTCTATCTTTGAGAGGAAAAAGCCGCTTGCCGAAAACACGCTGAAAAGAATCGCCAAGGGAATCCAGAAGTTTGTTTTGGACAATCCGGAGCCGTTCATCGTCCAGGTGAATCACGGAGGGACGGGCTTTCGTGGGCAGAGCGCAGGCGATCCTCTTCCCACCGTGACCGCCCGACACGGATTCGGATTGGTAGCGCCAACCCTGATTCAGTATCATACCGAGCAAAGCGAAAGGGAACACCGAGGGCAGGGAATGGATACACCGTTGCAAACAGTGGATGCTTCCAACCGGTACGGCCTGACGGCTGCCATGGTGGTGCAGCTGAACAACAACTGCATCGGCCAGGACGTGCGAAAGCCGCTGCATACCGTGACGGCCGGTGCCGGCCACTTTGCGGATGTTCGGGCGTTCCTGATCAAATACTACGGAGACGGAACGGCGCACAGCGTGGACAAGCCGTTGGATACCATCACCACCAGAGACAGGTTTGGCCTGGTGACGATACGCGGTACACAATACCAGATCGTTGACATCGGGCTGCGGATGCTGGAGCCGCGGGAACTGTACAATGCACAGGGGTTTCCGCCGGACTACGAGATAGAGACCGACTGTTATGGTCGGGCATATCCCAAAAAAGAACAGGTGGCGAGGTGCGGCAACGCAGTACCGCCACAGTTTGCCACGGCTTTGGCAAGAGCCAATGCGCCGGAGTGGTGCGCAGGTAAAAAAATCAACACAATGGCCCAGTGGATCGACCATGTGTCAGTGTGAGGGGGAGACTATGAAAACCAGTAAGCACAGACACGACGGAGGCGCCTACCGCCGGTGCAAAACCATGATTTCGGCCTACGCCAAGGCTGTGAAGGACCGAAGCAAGGCCGGAAAGCGAAAGAAGGGGAAGAAGTGATGGAGCACATCCTCTCCCTTTCCTACGGCAAATGGAAGGGTTGAATTATACATGAAAGTCGGCTTGATCGACGTTGACGGGCACCATTTTCCAAACCTTGCCTTGATGCGCATATCTGCATACCACAAACAGCGCGGAGATACCGTTGAATGGTGGTGGAGCGATTTTATTCATTATGACATTGTGTACATGAGCAAAATCTTTTCCGATTCATACAGCCCGGATATGCCGGAGCCGATCAACGCGGACAAGGTAATCAAGGGCGGGACAGGATATGCCATATCAATGAAAGATGGGAAAGAAGTTTTCTTGAAAGACCATGACATGGAGCTACCGCCGGAGATCGAAAGGATGTTCCCGGACTATAGCTTGTACCCGCAATATCCATTCGCGGTAAGCATGACAAGCAGAGGATGCCCGAGAGGTTGCGCTTTTTGCCATGTAGCAGCAAAGGAAGGCCGATGCTCCCGCAAGGTGGCAAATGTAAAGGACTTCTGGTGCGGTCAGAAAGAAATAAAAGTGCTTGACCCCAACATTACCGCGTGTCCGGAAAAGCGGGATCTTATGAACCAGTACAAAGACACCGGCGCATTGATCGACTTTACGCAAGGACTTGATATTCGCCTTTTGGATGAAAACGACATTCAGGATGTAAACGCCATGCGGATAAAAGAAATTCATTTCGCATGGGACAATCCAAAAGAAAATCTTGCCGAAAAGTTCCGGGAATATGCCAGACACGCAAAGCACAAGCCGCACGGTCATTACGGCACGGTTTATGTGCTGACAAACTATAACAGCACCATGGAAGAAAACTTGTACCGCATTTACACCCTGCGGGATCTTGATTATGACGCATATGTCATGGTTTACGACAAGCCGAACGCGCCGAGAGAAATCAAGCGTTTGCAGCGCTGGTGTAATAATCGAGTGATTTTCAAGTCGTGCAGAAGGTTTGAGGAATACCATGGATAAAATTGTTATTGTCCTGCCCTTCCTTCCGCCGTCGCTCAACCGAGTGGCAGGGCGCGGGCCGTACAACTACCGGCAGGCAAAGGAACGGTTTACCGAGCAAGTACGGCTGAATTGTCTGAACCACCGGCCCCAAATACCGATTGACCTGGCAACGGTAACCATCCGTTACTACTTCCCGGACCGTCGCCGCCGCGACCCTGACAACTACAGCGGCAAATTCCTGTTGGACGGACTGACAAAGGCGGGCATCATCGTGGACGACAGTTTCAACCACATTACGCTGCGCCTGGAAGCCTATTGCGAACCGTCGCGGCCGAGGACGGAAATTGAGATCGAGGAGGTGCAAAAGTGATCGCCCCATGTAAAGACTGCCCCGACCGCTGCGTCGGCTGCCATTCGAACTGCGTAAAATACAAGGACTTTCGGGCCACCTGCGACGCTGTGAACGAGAAAAAACGCAGGGAACGTGCCGCAGACGAGGCCTTTGCCGCGCGGGGTGATAAAATCCGCCGGGACGTGCGCAAGTGCGGTCTGTCGGGAAGGAGGCACGCATGAGGTTAATTGACGCAGATGCCCTTCTTGATAAGCAGGAATCGCTGTACATGAGAGGGCATGTACTTTTCCACGGTGTTACCGCCTACACGGTGGAAAACGCCCCCACCATCGAGGTGCAACTGCCGGTAGATCACGGCCGGTGGAGCTGGTGCACAGAAAACAAATACAGATGCACCAACTGCGGCCATCACACGCGCGTTGATGAGGTAATGGATGAACCTGTGTACAACTACTGCCCTTACTGCGGTGCAAAGATGGATGGAGGTGCAAACCAATGAAAAAAGAGTGCTTTTTGTTTGCCGGGTGTTCCACATGTACTGCGACATAAGCAGGCATTATTGTCGGTAGATTGTGTTCCCTTATAACAGCCTTTCGACGAACCGCTATCAAAACAATTCGCTTTATGAGGGAAAAATCATGCAGAAAAACACGAGCCATAAACTGAATGAAGCTGTCACTGCTTTTGACATGGACGAACCGATGTATCATCTGAAATGCGCCATTGATTGTGTGGATGCGGTTCATACCGCCATGACGGATTCGCCCAATTCCACGGATGGCTTTCTGGACGCCATGTACGGTGCCATCAATAACCTGTACAACGCCTATCAGGAACTGGAAGGTCAGATCTATCTGGACGAGGAGGATGAATAATGTGAAAATGGTATGTAAAAACTCCAGGTTCCGCCTCGGGACACGGACTCAGGAATGTGTTCCCAGCTATACCCGGCAGCTGCATCTGGTAAAGGCTGAAGGTCTTCCCGGGGCCTGCCTGGGGTGCCGATTCGAGCGCGGCTGCAGGGAGCATGGATGCGCGGTTCTTCGCCGTGTAAGCCGTATTGTGGCAGTGATCCAGGGGAAAACGTCTGATGTACTGAAAAACTGAAGTGGGAGGGGTGCATATTGCCTGATAAGAAAAGAAAGAGCCAGTCCGACAGGCGTTGCGGTGACTGCCCTTGTATGGTGTGTAAGCTGGATGAGCTGTGCAACAAAAAGCCTGTTGAGTGCAAACCGTTTTCCTTCTGGTTCAGGATAAAGTGGAGGCAGTTTTGTAAATGGGCGATGCGATGACAGACACTGAAAAGCGACGCTGGCTTCGCCGGTATCGCCAAGCCCTGCGCGTCGAAGACCGTCTGCGGGACAGGATCCGTGCTGTGCGCAGCCGAACAGAGTCAACCACGCAGGCCCTGCAACCCGTCGCAGGTGGTGGCAGCTGGAACGGAAGCAAACAGGAAAAAGGCACCGAGATCCTGGAAGCGTACCAGGCCGAGCTGGTGGATCAGCTGGAAAAGTCACAGAGAATCCGCCAGGAAATCGAGGCTGCTATCAACCGCCTGAAGGATCCCATGCAGAGGGAAGTTCTCCAGTATCTCTACATAGATGGTCTCCCGGTATGGAAGACAGCCAACCGGATGTACATCTCAGATCGGTGGGTAAAAAGTCAGCACAAGAAAGCTCTTGCCCATCTGGAAATTGTTCCCCTCAGTTCACCTTTGCATGGTGTATTATGATAGCGTCGAAAGGTGCATGGAGAGGGCTACAATATTTGCATGTGTGCCATGAAAACACTCCTGCAGCACGGGACCTGTGCGGGAATGCGGCCAAGCCGCTCCGCATCGCTGCGACATAAGGTACCCACCACCGGTTGGAATGCCGGTACCCCCAACCATTTTGGTCGGGGGATTTTTTATGCCCTGATTTTGCACGGAAAGAAAGGCCTGGCCCATTCGGAGGTTTACACCTTCACAAATTTGGAGCAGTACCCAAACGGTAAGGGAGCGGGTTGCTATCCCGTCAGAGCTGAAAGGCTGTGCAGGTTCAAATCCTGTCTGCTCCGCCAATAGACTTATACTCGTAAAAGGTGGTGAACAATGGCGTCGGGCAAGAGCAGAGCGGGACGGCCGCCGAAGTACAAGACGGTGGAAGAGATGCAGGCGAAGATCGACGCCTACTTTACCGCCTGCGAGGGAACGCCCCTTCTGGATGATGAGGGAAAGGCCGTCACCGACAAGTACGGTGAGCCGGTTATTGTGGGGGCACACCCGCCCACCGTCACAGGCCTGGCCCTGGCGCTGGGTTTTACGGGGCGTCAGGCGTTACTCAATTACCAGGCAAAGACCAAATTTGTGGACACGATAACGCGCGCGAAGGCCCGGTGCGAAGCCTACGCCGAAGAACGGCTGTTCGACCGCAACGGGACGACCGGCGCCCAGTTCAGTCTGAAGTGCAACTTTGGGTGGAATGAAAAGGCCCCCGCAGATACCGACGGGGAGGTGCGGATCGTTGACGACCTGTAAATTGTCGGAGCTGATCTCGCCCGCCTTCTTTGATGTCCACCGGCAGATCAAGGCTGGGAAGGTGGACGAACTGCTGGCCAAGGGCGGCCGCGGCTCTGCCAAGTCCAGCTACATCAGCGTGGAACTGGTGCTGCAGCTGCTGCGCCGTCCAGACTGCAACGCGGTGGTGCTGCGCCGGGTGGACAAGACCCTGCGCACCAGCGTCTACGCCCAGATCTGCTGGGCCATCAACGCCCTGGGCCTGGGCGGGCACTTCCGGTGCACCGTCAGCCCTATGGAATGTGTCTATCGGCCTACCGGGCAGAAGATCCTCTTCTTCGGCCTGGATGACCCCGGCAAGCTCAAATCCTTGAAAGTGCCCCGCGGGTATGTGGGGTTGCTCTGGTTCGAGGAGCTGGATCAGTTCGATGGCGCCGAACAGGTGCGCAACGTGGAGCAGAGCTGTCTGCGCGGAGGCGAATACTCCCTGACCTTCAAGAGCTTCAACCCGCCCGCTTCGGCCCGCAGCTGGGTCAACCGCTACGCCCTGGACAACCGCCCGGGCAAGCTGGTGCATCACTCCACCTACCAAACGACCCCGGCCGACTGGCTGGGGCCGCGCTTTTTGGCGGATGCCGAGCACCTGAAGGAAACGAACCCCACCGCCTACCGCCACGAGTACGGCGGGGAAGTTGTGGGCAGCGGTACCGCCGTATTCGAGAACCTGCGGCTGGAATCCATCCCGGAGGAACAGCTCCGCAGCTTTGACCGCCCGCTGTATGGTGTGGACTGGGGCTGGTACCCGGACCCCTGGGCCTACAACGCGGTGCACTACGATGCCGCCCGGGGCGTTCTGTACATTCTGGATGAGCTGACCCGGCTGCGCACCTCCAACCGGGACACCGCCGACCTGCTTTTACAGCGGGGGCTGACCGGGGCCGACTTCATCACCGCCGATTCTGCCGAACCCAAAAGCGTAGGCGACTACCGGGCGTTCGGCCTTTCCTGCCGTGCCGCCCAGAAGGGCCCTGGCAGCGTGACGGCCAGCATGAAGTGGCTGCAGGGTCTGGCGGGCATCGTCATTGACCAGGACAGATGCCCCGACACCGCCCGGGAATTTTCGGAGTATGAGTATGAGCGGGACCCCCGCACCGGCGAGGTGCTGCCCGGATACCCGGATCTGAACAACCACCATATCGACGCGGTGCGCTATGCCACCGAGCTGATCTGGAAACGCCGAGGTGCGTAATGAACATCTTTAAGACATTGAGAGGAATGGCCATGAAACTGCTGAATCTGCGGGACGCCCGCGCTCTGGGCTGTGATATGACCTCGCTCATGGAGCAGGCCGCGCAGGAATGGGACAAGCTGTTCTATCTCACCGACCAGCCGCCCCACAGTCTGAAGCTGGCTCAGACCGTCACCGCCTATATGGCTACCCTGGCCACCAGTGAATTGACGCTGAGCGCCGGAGCCGGGGCCAGGGCCGACTGGATCCAGGCACAGGCACAGCAGAACCTGCTGCCCTGTCTGTATGAGGCGGTACAGCTGGCGGGGGTGGGCGGTATGGCCGCCGTAAAGCCCTATGCGGTGGGCGGCAGCCTGTACGCAGAGGTGATTCCCCGGTCCCGCATCTTTCCCGAACGGTGGGGGCCCAACCGGCGTCTGGATGCCGGATACTTCACTGACTTCGACCATCTCGGTGACGGCACCGGGGTGGTGCGGGTGGAACACTTCGATATGACCGCCGAAGGTCTGCACATCACCAACCGGGCCTTCCGCCGTCAGTCCGTGGGGCTTCTGGGGGAGGAGATCTCCCTGGATAAGGTGGGGCGTTGGGCAGGCTTGGAAGCAGATCTGACCATCCATAACGTGGATCGCCCTCACTTCGGCCTGCTGCGGATGCCCATGCTGAACACGGTGGACGGCAGTGCCTACCCGGTGAGTCTGTACGCCAACGCCACAGACACCATCCGGCAGCTGGATGCTGCCTATGGTGACTTTGTATGGGAGCGGGAAACCGGCCGACGTCGTATGATCATCGACAGGGTGGCGGCCATGAAAGACCCGGTCAACGGGAAACCGGCCATCCCGTTCAAGGAACTGGCCAGCGACTTGTTTATGACGATGGACATGCCGGACACGCATCCTTGGGACGATTACACCCCGGACCTGCGGTTTGAGCAGTATCGCAATGGCATTGAAACGCTGCTGCGCCTTCTGGAAATGCAGGTGGGATTCAGTGCGGGAACATTTGCCATCGACCCCAAGACTGGCCGCGTGACCGCCACCCAGGTGATCAGCGAGGACCGCACCACCTACAACACCATCAAGGCCATCCAGGACCGGGGGCTGACCACCGGCTTGCTGGATGTTCTGTACTGGTTCGACATCTATGCCAGTCTGTACGGTCTGGCCCCGGCGGGGAACTTTGAACCAGCGGTCAGCTTCGGGGACAGCATCTTCGAGGATACCGGTGTGGAGTTCCAGCGGCGGCTGTCCTTGGCACAGGCCAACTACCTGCGACCGGAGCAGCTGCTTGCGTGGTACTTCGGCGTGGATGAGGAGAAGGCACGGCAGATGATGCCTGCAACCAGCCCCGATGTGCTGACCTTCGGTAGCCGCTGATGCTGACACCTGACTATCTGGAAAACCTGCCTGATGCTCTGGTGGAACTGTGGCAGAATGTAGAAGATGACATTCTGCAGGATGTGGCCCGACGGATCAAGGCCATGGATGAGCTGGACCCGCTGACACCCACAGCCGCATGGCAGGCGTGGCGCCTGGAACAGGTGCAGGCGGTGCGACAGGATGTCACCGCCACCCTGGCCAAATACAGCGACCGAAGCCGTGACAATATCCGACAACTACTCCTAAATGCCGGACTGGCAACACTCGCCGCAGATGATGAAATCTACCAGGCGGCAGGGCTTACGCCTTCCCCGGTGCAGGACAGCGAGCCACTGAACAACCTGCTCAATGCCGGGTATCAGCAGACTCTTGGCACCTGGCAGAACCTGACGGCCACCACGGCCGCCACCGTGACCGGCGCCTTTGAAAGAAGACTGGACCGGGCGTGGCTGCAGGTATCCAGCGGGGCCTTCGACTACAATACGGCCATCAAGAGCGCCGTGGATGACCTGGCAAACCATATGCCCAGCGTCACATATCCCAGCGGCCACACCGACACCCTGGAAGTGGCTGTGCGTCGGGCGGTGCTCACCGGCGTGAACCAGACAGCCGCCAAGCTGCAGCTGGCCCGCGCCGAGGAGATGGGCTGCGAGTTCGTGGAGGTCACGGCCCATGAGGGGGCCCGCCCGGAACACGCCCTCTGGCAAGGCAAGGTCTACCACATCGGCGGAGCGATCCTGTACCAGGGCGTATGGTATGAGGACTTCGAGACAGCTACCGGCTATGGAACGGGGCCGGGGCTGTGCGGGTGGAACTGCCGGCACAACTTTTACCCGTTCTTCCCTGGGATCTCGGTTCCCAATTATACCGCGGCCCGCCTGGAGGAGCTGAACGCCAGGAATGTGGAGTATGGTGGGGAACAGTACACCAGGTACGAGATCAGCCAGATGCAGCGCGCGCTGGAACGCCGCGTGCGCCGGTTCAAGCGGCAGTATCTGGCCGAGGACGCCGCCGGGGTGGACGCCACCGCCGCGGCGGCCAAGCTGCGCGCCGCCCGCAAGGACCTGAACGACTTTGTGCGGGCCACCGGCGGCCGCAACAACAGCGCCCGCACCAGCGTGTCCGGGTTCGGGCGCAGCCAGACCAGCAAGGCGACGGCGCTTGCCAAAAGGCAGGCGCGCCTGGACACTGTAAACACTGAGTTGAACCAGCTTCGGCAGGATGGTATAATCAAAAGCAAAGGCAACTTTGTATTGCCGCCCGCAGCGCCGGATGCGCTTATCTTTGAACGGGGGCATGTATTCCAGCGCATTGCTGAGCGCGAGATGTCGTTCACTGATGCGGAGAAAATTATTTCCGATGCCCGCTTTGCGCTGCGGCAGCAAAACGGTAAAGTCCATGCCTATTATTCTGCGGATGGATTTGTCGCGGTGCGGAATGACGGCATGATCTACTCGATGGGGCGCCTGGACGAGGGCGGGAAAAAGCTGATGGAGGTGGCAAAAAGGCATGGATTCTAAGATTTCCGAAGATGTAGTTTTTCGGGAATGGTATTGCCCGATCTACGGCCGCAAAATCGATGAGGCGCTTTGCTACGAGATTGCCAACATCGGCTGCGACCTGTACTTCCCGGCAGCGGACAAACCTCCCTGCAGCAGCTCGGAAGCTCACGAGCAATGCAAAAACTGCCCCCACTATGCCGAGTGGGACTAACTGAACCCCAAAAGCACGATGCAACTGCACCGTGCTTTTTTCATGCAAAAATTAAGGAGAACCCCATGAACGAGAAAGACTTTACCGACCGCGTTCGGCAGATGGTGTCCGACTACACCAATGAGCATCTGGACCCGACGGATGGCAAGCGCATTCGGCCGGAAGATGTGTTCATCGTGTGGCAGTGCAAGACCCTTCAGAACAGCAAGGCTATGGCCAGCACTGTACTGCCGGATGGCATGTACTACGAAGTCACCTACGATGGCGACAAGCACCGGTTCTATCTGGACGCCTACAAGAAATTTGAAAATCGCTGCATCCCTGCATGATTTTCAGTATGCGCTTTTGCACTCGACTGCAAAGGCGCTTTTTTATGCCCACCTTGGCCGCAGGAGGCCGGGGCGGGCGATTTTTATACCCAAATTTGCCCGACAAGGCGTAAAACTGTACAGCCCGTGGGAGCAACCCCGCAAAAAGCATAGGGCAGAAAGGACCACACATGAAACGGGAAGAAGTCAAGAGCATCATCCCCAATATCACCGACGAGCAGCTTGGGCAGATCATGGATCTGCATGGTGCGGACATTGAGCGCCAGAAGCAGACCATCGCCACCCTGACCACCGAGCGGGATACCGCCCGCACCCAGCTTGGCGAGGCCAACAAGAAGCTGGAAGGCTACGACCCGGAATGGAAAACCAAGGCCGAACAGGCCGAAAACAACGCCAAGGTGCAGGTGGCGGAACTGCAGAGCGATTTTGCCGCCCAGAGCGCCGTGTCCGGCGTGAAGTTCTCCAGCGAGAGCGCCAAAAAGGCGTTTTTGTCCGACCTCAAGGCCAAGAAGCTGCCCTTGCAGGAAGGCAAGCTGCTGGGCTTTGACGATTACCTGAAATCCTACAAGGAATCCGACCCCGGCGCCTTCGCACCGGAAAAGGCCGCCCCCACCGTCACCGTTGGTGGCAAGGGGCAGGCGCCTGCTGCTTCCAACCAGTCCTTCCTGGACAACAAGTACAAGAACAACCCCTTCTACCATCCGAAAGGAGAATAACGTATGGCTATCAAGTACGACCAGCTGAATGTGGATGAGAAGTATGCTTCCATCCTCGAACCGAACCTTTACTTCAACCCTGTTATGGTTCCCGGCGTGACCTTTACCGACAAGTACCAGACTGGTCCCGCTGGCCAGATCTTCGTGCACAAGATTTCCACCTCTGCGGTGGAGGCCGGTACTCCCGGTCGCGACTTCAGCGATAAGAAAATCGCGGACGCGCTGGTGCCCATTCAGCTGAACAACAACTTCCAGCAGTCCTACAAGATCTATGGCGTGCAGGCTGCTGCCGTAGAGTTCAGCGCGGGTGAAGAGGCTCTCTCCACCGCCATTTCGGAATGCCGTGAGGGCTGGATGCAGTGCGCCATTGCCTGTCTGGCCAAGGAAGGCTTTGCCGCAACGGCTACCGAAGCCATCACTGCCGAAAACGTCAAGGCCGACATCATCGCCACCCGTAAGGAAATCGTCAAGAAGAAGGGCCGCGCCAATGTGGTCATGTGCACTCCCGACTTCTACGGCGTAGTGTTGGAAGCCGCCGGCAAGGATTTCACCCCGGTGCAGAATGACCGCATTGCCGAGACCGGCAACGTGGGCAAGTGGCTGGGCATGACCTTTGTGGAAGCCAACGGCGCCACCGGCAGCATCAAGTACTACGATCACAGCGGCACCCAGCAGACTGTTGACATGACCAATGTGCAGTACGTCATGTACTATCACGAGGCGCTGTCCATCGTTTCCAACTTCGACCTGGCCCGCATCATCGACTCCGAGCGCTTTGCTGGCTCTCTGGCCCAGGTGGAAATGAACACCGGCTACCGTGTTACCAACCAGAATCTGGTGGCGGTGCGCAGCGTGTCCGGCTGACAGAAGGGAGCCGCCCATGTACAGTACCTACGGCAAGTACCAGGAAAACGGCGGTACCCTGCCGGAAGAGGAGTATGCGCGTAAGGGCAAAAAGGCGGCGTACATCATCGACCATGAGACCATGGGGCAGGCGCGGGATGCGCCTGCCTGCATGGCCGATGCACTGTGCGACTGCGAATGCGCCCTCATCGACGCCCTGGCCTCGGGGAACTTCTCTTCTGACGGAGTACAGAGCTTTTCCAATGACGGATACAGTGAGACCCGCGTCACCGAGGCGGAATCCCGGGCAGCTTTGCGCCGCTTGCTGGCTGATTACCTCACAGTGCCGGTAAACCTGCTGGTTTTTGCCGGACATGCCTTTGTGTGAAGGAGGGGGACCCATGCAGGGGTGTAACAGGACTGTCACCATCACCCATCTTGGCTACGATGGAGACAGTGACAGCGATACCGAGCAGGAGCAGACCTTCCACGGCTGCAGCTGGTACGGCGGCCGGGTCGCTACACCGGGCAAGGAAGGCATGGCGGCCCGCTGCGTGTACAAGTGCCGCATTCCCCAAAGCGCGGGGGTCCCCGTTGTGGCTGTTGGGGACAAGATCGCCTGCGGCAGTGAGACGGCCACCGTGACCGTCGTGCGCGACAACCGGGGCAGGCCCGGAGCTCACATCTATCTGGAGGCGGAATAAATGCCCATCAAGTACGACGCCCGCCTGGATCTGGACGGCCTGCAGGACGCTCTGGAAGCCCGGGGGCTGAAACCCGGCGGAAAGGTGCAGAAGTTCATTGACAGCGAGGTCATCCGCCTGTGCGACCCAAAAGTTCCCTTTGCCACCGGTGTGCTCAAGCACAGTGCCATCACCGCATCGGTCATTGGGCAGGGTATGGTGGTGTATGCCACCCCGTATGCCCGGTATCTCTACTATGGCCAGGTCTACGGCCCCAACATTCCCCGGTATGAAGCAGGGGAGCTGGCGGGGTTCTGGTCACCGCCAGGAAAGAAAAAGCACCCCACCGGCCGCAAGCTGACCTACAACGGTGCGCCAGAGCGGGGCGCTTTCTGGTTTGAACGCATGAAGGCCGAGCGCGGAGATGACATCATCCGGGGTGCCGCTGCCCTGGCCGGAGGGAGGACCGCACCATGAACGCGCTGGACGCCACCCGAAAGTGGCTTCGGGACAAATGCCCGCTCATCGATAAGCACGACCGCTTCAACGCCAACTATCTGGGGGCCGAAGCCACCGAATACACCCTGCGCACCGGCGGCGAGAGCCACAAGACCGATGTGCTGGGGTATGACATGGCCGAGTATGACCTGGTATTTGTGGCACAGCTGCCCTTTGGGGCGGCGATTGCCCCCAATCTGAGCGCGGCGGATTTCTTTGCCCGCCTGTCCGCATGGATCCGCGGGCAGGAACGGCTCCATGATTACCCGGAAGTGTCCGGGTATACCGTTACGAAAATTCAGGCATCCAACGCGGGTGTCATCACCCAAGCGGACGCCAATGCCGCCCGCTACCAGCTGCAGATCAAGCTGAACCTTGAGGAGGTATGACAATGGCAGCAGCTTCTATCAATCTGACCAGCGGCCAGAAGGCTGACCGCAAACTTCTGATGACCTTCGTCAACGTGGGCTCCACCAGCGACTCTCCCGAGTGGGAAATTCTGGGCCGTGGTGTGGAGGATTCCAGCATCGAATACAACCACGATGTGGACCAGACTACTGACGTTCTGGGGCTGACTGATACCACTGTGTCCCCGGCCAAGCCCACCCAGGAACTGGACCCCAACACCATCCGGGGCGGCAACAAGCTCAGCGCGAAGATCCTGGACATCGAGCGCCGCAAGGCACTGAGCGAGCTGAGCTCTTTCGATATTCTGGTGGTCCACTGCTATCTGGGTACCGCCACCACCGGCCCCTTCACCGCTGAGATGCACAAGGGCTGCACCATCGTGCCCACCAGCTTGGGCGGTTCTTCCTATGTGGATATGCCCCTGACCGTTTATCTGTCCAACGATACCGACCTGGGTACCGTGACCATTGCGGAAGGCAAGCCTACTTTTTCCAAAGAGGAGGAATAACCCATGGAACTGAAGATTGACCTGGGGCTCAAAAGCTATGACATCCTGGACCCGGACGGGAATCTGACCGGCACCGTCCGGTTCAATCCTGCCGACCCCGGTATTGCGGCCCGGTGGAAGAAAATCAAGCCGGAGGTGGATTCCCTGGCCGAAAAGGCTCACGCAGCGGAAGGTGATGCGGTCCTGGATGTTATTCAGGAAGCGGATGAACGGATCAAGTCCTGCATCGACTATGCTTTCGGTGCCAAGGTGTCGGAAGTCTTCTTCGGCGGACAGTCCTGTTTTGGCGTGTGCGGTGACGGTTCCACCGTACTGGAGCATGTTCTGGATGCGATGGCTCCGGTGATTGAGGAGTCTATGCGGGCCGGCGCCAAGGCTGTGCGCGGCCGCGCCAAGACCCACACTGCACCCTATGACGGAACAGCCAAAGGTTTGGCCCCCGGCCAGAAGCTGCCCTCCTGATGGGCTGGAGACTTCCCACCACGGTGGAGGTGGCCGGACAGACCCTTGCCATCCGCAGCGACTTCCGCGCCGTACTGGATGCAATTGACGCCCTGCAGGACGAAGAATTGCCACAGGCATGGCGTCTTTCCACCTGCCTGAAGATCCTTTTCCCGGAATACGAAAAGCTGTCTGAGGTGGGGGCCGAGGCGGCTTTGAGGGCAGCCATGGAGTTCATCAATCTGGGCCGTCCGCTTCCGGAAAATCAGCCAGAACGCATCGCCCTTGTCCACTGGGACACCGATGTGCAGCTCATTGCCCCTGCCGTGGACAAGGTACTGGGATATAGCTGCCGGGCCTGTGCGTACCTGCATTGGTGGGACTTCGTGGGCGCTTTCCAGAATATCGGCAAGGGCCTTTTTGCCCAGGTGGTGTCCATCCGGAACAAGCGGGCAAAGGGCCAGACGCTGGACAAAGCAGAACGGGCATTTGCCCGCGAAAACGAAGATCTGATCGGGCCTATGACGCGCCTGACCAAAGAAGAGGAAGAATTCTTCCGCAGATTGGGGGTGTAGTGTATGGCAGCAGATGGCTCTATCATCATTGATACCCGGGTGAACAATAAAGGGGCAGAGGCCGATCTGAAAGCCCTGCAGGCCAAGGCCAAGAGCACGGCCCAGCAGATCAGTGCGCTGGACAGACAGATCTCCCAGGCCACGGGCAAGCGCACAAAGCTGGGGGATGACCTGGCCAAGGCAAAGACTGAAGCCCAGGCAACGGCCAGTGCCATAGAACAGGTAAGCGCCAAGCTGGACGCAGCCAGAGACAAGAATGCAGCCCAGGTGCGGCAGGAGTTTCCCGCTATGTCCGAGGCCAATGTCGCCAGCGTGGCGGCCAGCCGGACCCAGGCACAGAATGCTTCTCTGTATGCAGAGAGCGACCGGCTGGTGCAGACGTTGGCCAAGCAGGAAGAAAAGGCCGCGGCCATCCAGGCCGAATACCAAAAGCAGGTCCAGACCGTTTCTGAGCTGCAGCAGCGGCATAGTGCACTGGAAAATCAGCTGGGGCAGGAGCAGGCTGCCGTTCAAAAAGCATCCGCCGCTTATGAAGCACAGAAGGCTGCGAAAAACGCCGGGAAGAAAAACGACACCGTCAAGGAGGTAACCCGAGCATCTACCGCGATGCAGAAGTTCGGCACACGGCTTTCCGGCATTGTGTCCGGTGCGCTGCTGTTCAACATCATCTCTTCTGCCCTCACCAAAATGGTGGGCTGGTTCGGACAGGCCATGCAGTCCAGCGATTCCTTCCGGCAGAGTCTGGCCAATCTGCAGGGGGCAGCCAGCGTGGCCGCTGCTCCTCTGGTGCAGGCGCTGGGCAACGCCCTTGCCTACATCAACAATATGTTGGCTACCGGTATCAGCTACCTGGCGCGGTTCATCAGCCTGATCACCGGCAAGAGCCTGGGGGCCATGAAGAGCAGCGCCAAGGCAATGAACAGCTACGGAAGCGCCGCCGGCAGTGCCGCCAAGCAGACGGAAAAGGCCACCCGCAGCCTGGCCGGATTCGATGAGATCAACCGACTGGACGCGCCGCAGGAGGACAGCTCCGGCGGCGGAGGTGGAGGAGCATCTGGTCCCAACTATGACTTCGTGGATCAGACTGGGGCTGGATTTGCTTCGCTGATGGACCGAGTGAAGGCGTTTTGGGATTCCTTCACAACCGCCCTGGCACCTTCCATTGCTGCCTGGAGCGCCGCCTGGGAGCAAATCAAGGCCACGGCGCTGGCTGTCTGGCCGCAAATTCAGGCCGCAGCGTCTGGGCTTTGGACCAATGCTCTGCAGCCTTTGCTGGGGTATCTGGCAGGAACCTTTGTGCCTGGTGTGATCAATTCTTTTTCCCAGGCATTTGCTCCCATTGTGGGTGGGACTGTATCCACGGCTATTCAGCTTTTCGCTGCCGACTTTGTGTGGAGGTGCGGTATCCTCACTGATGCCATCAACAATCTGGTGCGGCCGGCACTCGAAGTGATTCTGACCATCTGGCAGGGAATGATGGAAGGCATCTCCAACGCCTGGGCTACCTATGGCCAGCCTGTAATGGATGGCATTGTCCTGGCTTTTCAGAACCTGCTGTCCATTTTCAGCAATCTGTATTACACCGTGATTGAGCCAATTCTGGCCAACATTATTGCACTCCTGGACAAGTTCTGGTCCCAGCACGCAAAGCCGCTGTGGAATGACCTCCTGCTTCTGATCGCCAGTGTACAGAATACGTTGCTGACCTTCTGGAATAGTGTTCTGGCGCCGTTGGTCAACTGGCTGATCGCCACCTTCGGCCCCACGTTTGCCGATGTGTTCAATGCCGTTGCCGGGTATGTGTCAACGGCCATGGGACTGGTGGCGGATGTCATTGACATTGCGGTAGTCCTTCTGCGCGGGTTGTGCGACTTCCTCACCGCCGTGTTCAAGGGTGACTGGGACGCCGCCTGGAACGCCATTGCGGACACCACGCTGGCCGTCTGGGACCGTATTCAGAACGGAATCAAGAACTGCATCAACGGTATCATCGCTTTTGTGAACAGCATGATCCAGGCTATTGTGAATGCCCTGAACCGTGTCATCAGCGCGGTTGGAAGCCTATCCTTTGATGTCCCGGATTGGGTTCCCGGTATAGGCGGATCTACGTTCGGCTTTCAGCTTTCCACCATCCCCGCTCCGCAGATCCCGTATCTGGCCCAGGGCGCCGTCATCCCGCCCAACCGGGAGTTCCTGGCCGTACTGGGTGACCAGAGCAGCGGCACCAACGTGGAAGCGCCCCTGGCCACCATCCAGCAGGCCGTGGCTGCCGTCATGCAGGACATGCAGGAGGGCGAACTGGCCGCCCTGACCCAGGTGAGCCGGCTGCTGAGCCAGATCCTGGAGGCCGTCTGCGGCATCCGGGTGGGGGATGAGGTCATCGGCCGTGCGGTGCAGCGCTACCAGCGCCAGCAGGGCGTCATGACGGGAGGATACTGAGCATGCGGACAAAAGTGGACTTTTATCAGGTGGACGGGGTCCCCATGCTGGTTCCCGACGACGAACCGGAATTCAGCTTTGCCGATCTGGACGCTTCCGATTCCGGCCGGGATGAGAGCGGTGTCATGCACAGGCTGATGATACGGGAAAAGGTGGGGACCTGGAGCTTTTCCTACTCCCACCTCTCCGATGAGGATTTGGCTTATCTGCGGGGGCTATTTGTTGGAAAGGTGCAGTTTACCTTTACTCACCCCGTATTTGGGGACAGCAACGCCACCGAAACCTGTACTGCCTATATGAGCCAGTACAGCGCCACATGGAAGAACCAGCGCACGGGCCAGTGGCGAAATTTCAAGTTCAATATCATCCAGTGCTGAGGAGGAAAAAATACATGCGACTGAAAACCGGAGAAGTGATTTTTCTCTGGCCGCTGGCGCTGCATGTGCTGACGGCGGGATACTTTTACAGCGACGGCAGCCGCCACGAGGCCATCGACCTGCGCACCAACCAGGG
>CALXHN010000039.1 GCA_944388105.1 uncultured Gemmiger sp. | reverse complement strand
TGGAAAAGTATGGAGAGCGGTTATTTCAGCCAGGTGCGGAAGAATTCTTCCAGCTTGTGGAAGGGGATGGCGTTCTTGCCGCCGCCGTCGTACAGGTCGGTGTGCACCGCGTCGGGGATGAGCAGCAGCTCCTTGTTCTCCGGGCAGGGGTTGCTCTGCATCATGGCGGCAAAGGCGTCCTTGCCCATGTAGCAGGAATGGGCCTTCTCCCCGTGCAGGATGAGCACGGCGCTGCGGATCTCGTGGCTGTACTGCAGGATGGGCTGGTTCAGAAAAGACATGCAGCCGATGATATTCCACCCGCCGTTGGAGTTCAGCGACCGGGCATGGTAGCCCCGGGGAGTCTTGTAGTAGTCGTAGTAGTCCTTCACAAAGAAGGGGGCATCCTCCGGCAGGGGGTCCACCACCCCGCCGCCCAGGGCGTAGGTGCCTGCCCGGTAGTCGGCGGTGCGCTGGGCGTTCAGGGCCTTGCGCTTTTCGTGGCGGGCGGGCTCGCTGTCCTCGGCGTCAAAGTAGCCCTTGGCGTTGATGCGGGCCATGTCGTACATGGTGGACACCACCGTGGCCTTCACCCGGGTGTCCAGGGCAGCGGTGTTCAGGGCCAGACCGCCCCAGCCGCAGATGCCGATGATGCCGATCTTCTCCGGGTCCACGTCCGCCCGGGTGCTCAGGCAGTCCACCGCCGCCTGGAAGTCCTCGGTGTTGATGTCCGGGGAGGCCATGTACCGGGGCTCGCCGCCGCTCTCCCCGGTGAAGGAAGGGTCAAAGGCCATGGTCAGGAACCCCCGCTCCGCCATGGTCTGGGCGTACAGGCCGGAGGCCTGTTCCTTCACCGCGCCGAAGGGCCCGCACACCGCCAGGGCCGCCAGTTTCCCTTCGGCATGTTTGGGGCGGTAGAGGTCCGCCGCCAGGGTGATGCCGTACCGGTTGTGAAAGGTGATCTTTTCGTGATCCACCTTGTCGCTTTTCGCAAAAGTCTTGTCCCATTCCCCGCTCAGATGCAGTTCTTCCATGGTATACCGTCCTTTCGGTTCCCGGCCGGGGATGCCCGGGGCAGCGTTTCCGCCCCGGGACCCGGCTTTCTGCTTCCAGTATACGACCCCGGCGGCGATATGTCTAATAGTTGTATTGCATACCATGGTATGCTTGCAAGGCATGCCGTTTTTTCAAGAAAACCGCCCCGGGCGGGGGGCCGTCCGGGGCGGGAAAATCCGTTACCGGTGCAGGTATTTCTGCAGCAGGCGCAGCAGCTCCCGCATGTCCAGGGGTTTGGCGATGTGGGCATTCATGCCGCAGGCCAGACATTTCTGGATGTCCTCGCTGAAAGCGTCGGCGGTCATGGCGATGATGGGAATGGTCCCGGCGTCGGGGCGGTCCAGGGCCCGGATGGCCCGGGTGGCCTCAAAGCCGTTCATCTCGGGCATGCGCAGGTCCATGAGGATCAGGGCGTAGGTGCCGGGGGCGGCGGCGGAGAACTTGTCCAGGCAGGCCTTGCCGTTCTCCGCCCAGTCCAGGGTGAAGCCCTGGGCGCTGAGCAGCTCGTTGGCGATCTCCCAGTTCAGTTCGTTGTCCTCCGCCACCAGCAGGTGCACGCCGGTAAAGTCCGGGGCGCTGTCCGGGGCGCCGGCTGCCCGGGCGCCGGACTCCTCCGCCTGGGCAAAGGGCAGCAGCCCGTGGTACAGGGTGGATTTGAAGAGGGGCTTGGCCAGAAATCCGGTGATGCCCGCAGCCCGGGCTTCCTGCTCGATGTCGCCCCAGTCGTAGGCGGAGATGAGCAGGATGGGCACCCCGTCCCCCACGGCGGCCCGCAGGCGGCGGGCGGTCTCGATGCCGTCCATGTGGGGCATCTTCCAGTCCAGCAGCACCACATGGTAGTCGTGTCCGGCCTTGTGGCGGGCTTCGGCCATGGCCACGGCCTCCTCGCCGCTGCCGGCGCACTCGGCCCGCACCCCGATCTGGCGCAGGCTTTCGGCGGCGGTGGTGCACAGCTGTTCGTCATCGTCCACCACCAGCATCTCCCAGGGCGGCAGCTGCAGGGGTTCGCCCTCGTCGGGGGCGATGCCCAGGTCCAGGGTCACATGGAAGGTGCTGCCCTTGTCCGGCTGGCTTTCCACCGTGATGGTGCCCTGCATCTCGTCCACGATGTACTTGGTGATGGCCATGCCCAGGCCGCTTCCCTCGGTGCGCTGCACCCGGCGGCTGTCCTCCCGGGCAAAGGAGTCGAAGATGCGCTTCTGGAATTCCTCCGACATGCCGATGCCGTTGTCCTTGACGATAAAGTGGGTGCGCACGAAGTCCTCCCCTTTGGGGGAAGGCTCCTGGGAGACGGTCAGGGTCACGGCCCCGCCCTCGGGGGTGAATTTCAGGGCGTTGGAAAGCAGGTTCAGCAGCACCTGGTTCAGGCGCACGCTGTCACAGTAAAGGGTCTCGTGGCCGATGTTCTGGATAAAGACGTCAAAGGTCTGCTTTTTGGTCTTGATCTGGGGCTGGAGGATGCTCACGATGCCGTCCACCGTTTCCCGCAGGCTGATGGCGTCAATGTTCAGGGTGAGCTTGCCGCTCTCGATCTTGGACATGTCCAGCACGTCGTTGATGAGTCCCAGAAGATGCTTGCTGGACAGGGAGATCTTGCGCAGGCAGGAGCGCACCCGGTCGGGGTCCTCCACGTTGGCGGCGGCAATGGCGGTCATGCCCACGATGGCGTTCATGGGGGTGCGGATGTCGTGGCTCATGTTGGAGAGGAATTCGCTCTTGGCGCGGCTGGCGTGTTCCGCCTCCCTCTGGGCCCGGGCCACCTCGGCCAGCTGGCGGCGGGACATGCGGAAGTAGAGGAAAAAGACCAGCAAAGTGGCGGCCAGCAGCAGCCCGCAGCCCACCAGGGTGCACATCAGCTGCCAGCTGCTCAGGTCGGCCACCGCCTCGTCCAGGGCGCCGTAGGGCATGACGGTGATGAGGTACCATTCGGAGTTGTTCAGGGGCGAGCAGTACACATGCCGCCGCTGGCCGTCGGTGACCATGGCGAAGCTGAACATCTGCCCGCCGGCAATGGCCTGCTTCAGTTCGGCCACCGCCTCCTGGGTGGTCATGCCGTCAAACCGGCTGTGGTTTTCCAGCCAGTCGAAATAGTTGTCCGCCTGGATCTCGTCGTTGTTTTTCAGCACAAAACGGCCGTTGGTCTCGATGATATGGGAAAAGATCAGGGTGTTGTCGATGCTCAGGGAGAGGGTATCGTTGATGGTGTCCAGGGGCACCCCGGCCAGCAGGGCGGTGCACTGGCTGCCGTCCGGCATGGGGTAGCCCTCGGACAGGGGATAGCCCACCGACACCCCGAAGAGCAGCAGACCTTCGCCGTCGGCGGTATCGGCCAGCACCACCTTGGGGTCGCCCCGGTTCAGGGAGGCCAGGAACTCGTCCTCCTCCCGGATGGTCACCGGCTCCCCGTAGAGCACATCCGCCTTGCCCTCGGTGTTGTACAGGGCCAGATATTCAAAATCCCGGGCCCGGGCGGCGGTGGACATGGACCGGATGACGGCCTCGTCGATGGTGTCCACCCTGGCGGGGGGCACCGCCAGGGTGATGCCCTCCACCTGGGCCAGCTGCATCTCCACCAGGGAATCAAAGTGCCGCTGCAGCTGGCCGTTGATCTCCTCCATGTACAGGTTGGCCACCTGGGTCAGGGTCTGGTCGCTGCGTTCCACCATGACCCGGGTAATGGTCCCGAACACCGCCACACACAAGGCGGCCAGACAGATCAGGCTGACCCACAGGAAGGTCAGAATCCGTTTTCTCGTCAAAACAAAATCCCCCCGCCGTTTTTCCAGAGTTATCTGGCACTATTATACTCCTTCCGGGGGCAAAATGGTAGCGTGCATCAAAAAGGCGGCCGTGTCCGCCATGGGACACGGCCGCCTTGCGAGAAGGGAAAGAGAAAGAAGAATAAGAGAATGGCATAAATAAGGGGGTCAGTCGCTCTTGATGGCCTCCAGGGCGGGCACCTGCACCGCCTTGTTGGCGGGGTAGTAGCCGGAGCCCAGCCCGATGAAGATGGAGAACACCACCGCGAAGAGGTAGAGCCAGGGCGGGATGACCGACACCCGGGTGATGCCCTCCCCGCCCAGGATGGCGGGCAGGAGGTTGCCCGGGTCGGGGCCCAGGGACACCAGGTTGATGATGAGGGAGATCACAAAGCTGATGACGCAGCCGATGATGCCCCCGATGAACCCGATGGCCCCGGCCTCGGCCAGGAAGAGCACCCGTATATCGTACACGTAACAGCCCAGGGACTTCATCACGCCGATCTCCTTGGTGCGTTCGGAGATGGACATGATCATGGTATTGGTGATGCCCAGGGCCGCCACGATCAGGGAGATGGCCCCCAGACCACCCAGCATGAGCTGTTTCTGGCGGGCTTCTTTTTCCATGGGTTTGCGGATGCTTTCCATGGATTCGGTGGAGTAGCCCAGATTCTTGATGGCGGTCTCCACCGGGTCCACCTGCTTGATGCCGCTGACCTTGACCAGGATGGAATCATAGGCGGAAGCGTTGGCGTTGGGGGTGGTGCGGCCGCCCCCGGCCCGCTTGAGCAGGGCCTGCAGGTCGGCCACGCTCATCATCACCCCGTCGGAGGTCTCGTAGCCTTTGGCGTTGTCCTCCTTCACGGCGCCCACCGGTTTCAGGGGCACTTTGAAAGTGCTGCCGTCGGCCCCGGTCACCTCCAGGGTCAGGGGCTGCTTCAGGGGGTCAAAGTAGGCGTCGGGGGGCGGCAGCAGCCGGCCGTCCTCGTCCATGCCGCTGTCCCACCGGTTGATGGTGTTGGCCCCTTCCGGGCGCAGGGTATCCCGGAAGTTGTAGGCAAAATACTGGCCCAGCGCCACCTCCCCCTGGGCGGCGGGGTAGTTGCCGTCGGTGAGCTGGTAGCCCATCTTGTCCATCTGGGCGGTGTCCAGTCCGGCCAGCATGGACCAGTCGGCCACATACCGGTTGCCCGGACCTGCCAGCAGCCGGCAGGTGTAGGCGTCAAACCCCAGCTTGGGGGTCACCC
The DNA here is from genome assembly GCA_944388105.1 of uncultured Gemmiger sp. Taxonomy (GTDB): domain Bacteria; phylum Bacillota; class Clostridia; order Oscillospirales; family Ruminococcaceae; genus Gemmiger. The sequence goes on along the minus strand of CALXHN010000039.1, from coordinate 15,095 downwards.
CCTCCACCCCGTCCAGCTCCCGGATGGTTTTCAGCAGCTTGTCGTCCAGCTTTTTCTTGCCGTGGCCTTTCTGGGGGGCGGTGACCGTGATGATGGTCAGGTCCCCCAGCTCGGCCAGCAGCTTTTCCTGGCTTTCTTTCATCCCGATGCCCAGAGACACCATGATGACGATGGAACAGCAGCCGATGAGCACACCCAGCACGGTCAGGATGGTGCGGGATTTGCGCCGCAGCAGGTTCTGCAGGCAGACCCGCAGCAGGTCTTCGTGTTTCATGGGTCAGTCCTCCTGGTCGTCGTCGTTCCAGGCGGTGTTGTCCCAGGCGCCGGTGCCCCAGTCGTCCGGGTCACGGGCCTTGTCCCAGTCGGAGCCTTCCTCCGTGTTGGCCAGGGCCCGGCGGCGGATCAGCACCACCGCCCCGGCAATCAGCCCGCCGGCGGGAATGACCAGCAGCACCGGCCAGGGGAACTTGAAGCCCTCCTCGGCTGCTTCGGGCACGTCCATGCCCAGGTCGGAATCGTCGGCGCCTTCGGCGGCGGTGAGCTCCACCGGGAACTCCAGGGTGCGGGATTCCAGGTTGGGGTCCTCATAGCTGACCTTCAGGGTCACCTTCACCGGGCCGGCCTGGTTGGGGGTCAGGGCAAAGCCGATGCTGCCGGTGGCCCCGGCGGCGATGTTGCCCACGAACTGGTTGCGGGCGGCCACGTCCACCCCGTCGCCCTCCACCACGGCTTCCACGTTGGAGACTTCGGTCTTGCCCCGGTTGACGTAGTTCAGGGTGAGGACGCATTCCTCGCCCACGGTGCAGCTTTCGGGCAGCAGGGGAGCATTGACCTGGAACCGGTCCTTCTGCACCACCGGCACGGCCACCTTCACCTCGGAGGAGGCGGCGGTGCGCTTGCCCCCGTCCACATACTCATACTTGAAGGAGACGGTCACCGCCTGGGCGCCGCTCTTGGCGGTGGGCAGGGCCTGCAGGGGCACGGTCTGGCTCTGCTCGGCCCGGGCGGCCACCGAATCGTAATAGAAGGTGCTGGTGCCGCCGTCCAGGGCGAAGTTCTCGCCCCCATCGATGCTGGCCACCACGTTTTCCACCTTCATCCGGCCCATGTTCTGGAACTTGAAGGAGAGGGTGAACCGGGACCCGGCGGCAATGTTGGAATCCCCGTAGCTGAAATCCCGGATGACGATGTTGGGGGTGGCGCTGTCGGTGCCGGGACCGGGGGTGACGGTGGGGGCGGCGGACAGGTTCAGCTTGTCGGAGGAGGTGGCCTGCAGCGTCTGGCCGGCACTCTCGTAGCCGTATTTCAGGTCCACCTGCAGGGACTGGGACCCGCTGGCGATCTCCTTGGCCGCCTGCACCCGCAGGGCCACGGTGGTGCTCTTGCCCGGTTCGATGTCCGGCAGCACCACGTTGCTCACGTCGTTGGCGATGAGCAGGGACTCGGAGGCGGAGAAGGAAGCCAGGGGCTTGATCATCTTGGTGCTGCCGGCGTTCTGGATGGTCACCACGATGTCGGCGGCCTCGTTGGCCCCCAGGGGCTTGGCCAGGGCCGACCGGGTGACCAGCACCGGCGGGGCGGCCTGTTCCTTGGGACCCGGGGTGGGTTCGAGGGTGGGCGCCGGGGTGGGGGCCACATACTCCTCCGCCTGGGTCACGGTGAGGGCCAGGGTCTGGGGATTGCCGCTGCCCTTGCGGGCGATGCTCAGCTTCAGGTCCCGGCCGGTGCCGCTGTAGGTCACCCCGGCGCAGGTCAGCTGCAGGGTCAGGGGCTCCTCTTCCTGGGAGAGCACCTCCACCGTGGGGGTGCAGGCGGAAAAGCTGTCCAGCAGCTTGCTGAAATCGTAGTCGCTCTGGACAAAATCCCGGGTGAGCAGGGCGGTGTCCTTCACGATGACGGACAGGTCGGTCTTGTCCCCCCGGCGGATCACATCCCGTCCGGCGGTGTAGTTCAGGGTCAGGAAGTTGGGGTCTGCGGGGGCGGGTTCCGCAGCGGCCCCGGCGGCGGGCGGTGCGGGCAGAGGGGCGGGCGCTTCCTCTGCAAAGGCGGGCAGGGCGGCCCCGGCGGTCAGGGTCAGGGCCAGCAGCAGGGCGGCGGTTTGGCGGGCAAACAACATGGAGCATCCTCCTTTTATCTTATGGGCGGCGCCGGGTCTCGTCGCTGACGATCTCCCCGTCAATGAGCCGCACGATGCGGTCGGCGTAGGCAGCCATCTCCGGGTCGTGGGTGACCAGGATGATGGTCTGGTGATAGCGGCGGGCAAAGGTGCAGATCATCTCCATGATCTCCACGGTGGTCTTGGAATCCAGGTTGCCGGTGGGTTCGTCCGCAAAGACCACGTCCGGCCGGGCGATGAAAGCCCGGGCAATGCCAGCGCGCTGCTGCTGGCCGCCGGACATCTGGCGGGGAAAGTGGTCCAGCCGGTGGGAAAGCCCCACCCGGCAGAGCATCTGGCGGGCGGCCTCCTCCCGCTCCTTGCGGGGCACCCCCCGGAACATCAGGGGCAGGGCCACGTTCTCGGTGGCGGTGAGGTTGGGCAGCAGGTTGTAGGCCTGGAACACAAAGCCGATGTGCCGCTGGCGGAAAGCCGCCAGCTGGTTTTCGTTCAGGCGGGAGATGGGCACCCCGCCGATGGACACCAGGCCCCGGGTGGGCTTTTCCATCCCGGCCAGCTGGTTCAGAAAGGTGCTCTTGCCCGAACCGGAGGTGCCGAAGATGCAGCAGATCTCCCCCCGCATGATGTTCAGGTCGATGTTTTTCAAAGCCACCACCGTCTCATCCCCCAAAGGGTACTCCTTGCGGATGGAGCGCACCTCGATGAGGGGGCGCTTTCGGGGGCAGGGATTGTTCATATGGTTCACCTCCGTCTGTCTTTCTGGGACTGAGTATACAGGGGCAACCTTGGTTCTTCCTCAAGGCAACCTTAAGATTTCTAAAGAAAGACAAAAAGCCGGGGCGGAAAAGCCATGGCTTTTCCGCCCCGGCAGGGCAGGCAGCAGAAAGATCAGGAAGGCAGGGGCAGCCGGATGAGAAAGGCGGCGCCCTCGCCGGGGTGGTTGTCCAGGGTGATGGTGCCCCCGTGGAGCTCCACCAGGCGGCGGGTGATGGAAAGTCCCAGCCCGCTGCCGCCCCCGGTGCGGGCGTCGCTGCCCACCACAAAGGGCTCAAAGATGGCGGCGGCCCGGTCGGGAGGGATACCCTCCCCGTTGTCCGCCACCGTCAGCACCGCCCACCCGGGTTCCACGGCCAGGGTCACGGTGAGCAGGGTGCCCAGACGGTTGTACCGCAGGGCGTTGCCGATCAGGTTGTCCAGCGCCCTGCCGAACTGGAAGGGGTCCAGGGAGCAGGGGCAGGGCGTTTCGGGGATGGACACTTCCAGGGTGAAGCCCGCCAGCTGGATGGTGTCGTACTGGTTGGCCAGGTATTCCCGCAGGTACTCGCACAGGTCCAGTTCCCGCCGCTGCAGCCCGAACTGGGGATGGTCCACCTTGCTGTATTCATGGAAGGCGTTGATCAGGCGGGTCAGGGCCTCGGTGCGGGTGCGGATGGCGGCCAGGTACCGCTCCTGCTCCGCCGGGGGCACCTTGCCGTCGGCCAGGGCGTCCACATACCCCGCAATGACGGTCACCGGGGTCTTCAGGTCGTGGGAGATGTTGGCGATCATCCGCTGCCGTTCCCGGTCCAGATGTTCCCGCTCCCGCTCGCTCTCGGCCAGCCGGGCGGAGAGCTCGTCCAGACTGCGGCCTATGCGCTGCAGCTCCTGTACCCCGCCGCAGTCGCCCACCGGCTGGGGGGTGCCCCGGGCCTGGGCGTCCAGGGCGGCCCGCAGCCGTTCCAGGGGCGGGCGGATCCGCCGTCCCAGCCGCCCGATGAAGAAGGCCAGGGCCAGGGCGTACAGGGGCAGGGCCGCCAGCCAGATGACCCAGCCCCGGTCGGACACCCGGGCCAGGGCTTCCTCGTTCAGGGGGGCCATGCAGAGCAGCACCACCCGCCCGTCGGCCAGGTCTGCCCGGTAGAGGGTGCCGTGGGCGGGGTAGGCCCCGGACAAAATGGCATACTCCCGGGGTGTGTAGGCGGTCTTGCCGGGGTTCAGCGCCCCGGACAGCACCTTGTAGTCGGCGTCCAGGGCCATATCCCCGGTGATCTCGGCGGTGCCGTCCTCCCGCAGGCGGGCGCGCAGCACCCGGTACCGCACCGGACCGCCCTCCGCCTCGGGAAAGGCTTCCAGGTATTCCCCGCCGTGGTAGTCGGCCACGCAGGCCAGCTCCCCGGCGGTCAGGGGGGCGGGGGCATCCCCGGCCCGGTAGAGCTCGGCGCCGGCGGCATCCAGCACCGCAAAGCCGTTGCCCGTCCCGTGGAGGTATCCGTCCAGCTCTTCGTACCGCCCCTGCTCCAGGGCAGGGTCCCACAGCAGGGCGTCCCAGTCCACCGGGGTCAGCAGCCGCTCGAACTGCCGGTCCCACACCCAGTAGATGCCGCCGGCCAACAGCAGCAGGACCAGGGTGAAGAGCAGATAGTTCTTCACCAGCAGGGAGAACAGCCGGTCTTCCTTACGCTTCAATCTTGTACCCCAATCCCCGGATGGTCACAATGTACCGCGGGTTCCTGGGGTCGTCCTCGATCTTTTCCCGCAGTTTGGAGATGTGCACCATCATGGTGTTGTCGTTGCTCTCAAAAAATTCCCCCGCAATGCCCTCGTACAGCTGGACCTTGGTAAAGATGCGCCCCGGCGCCCGCATGAGCTGGGCCAGGATCTTGTATTCGGTGGGGGTCAGGGCAATGGGCTGCCCCGCCTTGTACAGCTGCATGGCGGCGGTGTCCAGGGTCAGCTCGCCCACGGTCAGGGCCTCCCGGCGGGTGCCCCCCGCCCGACGCAGATGGGCCTTCAGCCGGGCCACCACCTCCATGGGGTTGAAGGGCTTGGCAATGTAATCGTCCGCCCCCAGGTTCAGCCCCAGGATCTTGTCGTTGTCCTGGCTCTTGGCGGACAGGATCAGGATGGGGATGTCGCTGGTGCGGCGCAGGGCCCGGGTCAGCTCGTACCCGTTCATCCGGGGCATCATCACGTCCAGGATGGCGGCGTCGGGGCACTGGGTCAGGGCGGCGGACAACGCTGCCTCCCCGTCGGCGGCTTCCAGCACGGTGTAGCCTTCACTTTCCAGGTACAGCCGCAGCAGGTTGCGGATGTCGGCGTCGTCCTCGGCAATCAGGATGGTGGCGGCCATGGTTTGGGCCTCCTCTCGTCATTTTTTTCAGCATACAACAGGGCGGCGGCCCCTGTCAAGGCAGGGTCACAGGGGGCGGAAGGAGGCCAGGACCAGGTAGACGGTGTCAAAGGCCAGCAGGACCCACAGCAGGGGCTGGCACCATACCTGCAGGCGGCCGGCGGCGGTCTGTGGTTCCCGGTCAGGGGCCCGCCGCCGCAGCCGGCGCAGGCCGCCCGCCGCTGCCAGGACCAGGGGCACCCCCACCAGCAGCAGGGAGGCCAGGGCCCCCGCCGTGCCGGCGCCCTGCAGCAGCTGCAGGACCACGGCCACCGTGTTGCCCGCCATATGCAGACCCACCGAGACCCCCAGCCCGTACCGCAGGGCGGCCCAGCCGTAGACCAGCCCGCACCAGAACGCCGAAAGGCCCTGGTACAGGTCGTGGTGGACCAGACCGAAGCAGAGGGCGGAGACCAGCACCGCCGTCCGGGCCCCGGCGGGACCCAGGCGGCGCATCAGGACGCCCCGGAAGACCAGCTCTTCCAGCAGCGGTCCCACCGCACAGATGTACAGTGCCACCGGCAGGGTCAGGGACTCATCGCCGCCGGGGGCGGGCAGGGCGGTCAGGCCCAGCGGCTTCCAGAGCAGTTCCAGCCGGGGCGACAGCAGGGAGAGCACCAGGTTGCCGGCAATGGCCAGACTCAGGAGAAACACCAGACTCTCCGCCCGGGGGCGCACCGCAGGCTGTGGCGGCGAGGGCATGCCGTCGGCGGCGGCCCAGACCAGGGGCACCGCCGAGGCCAGGACCCCGCACAGGAGCAGCACGGCGCCTTCCGGCAGCCCCAGCCGGGGCAGGACCCAGCGGTGGAGCAGGCCGAAGAGGATGCTGTAGCCCAGCAGGCTCAGCCACAGGTGGTTCAGGGCGGGGGATGAAGTACGCATGAAAGCCTCCTTGCGCGGACCGGCCGGCCCGCGTTGATTTTGGGCCATTGTACCATGGGCGCCCCGGCGGGTTTGTGAATAAACTGGAAATTTTGTTATTTTTTTGTAATATATCACGGAATAGGTCCGAAAAAAGGCGGGGTATCCCGCCGCGCAGGATCCCCGCCCTGTATCACATATCCAGCACCGACTGCCAGATCTCCTCAATGACCGGCACGCCCAGTTCCCGGTTTTCCCGGATGCTCTTCAGGGCCAGCTCCCCGGGATAAAAGACCTCGCCGCCTTCCCGCACCGGTTCGCTGCTCTTCACATCCGCCAGGATGGCGTCCACCAGGGCGTCGGTCTGCTCCCGGGTGTTGAAGCGGCCGGGGTCAATGGCGATCATCACCTGGGACAGGCCCACCTCATCCCCGAAGGTGCCGATCTGCTGCACCGAGTTGCCGTTGGTCAGCACGGTGGCGATAAGGTCCAGGGCGATGGAAAGGCCGCTGCCCTTCCAGTAGCCCATGGGCAGCACCCGCCAGGTCTTTTCGATCTCGGCGGGGTCGTTGGTCAGCTCTCCGGCCTCGTTGTAGCCGCCGGGAACCGGCAGCTTGACCCCCCGCAGGCGGCAGTCCTCGATCTTGCCGTAGCTGAACTGGCTCACGGCGCAGTCCAGCACGGCGTGCTCCCCGTTGGAGCGGGGAATGGCCATGACCAGGGGATTGTTGCCGATCTTCCGGTCCTTGCCGCCCCAGGCGGGCATGTTGGGCATGGTGTTGGACCAGCAGATGCCCACACAGCCCTGGTCCGCCGCCAGCCAGCCGTAGGTGCCGCCCCGCATCCAGTGGTTGTTGTTGCCCAGGGCCACCACCCCCACGCCGTTGGCCTTGGCCAGGGCACAGGCGCGGTCCATGGCACGTTTGGCGTTCAGCGGCCCGAAGCCCCGGTGCCCGTCCCAGCGCTCCATGGAACCGAACGCGGCCACACAGGTGGCCCGGGCGGCGGGGTCGATCTCGCCCTTGTCCAGGTAGCTCACCACCCGGGGAAACCGGTTCAGGCCATGGCTGTACACCCCGGCCAGACTGTTCTGGGCAAAGATGACAGCGGCATCCCGGGCGTCATCGGGGGTGAATCCTTTCTTTTCCAGCACGCGGGCAAACTGGGACACCATGGTTTCATAGGGCACACGTTTCATGGGGGCATCTCCTTTTTTCAGCGAAAATTCTTATGGGAAATTGTAAGCGCTTTCTTACAACCCGATTATAGCACCTGCGCCGCATAAGTCAAGCCGAGGCAGGGAAGAGAAGGAAAATTCGGAGATTTTCACAAAAACCCGGGACCGGTCTTGTGGGGGCGGAACGGCAGGGAAAAGAAACCGCTTACATTCCGCCGCCGGAAAAACGGCGCCGGCAGCGGCGCCGCAGGAAGGCGGTCTGTTCAGCTGGTGCGGCCCGGTACCAGCTCGGGCTGCACCGTCACCGAGGTGCCGGGGCCGCCCTGTTCCATGCTGCTTTCCAGCAGCTGTACGCAGAGCAGGGCCACCTGGTCCCCCTTGTTGTCCACCGTGGTCAGCACCGGCTCACACAGGCGGGCGTAGTCGGAACGGTTGTAGCCGGTCACGGCGATGCGCTCCGGCACCGGGATGTGGGCCCGCAGCAGGGTCTTCAGCACCCCGGCGGCGATCAGGTCCTCCCCGCAGACGATGCCGTCGCAGGGCTGGCCGCTTTCCAGGATGTGGCGGGCCGCGGCCATGCCGTCCTCCAGCGTGTCCCCGATCTCCAGGACGCGGCCGGCCGGGTCCTGGCCGGCCTGTTCCAGGGCCTGCACAAAACCGTCCCGCTTCCGGTCGGCGCTGTCGGTGGATTTGTCCTTGAGGTAAAACAGGGCGCGGCGGCCCCGGGCAAGCAGATGCTCCACCGCCAGCCCGATGCCCCGGCCATCGTCCACCAGCACCGAGCAGGCGTTGGGCAGCGGCAGGGCCCCGTTGGCCAGCACCACCGGGACCTTGCCCAGCAGGGCGGTCATCTCGGCGCCGCGGCAGATGGTGTTGAACACCGACCCCACCAGCACGATGCCGTCCACCTGTTTCCGGGCCACGGCGCGCAGATACCGCAGGGCTTCCTCCCGGTCGCCGCCGGTGTTGCACAGGATGACCTCATACCCACGGCGGCTGAATTCCCGCTCGATGGTATAGGCCGTGCGGGCATAGTGGGGAACCCGGATGTCCACGGTGAGCACCGCCACCGTCCGCAGGGATTTGCTCACCATGCCCCGGGCAATGGCGCTGGGGGTGTAATGGTTGGCCGCCAGCACCCGTTCCACCCGGGCCCGGGTGGCGGGGCTGACCGTACCTTTGTTGTTGAGCACCCGGGAAACGGTGGCAATGGACACACCGGCCTCCCGGGCAATGTCGTAGATATTCATGAAGCAACACTCCGCCGCACAGATGGGGACGGCGCCGCCGTCCCGGAATGAGGATGTAAGGCCTTACAGCTGCCTCAAGCATACCCTGCAAAGGGGATATTTGTCAACCGCGGGGCCGGTTCTGTCGGTGTTTCCTGTTATACGGCCCGGGTCCCGGCAATGGCGGAGCCCCCCGGCCGCCGCCGGAAGGCGGCGGGACCGGGGGGCTCCTTTTCTTTTTATCGGCGGGGAGAGAGGGGAGCCGGGGCGAACCGGCTCTGCACCACGATGCGGTCCACCGTGACCCCCGGGGCGCTGACTGACACCTGCACATACAGGCAGACGCCCGGGGCGTCCCAGCCCAGATGGCAGGGACGCAGGACAAACCAGAAGCGGGGACGGACCTGCTGCTTGCTCCGGGCAAACCGGAGACGATAACTCAGGGGAACCAGCTGCGCCGTCAGGCGGGGACTCTTGCTGATGCAGCGGCAGACGCCGTACACCAGAGATTCGGACAGGAACGGACAGGGAACATGCAGTTCCGGGGTCAGGGGCGGACGGCCTTTGCGTCCCTTCTTGGCCTTGATCTCGGGACGGGGGGAGAGCTGGCAGGCCAGCTGACGGCTGTCATATTCGGTTTTCAGCACAAACACCATAGGGCAAAACCTCCTTGAAGAACGAAAAAAGACGAATGGTTACACCTGTCCCGTGGACAGAGTAAGCAACATTCGTCTCAATGAATTACAATTACATTGTCAGCGCACAACTCGTTCTTCAAGCTGGCTACACTATTATTATATCACAGACCCGGTGCGGTGTAAAGAACGGAAGAAAAAATTCCCCCCGAAAAAGGCGGTCAGCGGCGCCGGGGGCCGGCGGCCAGGGCCAGCACCAGGCTCAGGGTCAGCACGGCGGCGGCCAGCAGGGTGCAGGCAATGGAACCGGCGATCTCCCCTTCGCCGAACCGCACCCACAGGCCCCCGCCGCAGACCAATGCCGTCAGGATCGCCCCCCACGCAAGATACCGTCCTTTCCGGGCAGGGGTTTTCAGGTCGGTTTTCGTATGGCTCATATCGGTCATACTCCCTTCGGTCATTTCGGTCCCTTCCGGGGAACCATCTGTATTGTAGCGCGCCGCGGTTTTTCCCTCCACCACAAAACCGTAAAAGTCAGGTGAATTTTCGGTAAAGCCGCTCCCCCGCGCCGCAGAACGAAAAAATCCCCCGGATGGGCCGCACATCTTGTCCGATGGGAAAGGCGGCAGTATAATAGGCATAAATCATCACACCAGAAAGGGGTCATGGATTATGGAACAGGATCTTCCGGAAAACCGCCTGGAAGAACAGCTGCAGGCATCGCTGGAAATGAGCGCTGCCGAGTTCCGGGACTCCCTGCGCACCAACGCCTCCGTCCTGGTCCTGGGCCAGAAATACCAGACGGCCTGCTTCGGCAAGGAGTACTTCCTGCAGGCGGCCGGACGGGAACTGGCACCCGGAGCGGATTCGGCCGCGCAGGACTATACCCAGCTGTGGAAGCAGATCGCAGCCAAAAAGAAGCTGCTGTACGGGGAAACGGAGTTTGCCCCTCTCTCTCCCGAACAGTGCAAGGCCTGGGAGCCCATCACGGACCAGGCCTGCGAGGCCCTGAAGCGGGAAGCCGCGCCGGCCATGGAACGCACCAACCGGATGCTGCGCGCCGGCTGGCGGCTGGTGGCCACCACCGCCCCGGAGACCATGCTGCGGACCATCCCCAACAGCCCCTTCTCGCCCAAAAAGACGGTGCTGCACACCAACGTGCCCCTGCCCCAGACCTTCCGGGCCACCTCCCTGTCCCTGCTGCAGATGTTCACCCCGGGCGAAGGGCTGAACCTGAGCTTTGAGGAGCCGGATCTGGTGTGGGAATCGGAGGGCAGGGCCACCACCACCCTGGCCGAAGCCCTGCGTCGGGCCATCCCGTACAGCGGGTATCTGGTGCTGGATGGCTGGGACCCTGCCGGGGACTGGTTCGGCGCCGAGGACCTGATCCGCATCATGCAGGGACTGATGTACGACGACGGCCGGGACCAGATCCGGGTGCTCTGCTTCGGCATGGATGAGGCGGCGGCCGGCCGGGCCTTTGCCAGCATCGACCGGACCAAGCGCCGGCTGCTCTCCCGGATCCTCTTCCTGGACGGCCACCTGGCCGACCTGTTCCCGGAGGAGGCCGAACCGGCCGAACTCCCCCAGCTGGGCGAGGATTTCTATCATCTCCATCTGATGCCGGTGCAGGGACGGGAACACCCGCTGGACATCACCATTCCGGTGAAGGAATGGGAAAAAATGCCCTTTGCCAGCAAGGCCAGCCTGCTTCCCCTGGAGCCCACGCCCCAGAGCAGCGCCTTGCCCATGGACCGGGAGACCCAGATGACCGCCTTCCTGGCGCAGGACGGCAATGTTCCGGTGTGGGATGATTTCGACAACTGCTACTTTGAGCGGGACCAGTACGCCCTTTTGCGGGACAAGGTCCAGAAATCCCTGCGGGTCAGCGGACAGCGCACGGATTTCCTGCTGCTCAAGGGTCCGGCCTGCAGCGGCAAGACGGTGATGCTGGGCCGGCTGGCCCTGGACGTTTCGGTGAACTATCCCACCATCTACCTGGGGCCGTCCGCCCTTCCCCGGGACGAGGAGGGGGACGACGGCGTCTACGCCCGTCTGGCCACCTTCATCCTGGAATGGCTGACCAAGGCCATGAGCGCCCGACGGTTCAACCGCAAGCGGGTGCTGGTGATCTGGGACGGCGGCTTTTATGAGTCCGAAGCCCGGGGCATCTACTATCGCCTGCGCCGTCAGCTGCAGCGCTCGGTGGAGTTCCTGCTGGTGGGCAGCGCCTACGCCAAACCCCGCAGCAGCAACAGCGCCTTTGAGGATGAGGTCGTCCTGGCGCCGGAACTTTCCACCACCGAGCAGGAAAATCTGTTTGCAAAGCTGCACCAGAACCTGGGGCTGGACATCGTCCAGTTCCGCAAGGCCCTGCTGCCGGAGGACAGCGCCGGCGGCCGCCGGCAGCGGAACACCACGGAGGAAAACACCCTGCTGAGTGTTCTGAGCCACCTGTTCCACGGCGTCAACGAGGACATTTCCCAGCGTCTGGCCCAGGGCCCCATCCGGGAGAACCAGGCCGCCCGGATCGCCCTGCAGAAAGCGCTGGACCACAACCTGGAAGAACTGGAGGAGGCCCGCCATGACGGCGCCCTGGTCACGGCCCTGAAAGCCTACGACTGCGACTGGGACTCGGACGCCATGCGGGAACGCATCACCCGCTGCGCCGGCCTGCTGGACGACATCCTGGCGGTGGCCGGTTCCTGGCGGCAGTCCCTGCATTTCGAGCTGGTCTTCCGGGTCATGGAAGACCTGTACCGGGAGCGGTTCCATGAGCCTCTGGGCAATCTGGGCCGCTGGCAGGAACTGCTCAACGCCCTGCTGGATTACAGCCCCATGATCCACTGGGACGGCGAGGATTCCTCCACCTGGGTGCTGCGGTACCGCTCCGCCCTGGAAGCCCGCATGTTCCTGAAATCCAAATACCCCCGCCAGCTGGAGACCGAGGAGGACGCCCGACAGGCGGCGGTGGTGTCCGAAGGCACTGTCCTGGGCATGGCCAAACGCACCATCTACTGCTACCGCGGTCAGGGCGGTGCGGTGCTGCGGGACCAGGTGGCTGTGGAGATCCTGTGCAGCGTGCTGAAGAACGGGCGGCTGAACGAGGGCAACAACGAGTTTGCCTACGAGGCCCTGCACCTGGCCGACTGTTTCGGCCCCAATGCCGAGGGGGAGACGGTGGCCGCCTGGTGGCATCCCTACATCGCCCAGAACCTGGTCCGGCACGGGTCGGAAAATGTGGCGGCCCTGCAGAAGGCGGCCTTCCTGCTGCGCCACTATGACTGGGACGAGAGCTGCGAGACCGCCATGCGGGAAGGCCGGCCCATGGACGCCGAACATTATGACAGACAGCTGGAGGTCTACCAGATCCTGGAAAAGGCCATCCGGCTCATCGAAAAGGACCATGTGCAGGTGAGCCCGCGGCAGCAGATCCAGCTGTATACCGAATGGTGCTGCAACCGCCGCTTCATCTACTGCCCCCATGCGCCCTTTGTGGGGAACCTGCCGGAGGAGGAGCGCCTGCTGGTGGAGCAGCGCCTGGAATATGGCGAACAGCTCATGCAGGAAGTGGAGGATGTGATCCGCAGCAAGCTGTTCCCCCTGGCGGCCATCACCGACGAATACGGCAACCGGCATATCGTCAACATCTATAATGACATGCTGGTGGCCACCGCGCGGGTCTACTGGCAGCAGAAGCCGCAGGATCTGCGCCCGCTGGCCGATCATATGAACTTCTACTGGCAGTATATCCTCTTCGGCCTGATGGACCTGGGCGCCCTCATCGACGACCAGAAGAACAGCCAGCTGAGCAAGATCAACGAGATCCTGGACACCTGGCGCAAACTCAGCCAGGGGACCCAGTGGGAGGCCGGCGCCAACCAGTACTACAAACAGCAGGACCTGAACCTGTACCAGACGGACCCGGGCAGCTGGTGGACCAACCGGATTACCTCCCTGTGGCATGAGTCCCTGCCGGATCAGGCACCGGAGGCGGACCGGACCAACTGGCTCAAGGACAACCTGTACCTGCGCTCGCTGGAATTCCGCAAGGAAGAGGATTCCAGCACCCTGTCCCCCCAGGAGCGGCAGCTGGTCCGGCACATCGTGGATGTGATGGAGGGCCGGCAGCCCGACGGGAAGGAACCCCTCCTGCGCCTGCCGGACGGCAGGCCGGCCACGGGCTGCCAGGATATCTTCACCGGCTATATGGACAACCACCTGCGGCTGCAGGAATACTATGTGCGGGCCAAGTGGATGGCCGAGACCAACTTCTTCCCCTACACCGACACCGCACCGGTCTGCCTGAACCAGCCCTACTGGAAAACCATTGAGCAGGTCTGCAACAACTACTGTGAGCAGGGGGCCGGCTATGCCAACGACTTCTTCCTGTATTATCTGCGGGCGGTGCTCCGGTGGGTGAACAGCCGGGACAGCTGGGACGTGCAGCGGCGCCGCCAGCCGGAAATGTTCCGCGCCTGCGCCGGTCACCTGCGGATGCCCCGCAACGGCCGCTACAGCACCAGCTACCTGCTGCTGTGCTGGTCCAACGGCAAGCCCGTCCGGGTGCGCTGCACCGTGGACCTGGACGAAAAATCCGGCAAGATCAACGACGTGCTGGAACCCAATCTTTCCCAGGTGACCAAACAGGAACACCTGCAGGTGTCCCAGCAGCTGATCCACAAATACATCTATGTGGCGGAAGCCGTTCTGGACGTGGGCCAGACCAGCGGCAACAACTATGTGTTCGGCATCCGCTTCAACCGGGAAGGTCCCCTGGCCGCTCCTGTCACAAGGGAGGGCTGAGCAATGGAAACAAAAGTCAAAAAAGGCCGGAACCATAAACAACAGCGGGAAGAACGGATGCAGCAGCGGCAGCAGAACCTGGCCCGCCCCCAGCCGCCGGCAGGAACGATGTTCCCGGTGCCCCGGCTCTGCCGGCGGGAATCTCTGCTGGACCTGTGCCGGATCTTTTACCAGAAGACCGGCGTGGACTTGTTCATCGACATACCGGGCAATGTGGAGATCGGCCCCCGGGATGACCAGGTCCTCGTCCTCCCCGGCCAGGAGGCACAGTTCCTGGGCAGTCAGCTGAACCAGCTGTACGCGGTCTGTTTCAACGCGACCATGAAAAACGCGTCCCGGACGGGACGGGACAAGAGCGGCAGCACCCCGGGCACCCTGGATATCCTGCTGGAACTGGCCGACACGGAAAAGCGGAAAGAGCTGGCCGGATTCCTGGCTTTCATCAACTATGCCCGCCAGTTCTTCTGTCACTATTCCTATCTCTGGCCCATGGCGGTGTCCGGGAAGGACATCTCCCTGCTGCGCAACTACCTGGAGATCCACTGCGACCCGGAACTGAAGGCGGATGGGGTGCTCAAGGGAATGGAAGAGTACACCGACGAAAATGTCTGGCTGCGGTTCCAGAAATCCATCCTCCGCAGCGCCGAGGACCTGTACGACTGGCTGGCCGATCTGGCTGAAGCCCACGGGGAGGACCCGGAGCAAGCGCCCTGGAAGGCGGAGATCTCCCTGCTGTACCTGCCCCGCACCATGAACGACCAGATGCGCCGGAACTGGAACGCCCCCATCAACTGGTGGTGGAAAAAGACGCTGCTCAGCCTGCGCCGGAGCGACAAGGAAACCTTTGATTACGTGAAGCTCGTGGATGACATCACCGGGAACATCCAGCACCGGGAGAACGGCAAACCCCATTACAGTGTGGCGTTCGTCCCGCTGCAGACCCAGATCTACCAGTGGGCGGAGCAGAAACTGCGTTCGTGGCTCCACAACACCTCCCGGTGCAATAATGCCGCCGGCAAGGGCTTCCGCCGCAAGAGCTATCTGTGAATACAGATGCGGCCGGGTCAGACGGACCATGGCCACGTCCCTTTCATAACCAAAAAAATCCCCCGGACAAAACCTG
>CALXHN010000038.1 GCA_944388105.1 uncultured Gemmiger sp. | reverse complement strand
TTGGTGCGCCCGCAGGAACTCGAATCCTGGACCCTCTGATTAAAAGTCAGATGCTCTACCAACTGAGCTACGGGCACTTATCCGCTGCTTTATACAGCTTTAATATTATAGCAAACGAACGGAAGGTTGTCAACTGTAATTTGCGTATGGCAGCCCTTTGCCGCAAAATTGACAGGTGCGGCACGGTGCGGTATAATGAGGCATAATTTAGAGGATCGTCTAAATGATACCCGTTCGCGGGCGGCGGTCTCGGATAAAGAATGAGGTGCTTTGTATGCCTACGTCGGTTCCTTTTCCTTCGGTGGCCTGTGCCATGCTCAGTCTGCTGGTGATTTTTGGCGTGCCCATCGGCCTTGGCATTGCGGTGAACCGCAAGCATAAGGGCAGCGGCTATGCCATCATGATCGGCGCGTTCTGCTTTATTATCAGCGCCTATGTGCTGGAACAGATCCTGCATGGCCTTGTGTTCACCGCTTTTCCCAATATCCGGGACAATATCGTGGTGTTCTGCCTGTACGGCTGCCTGACGGCCGGTCTGTTTGAGGAAACGGCCCGCCTGCTCGGCCTCCGTATGTTGTGCCGGAAAGACAAATCTCCCGCGGTGGGCTTTGCCTATGGTGTGGGCCACGGCGGTATCGAGGCCATTCTGCTGGCAGGACTCACCATGGTCAACAACCTCATGGTCATGTATGCCATCAACAGCGGCAATACCGACAGCCTGCTCACCGGCCTGGAAGGGGACCAGATCACCCTGGCCCAGGAGCAGCTGGCCCAGCTGGCGGCGGTGCCCGCCACCCAGTGGCTGGCCGCCGGCTTTGAGCGGCTGTGTGCCATCGGGCTGCATCTGGCCCTGTCCATGCTGATCTGGATGGTGGTCACCCGCCGTCTGCCCGCCTGGGGCTATCCCGCTGCCATCGGCCTGCATGCTGTATCCAACCTGCCTGCCATGCTGTATCAGGCCGGTGTGATCGGAGTCTGGCCCACGGAATTCGCCACGCTGATCCTGGTGATTCTGGTGGCGCTTCTGGTTCGTCAGCTTTATCTGCACGCGGAACCTGCCCGCCTTTAAGTAACCGTTCCTTTCTGATGCTGTCCTCGCCGTATTGTCCGGCGGGGACACCTTTTTGTTATCACAACAAGGAATTGTCTCATGCTGTTTAATTCTCTGGCCTATGCGGTCTTTCTGCCCCTGGCCGTTCTGGTTTATTTTCTGCTGCCCCAGCGCTGGCGCTGGGCGGCACTGCTGGGCTTCAGCTATTACTTTTACATGAGCTGGAACCCGGAACTCATTGTGCTGATTCTCTTCACCACCGTGGTCAGCTGGCTGGCCGCGCTGGCCGTGCAGCACGCCGCACGCCCCGGTCTGCGCAAGGCCGCGCTGTGGAGCGGTGTGGGACTGTGTCTGGCCTGTCTGTTCTTTTTCAAATATTTCAACTTTTTCTCTCAGAACGTCACGGCGCTGCTGCAGGCGGTGGGGCTGCCTCTGCAGCCCACCACCCTGGAACTGGTTCTGCCGGTGGGCATCAGCTTTTATACCTTCCAGACCCTCAGCTATGTGGTGGACGTCTACCGGGGAAACCTGCAAGCCGAAGGGCATTTCGGCTACTATGCCCTGTATGTCAGCTTCTTTCCTCAGTTGGTGGCCGGCCCCATCGAGCGTGCCGGCAGCCTGCTGCCCCAGCTGCATCAAAGGCATGATCCGGACCTGGGTAATTTCAGCGCCGGCCTTCGCAAGATCTGCGTGGGTATGTTCAAGAAAGTGGTCATTGCCGACTTTGTCTCCACCTATGTGAACAACGTCTATAACGATCTGGCAGGGAAGGGCGGCCTGACCCTGATCCTGGCCACCATGCTGTTCAGCGTGCAGATCTACTGCGACTTCTCCGGCTACTCCGACATTGCGGTGGGCAGTGCCCGACTGCTGGGCATCGACCTGATGGAAAACTTCCGCAGCCCGTACATGGCCCGCAGCGTCAGGGATTTCTGGCGCCGGTGGCATATCAGCCTGACCCGCTGGTTTACCGATTATGTGTACATCCCCCTGGGCGGCAGCCGCTGCAGCCGGGGGCGGCATCTGCGCAATCTGGTGGTGACATTTCTGCTCAGCGGCCTGTGGCACGGGGCCAGCTGGACCTTTGTGCTGTGGGGACTGTATCACGGCCTGTGGCTCTGCGCCGAGACCTTCTACCTGCCCCGTGTGGAGGCCCTGCAGAACCGCCTGCAGGGGGCCCGGGCCGCGGCTTTCTCGGTCCTGCGTACCATGGTCACCTGCTGTATCGTCGGCTTAGGCTGGATCTTCTTCCGGGCCAACGATCTGTCTGATCTGGTATATGTGCTGACCCATCTGGGGCAGGGACTCAGCCCGGTGCACCTGCTGGCTTATGCAGGGGCGGCGGGGCTTACGCCGGCGCTGCTGGGGCTGGCCTTTGCCCTCATGGCAGCCCTGCTGGTCTATGACTGGTACGCCGCCTACCGTACCGACCCCCTGCGCGCCATCTGCCGTGCCCGTCCCTGGCAGCGGTATGCTTTTTATTATCTGCTCTGCTTCGGAGTGCTGGCGGCACTTTGTTCCCGCCCCTTCGGTGCCACCGCCGATTTCATTTATTTCCAGTTCTGACAGGGGAGGCACTATGACAAAACAAGCATTCGCCGGCTATCTGGGCAAACTGCTGGTCTTTCTGCTGGCACTCTGCCTGCCCTTTGCCCTGCTGATCGGTTGTATCGGTTTCGTGCCCGAAACCACCCAGCAGAGCCTTCTGTATACCCTGCATTACAAACTGGACCTGCTGCGGGACACCCCCGGCGGTGACCGCATCCTCATTGCAGGCGGTTCCTCCACCGAGTACGGCACCGACTGTCAGGCCATTGCTGACGCCACCAGCCGGCCCACCTACTGCGTGGGGGTGACAGCCTATCTGGGGGTGGATATGTACCTGAACATGCTGGAGCGCTACGCCCAACCGGGGGATACGGTGATCCTCATGCTGGAACACCTGATGCTCCGGGACACCGGGGTGGATTATCTGGTGCTGTGGCAGGCCTGCGGAACCGACCCGGATGCCTGGGCCTGTGTGCCGCCGGACCTGTGGCTGGGGGCGGCGGCCAGTGCCGGACGGTATCTGGCCCAGCGCTGGCCCAGTGACTGGACTCCCTTGCAGGGCCTGCACTGGACGACATATGACTACGCTCCCGGCCAGACGCCCCACAGTGATGACTTCGGTCCCCTGGGGGATGTGGTCACCCCGCGCACCAACATCCTGGAACACAAGTACAACACCCAGGACATGGTTTCCCTCGGTGCGGAAATTCTGGATCAGGATAACCTGCGGGCCATCCGCCGGTTTACCAAAACCATGGAACAGCGCGGGGTGACGGTACTCTTCAGCCACGCGCCCCTCAATGCCCTGTGCGTGACCAGCAGTGCGGAAGACAATGCCGCCTATGCCGATGCAGTGCGGGAAGAACTGGGCCTGCCGGTGCTGGTGGATTGTCCCGATGCCGTCATGGACGCCGGATACTTCTATGACAGCAACAACCATCTGAACAGTGAGGGCGCCGCCCTTTATACACAAAAATTGATTGAGGGCCTGAAGAACAGCGGTCTGACGGCCTGATTCTGAAAAAGCCCGTTCCTGCGCCTTTTGTGCAGGGACGGGCTTTCGCTTTCCGCTTCATGGGAAGAGGCGGCGGGGGAAGGGAAACGTGCAGAAAAGCAATTTTTACAATGCTGAAAGCGGGGGCCTTTCACTCCGCGGAGAGCCTTGCTGTTCCGCTGAGCGGAACGGCTGGAAAAGGCAAAATTCAACATACGGAACGGCGTTCCACTCAGCGGAACACTTGCCTTGCACAAAGGGAAATATCCGGTTGCCAACTCCCACAATGGCCAAGAGAGGGCGGAAATGCTACACTGAATACAAGGAAAAAGTCCGGCAGAGATCGAGTGCCGGAAAGAATTACGGGAGGTTCAATATGGCAAAAAATGCGATTGTGGGTCAGTCTGGCGGTCCGACTTCGGTCATCAATGCCAGTCTGGCGGGTGTGTTTGAGAGCTGCAAGCGCCGCGGCGCGGAAAAGGTCTATGGCATGATGCACGGTGTGGCCGGACTGCTGGAGCGCCGTGTCTGCGTCCTGGATGAAAAGCTGACCTGCGCCATGGACATCGAACTGCTCAAGCGGACGCCTTCCAGCTACCTGGGCAGCTGCCGCTACAAGCTGCCCGACTGGCACACGCCGGAAGGGGAGCAGGTGTATCAGCAGCTGTTTGCCATCCTGAAGGAACTGGACATCGGGTACTTCTTCTATATTGGCGGCAACGACAGTATGGACACCATCGGAAAGCTGGCCGATTATGGCACCCATATCGGCAGCGAGATCCGCTTCATGGGCGTGCCCAAGACCATCGACAACGACCTGATGGTCACCGACCACACCCCCGGTTACGGCAGTGCCGCCAAGTACATCGGCGTGGTGATGAAGGAGATCATCCGGGACGCCACCGTCTACGGCACCAAATACGTGACCATTGTGGAGATCATGGGCCGCAACGCCGGCTGGCTGACCGCCGCTGCCGCCCTGGCCCGGGCCGAGGACTGTGAGGGCGTGGATATGATCTGCCTGCCCGAAATCCCCTTCAATGTGGACCACTTTGTGGAAAAGGTGGAGCGTATGCAGGCCAAAAAGCCCAGCATTGTCATTGCCGTGTCCGAAGGCGTCAAGCTGGAGGATGGCCGCTACGTCTGCGAGCTGGCCGACGATGTGCACGCGGTGGACGCTTTCGGCCACAAGGCCCTGACCGGTACCGCCCGCTTCCTGGCCAATACCGTGGCCCGCCGCCTGGATACCAAGACCCGCTGCATTGAGCTTTCCACCCTGCAGCGCTGCGCCGGTCACCTGACCAGCCGCACCGATATCACCGAAGCCTACCAGGTGGGCGGTGCCGCTGTCAAGGCCGCGTTTGAAGGCCATACCGGCGAGATGGTGGCCATCAAGCGTATCTCCAACGCGCCTTACCAGTCCACCACCGAGCTGCATCCCATCAGCGAGGTGGCCAACCTGGAAAAGAAGGTTCCGCTGGAATGGATCAACGCCGACCACACCGACATGATGCCGGAGTTCATTTCCTATGCCATGCCCCTGATCCAGGCCGAACTGACCCCCATTTATGTGGAAGGCCTGCCCCATCACATCTATCTGCCGGAATAATGCCGGCCCGCTGAGCCAGCCTCCGCCCCTGCCTGCGCTTTGCCTGTGCGCCGGCGGGGGCATTTTTTCTTTGTGAAAAAAATCCGGTTTCATGCTTGACAAACATCCCGGCATGCGCTATAATAACACATGTCGTTACGGATGATTAGCTCAGCTGGTTAGAGCGCTGCGTTCACATCGCAGAGGTCGAGGGTTCGAGTCCCCCATCCTCCACCAGACACATGCCCCGGTCATGGACCGGGGCGTTTTTATTTTCTTCATAACCCAAAAAGGGCCCGCCGCAGAAAGTTTTGCTCTGCGGCGGGCCTTTTTTGATGGAAAAGTATCTGGCGGGGGACAGAGGCCCCCTTGCATGCCAAAGAAAAGAATTTGTCAACTTCCGGCAAGGAAAGAGGGCTGCCGGGTAAAGCAACGGTAAAAGGCAGGGGAGAAAGACCGGACACAAAAACAAAATTTAACGTATCTGTGCATAAAGCTGCGTGCCGGAATGTTTTCGGAGATTTTACGGAATCATGAACGACAAAGCCCATCCGATTGCGGTATCATATCCAACGGGCACAAAAAGCGCCCTTCTGTCAGTGATTGTTACCGGAGGAGGAAACGGGATCTTCTATGGCTGAGATCGTATTGAAAGATGTATGCAAAGTGTTCGAGAAGAACCAGTATGCGGTAAGTGATTTTTCCCTGCGTATCCGTGACGGGGAGTTTGTGGTTTTTGTGGGGCCTTCCGGCTGCGGCAAATCCACCACCCTGCGGATGATCGCCGGATTGGAGGATATCTCCAAGGGCGAGCTGTGGATCGGGGATGAGCTGTGCAACTACGCCGAACCCGGGGAGCGGGACCTGTCCATGGTGTTCCAGAACTATGCCCTGTACCCCCAGATGTCGGTGTACGACAACATGGCCTTCTCTTTGTCGGTGCGCAAGGTCCCCAAAAAGGAGATCCGCCGCCGTGTGGAGGAAACCGCCGAGATGCTGGGCATCTCCAACCTGCTCAACCGCCGTCCGTCGGCTCTTTCCGGCGGCCAGAAGCAGCGGGTGGCCATCGGCAGCGCCATCATGCGCAAGCCCAAAGCCTTCCTGATGGACGAGCCCCTGTCCAACCTGGATGCCAAGCTGCGCACCCACATGCGGGTGGAACTGGCGGACCTGCACCACAAGCTGGGCATCACCACCATCTACGTCACCCACGACCAGACCGAAGCCATGACCCTGGCCGACCGCATCGTGGTCATGAAAGCGGGGTACATCCAACAGGTGGCCACCCCCATCGACCTGTACAACCATCCCACCAACATGTTTGTGGCGGGCTTCATCGGCTCTCCGGCCATGAACTTCCTGCGGGGACAGGTCAAGCGGGCCGGCAAAGGCGCCGCCTTCCTCACCGAAGGGGGCGAGATCTTCCCCCTGACCGAGGACCAGGCCCATGTGCTGTGGCCCCAGCATGACAACCGGGCCCTGGTGCTGGGCATCCGGCCGGAGGATATCTGCGCCGCGCCTGCCCGCGGCAAGGTGTACGGCGAGATGAAGGGGACCGTCACCGCCTGCGAATCCCTGGGCAACGAGGCCATTGTTCATCTGGAAAACGAGGACGGCGAGTTTGCTGCCCGACTGGACCCGGACCATGGTGCCCGGGCCGGTGAGCAGGCCACCCTGTACCTGAACATGGCCAACGCCCACTTCTTTGACGGCGAGACCGAACAGAATCTTTTCTATCAGTGGAGGAACGAAGCATGAAATCCTTTGCGGAAAAACTCAAGGGCTGCAGCCCTTATGCCTACCTGATCCCCTGTTTTGCCATCTTTGCCATGTTTTTGTTCTACCCCTTCGTCAAGACCATCTACCTGAGCATGTTCCTGACCGACAAGCTGGGGCGGGCCAAGATCTTTGTGGGGGCCCAGAACTACATCGACCTGCTCACCTCCGAAAGCTTTTACAACAGCATCATCGTCACCCTGATCTTTGTGGTCATCGTGGTGTTCGGCAGCATGCTGCTGGGGCTCATCGCGGCGGTTCTGTGCAGCAAGACCTTCCCGGGCATCCGGGCTTTCAGCACCTCCTACGCCCTGCCCATGGCCATTGCCTCCAGCGGCGCGGCCATGATCTTCAAGGTCATCCTGAACCCCACCATCGGCCTGTTCAACAAGGTCACCGGTCTGGACATCAACTGGATCAGCGACCCCCGCTACGCCCTGATCTGCGTGGCCGTGCTCACTGCATGGCTGAACAGCGGCATCAACTTTCTGTACTTCTCCGCGGGTTTGGGCAACATCGATGAATCCATCTACGAGCGCGCTTCGGTGGACGGCGCCAGCGGCATCCAGAAGTTCTTCCGCCTCACCCTGCCGGGTCTGAGCCCCATCATGTTCTACACCCTGGTGGTCAACATCATCCAGGCCTTCCAGTCCTTCGGCCAGGTCAAGATCCTGACCCAGGGCGGCCCCGGCGAGTCCACCAACCTGATCGTCTACTCCATCTACCGCGACGCCTTCTTCAACTACAAGTTCGGCAGCGCGGCGGCGCAGTCCGTGATCCTGTTCCTCATCATCATGGCGCTGACGCTGGTCATGTTCAAGGTCGAAAAGAAGGGAGTCAAATACTGATGGATACCACCGCAACTCTGAAAAATCCCACCGGCGCCACCCTCCGCCGTGCCGATTACACCCAGGAGGAACTGGCCGCCCTGCACCGCCGCATGGGTCTGGCAGCTCTGCGCCGCCGCCGCATCCGCACCGGCGTGCTGATCGTGCTCAACGTGATCATGGCGCTGTTCATCCTCTTCCCGCTGCTGTACGCGGTCAGCGTCTCCCTCATGCCCGGTGAGGAACTCTTCACCATGGAGATGAACCTGCTGCCCAAGCATCCGGATTTCGGCAACTACATCCGCGCCTGGACCCAGGTGCCCCTGCTGCGCTTTGTGCTCAACTCCTTTATTGTGGCGGGCTGCATCACCCTGGGCCAGATCATCACCTGCTCCCTGGCCGCCTTTGCCTTCTCCTTCCTGAACTTCAAGGGCAAAAATCTGCTGTTCATGCTGGTCATGGCCACCATGATGGTCCCCGGGGAAGCCACCATCATCTCCAACTACCTGACCGTCAGTTCCCTGGGCATCCTGGACACCTACCTGGTGCTGATCCTGCCCTCCCTGACCTCCGCCATGGGCATCTTCCTGTTCCGCCAGTTCTACATGACCTTCCCCATGTCCCTGTATGAGTCCGCCAAGCTGGACGGCTGCGGCAACCTGCGGTTCATCGTCAGCATCCTGCTGCCTCTGACCAAGTCCGCCATCGGCGCCATGTCGGTGTACACCTTCATCAACGCCTGGAACATGTACATGTGGCCGCTGCTGGTCACCGGCTCCCAGGAGATGCGCACCGTCCAGATCGGCATCAGCATGCTGGACAACACCGACGCCCAGTCGGTCACCCTGATGATGGCCGGTGTGGTTTCGGTCATCATTCCCAGCATGGTCATCTTCATTGCCGGCCAGAAGCAGCTCATCAAGGGTATGTTCTCCGGCGCCGTCAAGGGCTGAGTTCGCTGTTGCGGCGGGATATCCCGCCTGCCATAGATTTCTGTTGACAAATGTGATATTGTAGGAGAGTGTAAGATGAAAGCCAAAAAGATTCTGGCCGGCCTGATGGCCGCCGCCCTCGTTGCCGTGCCCCTGGCGGGCTGCGGTTCCACCCAGAACAGCACCGCCACCGCTGACACCGCCAGCACGGCGGCTGACGCGGAGGCCCAGGCCGCTGCCCAGCTCATCGGGGACGACTTCAGCACCCTGGACACCACCGGCACCACCATCACCTTCTGGCATTCCATGGGCGGCGTCAACGGCGAAGCCATGACCGCCCTGGTGGACAAGTTCAACCAGGAAAACCAGTACGGCATCACGGTGGAAGCGGTCTACCAGGGCAGCTACGATGACGCCATCAACAAGCTCAAGAGTGCCCAGATTGGCAACATGGGCGCCGACCTGGTCCAGATCTACGACATCGGCACCCGGTTCATGATCGACTCCGGCTGGGTCATCCCCATGCAGCAGCTCATTGATGCTTCCGGGTACGACCTGTCCCAGATCGAGCCCAACATTGCCGCCTACTACACCACCGACGCGGGGCTGTATTCCATGCCCTTCAACTCTTCCACCCCGCTGCTGTACTACAACAAGGATATGTTTGATGCCGCCGGCATCACCGAGATCCCTACCAGTCTGGACGAGATCGCCGAAGTAGGCGACCAGCTGAAGGAGAAGGCTGGCACCCAGGAAGTGCTGGCCATGAGCGTGTACGGCTGGTGGTTCGAGCAGTTCCTGTGCAAGCAGGGCCTGGAAATGGTGGACAACGGCAACGGCCGCACCGCCCCCGCCACCAAGGTGGTCTTTGACGAAAACGGCGGCGCGCTGAACATCCTCAACGCCTGGAAGAAGCTGTACGATGAAGGCTATGCCCCCAACGTGGGCCGCAGCGGCAGCGACACTGCCACCACCGACTTCACCTCCGGCAAGGCTGCCATGATGCTGGGTTCCACTGCTTCCCTGAAGCAGGTCCTGCAGGACACCGGCGACTCCTTTGAGGTGGGCACCGCCTACTTCCCGGCGGTCAGCGCTTCCGATGAAGGCGGCGTGTCCATCGGCGGCGGTTCTCTGTGGGCGCTGAACAACAACGACCCCGTCAAGCTGGCCGCCACCTGGCGCTTCATCGAGTTCCTGATCTCCCCCGAATCCCAGGCTTACTGGAACGCCCAGACCGGTTACTTCCCGGTGACCACCGCCGCAGCGGATGAGGAAGTGTACAAGCAGAACATGGAGCAGTATCCTCAGTTCCAGACGGCCATCGACCAGCTGCATGATTCCGCGCCCCAGTACGCCGGCGCCCTGCTCAGCGTCTTCCCCGAATCCCGCCAGATCGTGGAGACCGAGATCGAGGAGATGCTCAACGGCAGCCAGAGCGCCGAGGACGCCGTCAAGGCCATCACCGAGCAGGTGAACGACTCCATCGAAAATTACAACCTGATCAACGGATAACCCGTATAAAGAGCACTGACCGGGAAAGGCACGGCTTTTCCCGGTTTTTGTGCAGGAAAGGAAACTTGGTATATGAAAAATGTGAAAGTATACGCCCATCGCGGCGCCAGCGCCTACGCGCCGGAAAACACCCTGCCCGCCTTCATTCTGGCCGAAAAGCAGGGGGCCGACGGCATCGAACTGGATGTGCATCTGACCAAAGACGGGGAACTGGTGGTCATTCACGACGAAAAGCTGAACCGTACCACCAACGGAATCGGTCTGGTGAAAGATTACACTCTGGCCGAACTCAAGACCTTCTGCGCGGATAATGGTATGACCGGTTATGAGGAGGTCCGCATTCCCACTTTGCGGGAGGTGCTGGAGCAGGTCAAGCCCGGTAAAATGCTGGTGAACATCGAGCTCAAGACCGGCATCCTGTGGTATGAGGGCATCGAGAAAAAGACCCTGGACCTGGTGGCCGAACTGGGCATGCAGGACCGCATCATCTACTCCTCCTTCAACCATTACAGCATCGCCGAAGTGCGCCGTCTGGACCCGGACGCCCAGACCGCCTACCTCTTCGGGGACATTCCCTGCGATATGGAGCAGTATGCCGCGCAGCGGGGCGTGGGCGGACTGCACCCCGGCCTGTACTGCGTCAAGATGGGCAGCCTGCTCCGGACCTACCTGGACAGCGGTCTGGCCGTGCGGGTCTGGACGGTCAACGGGGAGGAGGACCTGCGCTGGCTCATGGAGGAAGGCGCCGATGTCATCACCAACGACCCCAAACTGGCCCTGGCGGTGCGCAGCCGTCTGGGAGAGTGACTCCCATGAAAAAGCGCCTGTTTCTGCTGGACATTGACGGCACCATCTGCCGGGGCAATGCCCTGATCCCCGGGGCAGGGGCGTTTCTGCAGGCGGTGCGGCGCAGCGGCGGCAAGTTTGTCTTCATCACCAACAACGCCACCCGGGGAACGGCGGATTATATCCGCTTTTTCCGCACCCTGGGGGTGGAGACCACCCCGGACAACTACCTGACCGCCGCCTACGCCACCATCCGGTATCTGAAAGAACACTATGCCGGACAGCATATCTATGCCCTGGCCACCGACTCCTTCATCCGGGAATGCCGCCAGAACGGCCTGAATATCACCACCGATGCCTCGGACAAGGCCATTACCTGCGTGCTGGTCTCCTACGACAATGCCCTGAACTATGAGAAGATCAAGGATGTCTGCCTGCTGCTGACCACCCGCCAGCTGGATTACATCGCCACCAACCCGGACCTGGTCTGCCCGGTGGACTTCGGGTATCTGCCGGACTGCGGCGCCATCTGCAACATGATCGAGACCGCCACCCACCGAAAACCCAAATTCCTGGGCAAACCGGAACCGGCCATGGTGCAGTATGCCCTGCAGAACACCGGCTGCACCCCGGCGGAAGCCCTGGTGGTGGGGGACCGTCTCTACACCGATATCGCCTGCGGTCTGCGTGCCGGGGTGGACACCGCTCTGGTCCTCAGCGGGGAAGCCACCGAAGCCGACGCGGCGGCCAGTGCTGACAAGCCCACCTGGATCTTCCCCTCGGTGGCCGAACTGCGGCAGGCTTTTCTGCCGGACCCGACCGTGCATGGAGCCCGGGTTTCCGCCGCCGTGCCCGCTGCCCGCGCCTGCGTCTGACGCATATCGTCCCATAAAAAACACCCCTCTGCTGCAAAAGCGCTGCGGCAGAGGGGTGTTCTTTGTGGGGATGGATGTAAGAAGATTCAGGCTGTCCGGCGGACCCGGCGCAGCGCCAGCCCGATGACCAGTCCGAGGATGGCGGGGCAGACCCAGCCGAATCCCAGTTTGCACAACGGCAGCCAGTTTTCGGCGGCGTTCACCAGCGGTTCCAGGTGAAGCAGTGTGCGGGTGGTTTCCGGCAGGGTGCGCAGCAGGTCGATGATGGCCGCCGCCATGGTGAAACCGATGGTCCACCGCAGTACGCCCCGGTCATTGCCGAAGAGCCCGCCGCCCAGGGTGAGCAGGATCAGCACAATGGACAAGGGGTACAGGAACATGAGCACCGGGGTGGAGTAGGCCAGGATGGCGTTCAGGCCCAGGTTGGCAATCAGGAAGGAAACCACACAGAACCCGATGGCCCACACCCGGTAGGAAGGTCCGGCAGGGAACAGCTGCACAAAGGTCTCGCTGCAGCTGGTGATCAGGCCCACCGCCGTTTTCAGGCAGGCCAGGGTGACGGTGGCGGCCAGGATCAGGGCACCCACGCCGCCGAAGTAGTGCTCGGCAATCAGAGCCAGGGCCTCGCCGCCGTTGGCCGAAACCGGGAACACGCCCCGGCTCTGGGCGCCCATCACAATGACCAGCACATAGATCAGCCCCATGAACAGGGAACTGAACAGTCCGGCCAGTACGGTGCTCCTGGCCACCGCGCCGGGTTCCTCCACCCCCAGGCTGCGGATGGCATTGACCACAATGATGCCGAAGGCCAGACTGGCCAGGGCATCCATGGTGTTGTACCCTTCCAGGACCCCGGCGGTAAAGGCGTTGGCAGCGTAGCTGCCGGAAGGCTCTACCAGGCTCACATCTCCCAGCGGTGCGGTCAGGGCGCGCACCACCAGCACGGCCAGAAAACAGAGAAACAGCGGGGTGAGCACTTTGCCCACCCAGGTCAGGATCTCTCCGGGCCGCAGGGAGAAGAAGAGCACCGCCCCGAAAAAGACCAGGGAAAAGATGGCCAGCGCCGCGCTGCCGCCCTGGGGCAGCAGACGCTCAATGCCCACCGTGTAGGAGACGGTGGCGCAGCGGGGAATGGCGAAAAATGGCCCGATGGTCAGGTACAGGACACAGGTGAAGAAAAATCCGTATCCC
This sequence comes from uncultured Gemmiger sp., assembly GCA_944388105.1. Classification (GTDB taxonomy): domain Bacteria; phylum Bacillota; class Clostridia; order Oscillospirales; family Ruminococcaceae; genus Gemmiger. Next base: position 7,108 of record CALXHN010000038.1, on the reverse strand, counting down.
CGGCCCAACCGGCTGCTCAGGGCAAACAATCCTTCCTTGCGGCTGATGCCCAGGGCGGCCACACCCAGCAGGGGCAGGCCCACACCGGTGATCAACAGCCCCGCCGATGCCCACCACAGGTCCCGCCCTGCCATCTGCCCCACGGCGGCGGGAAAAATCAGGTTGCCGGCGCCGAAAAACAGCCCGAACAGCATGGTGGCCACGGTCAGCAGCTGGCGCAGCGTCAGTTTTTTCATCATAGGATTCCTCGTACTTTCGTAATCGTTGTGTCCCATTATACCCTATGGCAAAGGAGCGGGTAAACCCCGAATAGCCAAAAAACGGCCCCTGTGGTACAATGAAAAAAATGCAACTGCCTGGTGAATTTTTTCCCTCCCCCGGCAGAAAGGAGTTTCCCGATGAAACGTGTTCTTTTGACCGGTTCCGGCGGGTTTGTGGGGGCCCGGGTGATGGCGCAGCTGGCCGGAAGGCTGGAACTGATCCCGGCGCCCCGCGGCCTCATGGCCCGGGCCACCGAATCCGACATCGCCCGCCTGGTGGCCGAAACCCGCCCCGATGCCATCCTGCATACGGCGGCATTGTCTGATACCGGTTACTGTGAAGCCCACAAGGAAGAATCTTATCGCGCCAATGTGCAGCTGCCGCTCTGGCTGGCCAAAGCGGCGGCAGGGCAGGGGAGCAAGCTGGTGGCGTTCAGTTCCGACCAGGTCTATGCCGGCGTGGAGCTGCACGGCCCGCTGTCGGAAGAACTCCCGCTGACGCCCGCCAACGTCTACGGCCGCCACAAACTGGAGATGGAACAGCGGGTGCTGGACGCTCTGCCGGATGCGGTGCTGCTGCGGGCCACCTGGCTGTATGATCTGCCCGGGTACGGCCTGCCCATCCGGGGCAACCTGCCTTTGAATCTGCTTCACGCCGCCCTGCACGGCCAGTCCCTGACCTTCTCCCCCGGAGATTACCGCGGTGTCACCTATGTGCGTCAGGCGGTGGAAAACCTGCTGCCCGCGCTGGAACTGTCCGGCGGGGTCTATAACTTCGGCAGCGAAAACGACCTGGATATGCTGGAAACGGCCTGGCGGTTCTGTGCAGCCCTGCAGGTGGCGCCCGAACTTGTGCCGGGGGACCGTACCCGCAATCTGTCCATGAACACCGCCAGGGCCCGCAAGGGCGGTGTGGTGTTTGATGATACCGCGGACGGGATCCGGCGCTGCCTGCGGGATTACGGCCTGCGGTAAAGCGGCAGGCAGACACGGCCCAACGCAGCGCCGGTCTCTTTGTCGTACAAGTTTCGGCAGGACTTCCTGACTGCAAAGAATAAGTTACAAAAAGGGGGATGACCATGAGGATACTGATGCTGGGCAACAGCCTGACTTTCACCAACCGTATGCCGGAGCTTCTGGCCGGACTGACCGGTGCGGAGGTGGTGCAGCATACCCGCGGCGGTGCGCGGCTGGCGGAACAGCTGAACCCGAAGACCCGGCTGGGCGCCATGACCCGGAAGGCACTGACGGAGGAGCACTGGGACTATGTGGTGCTGCAGGAGATGAGCCATGGCCCGATCACCACGCCGGAGCGATTCTTTTCCAGTGTGCGGCAGCTCTGTGAGAAAATCCGGGCAAACGGGGCCGTGCCGGTGCTGTATGCCACCTGGGCCTACCGCCGGGATGGGGCCGAACTGGCTGACAAGGGCTGGACCTATGAGGAAATGGCTAAGGGATTGTCCGACGCCTACCGGCAGGCCGCTCGGGAGAATCATGCGCTGCTGGCGGATGTGGGCAGCCGGTTCAGTGCCTTGTCCCAGACCAGGGACCTGTATGAGTTCGACGGGGTTCACCCCAATGAAGAGGGGGCCCGTGTGGCGGCCGAGACCATTGCCGCTGTCATCAAGCAACAGGAGGAGACCAAAAAATGATACGGGATATCTGCCGGGACGAGTCGTTCCTGGCCCAAAAATCAGCGCCGGCCACCCCGGCGGACCTGCCGGTGGCAGAGGACCTGCTGGAAACGCTGGAACATCATCAGGCGGGCTGTGTGGGCATGGCCGCCAATATGATCGGGGTCAACAAGCGCATCATTGCCTTTGACAACGAGGGCCGTTATATGGTCATGTTCAACCCGGAGATCATCCAGAGAACCGGACCCTACCAGACAGAGGAAGGATGCCTGTCCCTTACCGGGGTACGTCCGGCCAACCGGTGGAAGAGCATCAAGGTCAGGTGGCAGAATGAAAAATTTCAGCAGCGGATCAAAAAGTTCACCGGATGGACAGCCCAGATCATCCAGCATGAAATCGACCATTGTGACGGCATCATCATCTGAGTCGGACGCAGAATGACCGAGAATAAGGAGCAAACCATGTTTACAAACAAAGTGGCTGTTGTCACCGGCGGTGCCAAAGGCATCGGCAAAGCCGTTGCGGAGGAATTCCGCAAGGCGGGGGCAAAAGTCTGCATCATTGATCTGCTGCCCAACGGGTACTATGTGGGGAATCTGGCCGACCAGCAGGTCCTGGAGTCCTTTGCCCGCAAGGTCGTGGAGGACCATGGCCATGTGGATTACCTGATCAACAACGCCCTGCCTTTGATGAAAGGGCTGGATTCCTGCAGTTATGAGGAGTTCAACTACGCCCTGCGGGTGGGGGTCACGGCGCCGTTTTACCTGACCAAACTGTTTGCGCCGCACTTTGCCCCCGGCGCTGCCATCGTGAACATCTCTTCCTCCCGGGACCGCATGAGCCAGCCCGGGACCGAAAGCTATACGGCTGCCAAGGGCGGCATATCGGCCCTGACCCATGCCCTGGCTGTGAGTCTGGCAGGGAAAGTGCGGGTCAATTCCATCTCTCCCGGCTGGATCGACACGGACTATACCGTGTACCAAGGCCCCGATGCGTTCCAGCAGCCGGCGGGGCGTGTGGGCAACCCGCTGGATATCGCCAACATGGTGCTGTATCTCTGCTCCGACAAGGCGGGCTTCATCACCGGCGAAAATATCTGTATCGACGGCGGCATGACCCGCCAGATGATCTACCACAATGATTTCGGATGGACTTTGCAGGGAGGCGATGCACAATGAAAATGGCCGTTTGCTACTATTCCCGCCACCATGGCAATACCCTGAAAGTGCTGCAGGCCATGGCCCGGGAAACGGAAATGGATCTGATCGACGTGACCGTCCGCCGGACCGTCCGGCTGGAAGACTACGACTGCATCGGGTTTGCCGCGGGAATCTCCGGCTTTGAATTTCAGAAAGCGGTGGTGGACTTTGCCCGACAGTATCTGCCAGCGGGCAAACCGGTCTTTTTTGTCTACACCTACGGCGGAGCCAAGGGCAGCGGGACCAGGTCCATTGCTGCGGTCGCCGAAGAAAAGGGCTGCCCCGTATGGGGTGAATTCGGCTGCCGGGGCTACTGCACCTTCGGACCTTTCCGGCTGGTGGGCGGCGTTGCCAAAGGGCGCCCGGATGCCCGGGACCTGGAGGATGCCCGACAATTCTGCCGGGACCTCCTGCAGCGTCATGAGGGAGGCAACCGGACATGAGGATCGCCATTCTGTCCGACACCCATGGCCTGCTGCGGCCGGAGGTCAAGGAAATGCTGAAAACCGCCGATGTCATCCTTCATGGTGGTGATATCAACAAACCAGCGATCGTGGAAGAACTGCGCCGGTATGCACCTGTGCATGTTGTCCGCGGCAATAACGACAAGGAGTGGGCCGCGGACATTCCCCACGACCTCACCCTGACGCTGGATGGCGTGACCTTTTACATGGTCCACAACAAAAAGGAACTCCCGGCGGACCTGAGCGGGGTGGATGTGGTGGTGTTCGGTCACTCCCATAAGTATGTGCACCAAGAGCGGGATGGGCGCCTGTGGCTCAACCCGGGCTCCTGCGGACCCCGCCGTTTTCATCAGGAAATCACCATGATGATGGCGGAGGCGGAAAACGGGCAGATCCGGGTGGAAAAAATCACCATTCCCCACGAGGTACCATGATGGAACTGGGACTGACGTTTCCTCTGCAGCGGTTTCTGAAGCTGAAACCGCCGGACTACGGTACCCAGCCGGACCGGCGCTTCTGCTGGGACCTGCACGGGATCGAACTGCGGGGCCGCAAATGCCTGCTGGCGGTCCATTGCCACAGCCGGTATACCTTTGTGCGGTATGATGTGCCGCCGCTGCTCTGGGCGGACCTGCCGGCCTTGTTCCGGATGGGTTTGCGGGAAAGCCTTCTGGCCGCCGGATTCCCGCCCGAAAGTGTGACCGGGTATCTGCAGGCGGCGGGGGAGGATGTCCTGACCAGGACCCATGGCCGCCGGGAGGTGGCTTTCCTGAACCGGGCATGGGAGGACGTGCTGGCAATGGAGACATTCCTGGACCCCGCATCCGGCGGCCAGCCGCTGCTGGACCATGCGGTCAACACCTGTCCCAGCCGCTGCGCGGGAGCCCCGGGGCAGGGGAGAGGTCTGGATCGTCTGGCTGCCTTGCTGTGCTGAAAACTGCCCAAAGCCCCGGCAGAAAAAACAACTGTACCGGCAATTGACTTGTTCGGGTTCATCGGATACAATGAATGTAAATAGTTGGTTTTATTGTTATCCTGTGAAGATGGTCACATTTCAGGCCATCCGGACTTTTCAAGCGGTGCTGTCCACAGGGGGGCTGCCGATGCAATATTCAAAGTACAACCATTTGTGTGAACTCAAAGGCGATTCCCACGCCTATCTGCTGTATAATTTCCTGACGGGTGCGCTGGTCAAACTGGATGAAGAACACAAGCGTTTGTATGAAGGCATTCTGGAAACAGAGGGACACGATGATGTCCGTGCCTTTTTGCTGAAGAATGGGTTCCTCATCGACAATTTTGACGAGCTGAACTATCTTTTGCTCGGGAACAAGCTTACCTGTACCGACAGTGAACTTCTCTCCGTGCTGATTGCCCCGACGCTGTCGTGCAACTTCCGGTGCCCCTATTGTTTCGAGCGCCACGGCAGCGGCATGATGGACGAAAAAACGCAGGATGCCATCATCCGGTTTATTGAGAAGTCCATCCAGGAGCATCATCACAAGCAGCTTTTTGTGTACTGGTTCGGCGGAGAGCCGCTGCTTGGGATTGATATCATTGACCACATGGCGCAGCAGCTCTTGTCACTTGCCCATAAATACGGTGTTTCCTATACGTCCGCCATGTCCACGAACGGATATTTCCTGACGCCGGAGAACATGGCCATTTTGGAGCGGGCCCAGGTTGGCCGCATCCAGATCACTCTGGACGGCATGAAGGAGACCAACGATGCAACGCGTGTCCTTGCCAATGGCGAAGGATCGTTTGATGTCATCATCTCCAACCTGCGCCGGATGAAGACGCCCATCCAGATTCAGATCCGCAGCAATCTGCACAAGAAAAATGCGGAGGAATTCACACAGCTCAAGCAGCTGATCGATTCCATTGCAGCGGAAAACGGAGTGAATATGTCCGCCTATGGCGCCCACATGGCGAAATATGAATTCAACAACGAGAATGTGGATGACATGGTTCTTTCCATGCAGGAATTTTCCGGCGTACTTAAGAAAAACGGCATTATGGGAAACAGCAAGGCAAACCGCGCGCGATTTGCTTTTTGCGATGCGGCCAAAGTGTATTCCTATTGTTTCGATGAGAAGGGGAATATGTACAAATGTTGGAATGATATCGGGACACCATCCCGTGCCTACGACAACGTTTTCTCGGCAATGGAGACAGGGCTTGATCTCTCTTCCGTGAATGCGACTGCCTTCCTGGCCCGCAGTTTCCCGGATGACCCCGAATGCCTTGCTTGCAAAGTCCTTCCGCTGTGTATGGGAGGATGCATTCTGAAACGCGTCTGGGAAAAACAGAAGACATGCTCTCCTGTCAAATATGACATGGACGACTATGTCAACAAAAAATACAGCCTGAGTGTCGGCGCGGATGTCGCGGATACCGGCAATTGACCGAATCATCAGAACAGAGAATGTCCGAACCAAAGGAGGTGAAAAGAATGGAATTGATTTATGCAGGCGATAACCTGGCTGAAAAGATGAAGCACGTGACGCTGAATGCGTCGTGCCAGGGGGACACTTGTGATTCTCACGACGGCTGCGGCGAACAGTGCAACCACTCCTATTGCCGCTACTGATTCGGAGCGAAGAATGGAGCGTTGACTGTTTTTACGCAAATGATGACCAATAGCAACCCCGGAAGAGGCGGACCATCTGCAGGAAGGTTCCGCCTCTTTTTGTTATGAAAATGAGGTGGGACTGCTTCCATGCAAGCGGTCATGCACTTTTTTGAGAGGGGAGTGCTCCCGGAACACAGCCTTTTGCACGCAGTCTGTCCTGTGCCAATCCCGCCGCCGAAATGTCCCCATTCAGCCGACCATTCCTGTTGATCAGAAAGGTCTGGCGGGAAGCCCCGGGGGGCGGCCAGGCCCCCCGGTATAAATTGCTTTCCAGTGTAATGCGCGGATATTCCTTCCGCCCGTTGACCTCACAGACCAGCGTCTGGGGTTCGGGCGCCAGATCCAACACCCAGGCGAACCGCGTATCGTCGATGGGTGTGATGCGGCGGACAAAGTTCTGGATGAACCATTCGCTCACCATGCCGTCGGTGAAATCCACCGCTTCGCAGAGGCTGGCCTCGATGGCGTCCATATCCAGCGTGTTGTGGTCCCCCTGCTTGGCCAGCAGTTCCGCCTTCTCCTTGTTGACCCGCTGCTGCTGGACGCCTATTTCGTTGCTCTGCTCCACAAACTGGCTCAGGGTGATCTGGTTGGACGCCTTCATCATAATCAGGTTGTCCAGCCGTTGGTTCAGGGCGTCCATCCGTTTTTCCAGCGCTTTCAACTTGGCCGGGTCGGCGCTTTCTTCCCGGTAGCAGGCATTGAGCATCCGGCAGGCTTCCAGCACTGCCTCCCGCCGGTTGCCCCACACGGTCTCGAAGATTTTCAAGGCCATCAGCTCCAGCTTCCATTCCGGGAAGGCTTTCAGTTCACAGATGCCCGCGGGCAGACCGTGTTTTTTCAGATACAGGGCGGATTGCTTTTTGTGGCGGTAGCACTCAAAGCCATAGACCTGGGTTCCGTCCGCCTTGGTGTT
>CALXHN010000037.1 GCA_944388105.1 uncultured Gemmiger sp. | reverse complement strand
GACGGAACCCGCGTTGTAACGCTGGATATGGCCAAACAGGTGGCCCGCCGCACCGCCATGCGGTACGACAAGCAGGGGGACGACCACTACGACATCATTTCGGCCTACCAGAAGTCCATGCGCGGCTCCGACCCGGACGCAGCCCTGCATTATCTGGCCCGTCTGCTGGAAGCAGGGGACCTGCCCTCCGCCTGCCGCCGACTCATGGTCACGGCCTGTGAGGATGTGGGGCTGGCCTGGCCCCAGATCATTCCCATCGTCAAGGCGGCGGTGGATGCTGCCAACATGCTGGGGCTGCCCGAAGCCCGCCTGCCTTTGGCGGATGCGGTGGTCCTGGTGGCCACCGCCCCCAAATCCAATACAGCCCACGATGCCATCAACGCAGCCATGGCCGACGTGCAGGCCGGGAAGGGCGGGCCCATCCCCCGTCAGCTGCAGAATAAACATTACGATGGCGAGGATGCCGCCGTCAAGGGACAGCACTACAAATATCCCCATGACTGGCCGAACCATTGGGTCTACCAGCAGTATTTACCGGATGCGTTAAAGGACAAAACCTACTACCATTTTGGTGATAATAAAACAGAACAGGCAGCCGCCCAATACTGGAAACGGGTGAAAGGCCAGGACCGGAAGTAATGCGGGCGTCCCTGTTACAATTGTGAAAACAAAACAAACACTTTTTACCGATGTGTCGAAAAAATGTGCGCCGCCGGACAACAGCTTGACCGGCGGTGCCTTTTTTTGGAATGCTGCGGACAAATCGTGGCAGAAACTGGTATAATTTTCGGCTTTATTCACGGAAAAGTGTTGACAAAGGACAATAAAATTCAGTAGAATAAAAACGTGTGAGGGGATTCGTCCATTGTTATGGACGGGCAAAAATTCACTTTTATAAGGAGAACTCCCATGCGTTATTCTCATCAGCGCGAATTGATCCTGCGCGAGGTGCTCGGCCGCACCGATCATCCCACCGCAGAACAGATCTGCACTTCTCTGCGGACCGAATGTCCGCGCCTGAGCCTCGGCACCGTTTACCGTGATCTCAATACCCTGGTGGAGATCGGCAAGGTCCGCCGTGTTTCTATCCCCGGCGAGGCCGACCGGTTTGACGGTCAGGTGGAACAGCATCAGCATCTGTGGTGCCGCAAGTGCCATCAGGTGGAAAGTCTGTATATCGATCCGGAAAAACTCAGTGAACTGGTCAAGTCCTGCCCCGGTATTGTGGCCGAGGACTGGAGCCTGACCGTGTTCGGTCTTTGCAGTAAATGCGCGGCCGAAGAAAGCCAGTGAACTGTACGGTGCCCGATTGCGGAGGGCACAGCGGTTTGCACCCGCGGGTCATGGTCCGGTGGCAGCGGGAGGCGGAAAATTTCGGATTGCCAGCGTCGGAGCAAAGTGTTCTTTGCCCCGGCGATTTTTTATACGTTTTTTGTCTGTATTCCAGGGGCAGCCCCGGGCGGTGATTTGTTTCTTTGAACAAATCGCCGCTTTTTGTATGCCAAAAGGCTTACATATCTGCTATAAGTGTGCTACAATAAAATTTATGCCTGTTTCAGGGAAAGGACAGGCGCTGTATTTTTCGTTTTGGAATCATAAAGGGGAAACGTATATGGCAATTGTAGATACTTTTGGAGAAAAAGTTGAACAACTGAGCAATACCAACCGGACCCGGGCCCGGTGGCTGCTCAAGACCGGGTGGGAAGCCCAGAACCTGAAATTCAAACTTATGCCGGACAAGCGGCTGATCCCGGCGGACCGGTATCTGGCAGGCATGATGATGGATGCCATGCTCAAGCCGCTGCAATGCCCGGACCAGTGTGCGGTGGTCAGCGTGTTCACCCCCTGCGAACTGCTGCAGGAGGTGGGGCTGAACCCCTACAACACCGAAGCCATGTCCTGCTATCTGTCTGCCAGCAAGGTGGAGCGAGGCCTTTTGCAGCAGGCGGAAAACAGCGGCATTGCCGAAACCCTGTGCAGCTACCACAAGACCTTTTTCGGTGCGGCCCAGAAAGGCCTGCTGCCCCGGCCCAAGTGCATCGTGTATACCAACGTCATGTGTGACGCCAACATGCTGACCTTCCGGGCTCTGTCCAACCTGTACAAGGTGCCGCTGTTTTCTCTGGATGTGCCTTTGCAGCAGAATGAGGAAAATGTCCGCTATGTGGCCGAGCAGCTCAAGGCTCTGGCGGCTTTCCTGGAAAGGAACACCGGCAGAAAGATCGACGAAGCTTCGCTGTCCCAGCGCCTGGAACGCAGCAAGCGCACGCTGGAAAAGTTTGGCCGTTTCCAGGAAGAAAAAGCCGACCGATATATTCCGGCAGACCTGGTCAGCCCGCTGTACTGCGGCATGACCAACAACATCCTCATGGGCACGCCCCAGGAGGAAAAGTTTGTGGATATGCTGCTCCGGGATGTGAAGAAGGCCCCGGCCAAGAAGGGCAAGCGCATTTATTGGATGCACACCATTCCCTTCTGGTCCGACGCCGTGCGCCGGGAACTGTGCTTCAATGAAAAAGCCCAGATCGTGGGCTGTGAGCTCAGCCAGGTGTGTGAACCGGACTTTGACCCCGCCGATCCCTACATGGCCATGGCCCATCGCCTGGTCTACCATGCCCTCAACGGCAGCGTGAACCGCCGCATCGAAGCCGGTATCCGCCATGCCAAGCAGACCAAGGCCGACGGCGTGGTGTGGTTCAACCACTGGGGCTGCAAGCATACCATGGGCGCTGCCCAGCTGGCCAAAAAGAAGTTTGAGGAAGCAGGCCTGCCCCTGCTGATCCTGGATGGCGACGGCTGTGACCGCAGCCACGGCGGCGAGGGCCAGACCTCCACCCGTCTGGGGGCTTTCCTGGAAATGCTCAACGGCGACAAGGTGTGAAAGGGGAGAGGAAGATGAGCAACAAACTGTATTACGTCTGCAAATATACGCCCATCGAGCTGCTGGAAGCGCTGGGGGCCGACTGTGCCAGCCTGAATGAGATGCCCGAAGGGTTTGAGCATGCCGACCAGATCGCCCATCCCAACATCTGCGGCTTCGGCAAGGCGGTGCTGGAACAGGTCATCGGCGAGCATGTGAAGGAGCTGGTCATCGTCAACTGCTGCGACACCATCCGCAGCGTCTACGATATCCTGGCCGACAGCGGCAAGCTGGACTTTCTGTATATCATGGACATGCCCCATGACAACGGCTCTTGCGGCCGGGAACGCACCGTGACCCAGCTCAAGGGTCTGGCCAAGGCTTACAGTGAATACAAGGGCACCACCTTTGATGAGGCTGCTTTCCGTAAGGCCTTCCGCCCCAAGGAACGGCTGAACGAACCCTACATCAGCGTGCTGGGCGCCCGCATGGGCAACGAACTGTTTGATGTGGTCCGCCAGACCATGCCTTATCCGGTGGAGAACGACACCTGCGTGAACAACCGTTCCGCCGGCAATGAGGAACCCCCCGAAACCTCTGATTTTGACGAGCTCATGGATTGGTACGCCGGCGCTCTGCTGCGCCAGCTGCCCTGCATGCGCATGATCGACAACACCGGCCGCAAGCAGCTGTACAACAACCCCAATCTGAAGGGCATCATCTATCACACCGTCAAGTTCTGTGATTTTTACAGCTTTGAGTACGCCCAGATCAAACGGGAAGCCGCCGTGCCCCTGCTGAAGATCGAATCCGACTATTCGCTGCAGAACAGCGGGCAGCTCTCGACCCGACTGGAAGCATTTGCCGAGAGCATCACCGCCGAATGGCAGAAAGGGAAGGAAAAGAAGATGGGAAAAGGATATTTTGCAGGGATTGACAGCGGCTCCACCAGCACCGACGTGGTCATTCTGGACAAGGACCAGAAGATCGTGACCGGCATCATTCTGCCCACCGGCGCAGGTGCCGCCGCCGGCGCCGAGCGCGCCCTGGAAGAAGCCCTGAAGGAAGCCCACCTCCAGCGGGAGGACATCGACGCCATGGTCACCACCGGCTACGGCCGCACTGCCATCACCGAGGGCGACAAGAGCATCACCGAGATCACCTGCCACGCCCGGGGCGCCCATTTCCTGGATCCTTCGGTGCGCACGGTGGTGGACATCGGCGGTCAGGACAGCAAGGTCATCCGTCTGGATGAGAACGGCGCCGTGGTCAACTTTGTCATGAACGACAAGTGCGCCGCCGGTACCGGCCGCTTCCTGGAAATGATGGCCCGCACCATGGAGATGAGCCTGGATGAGATGAGCCACAAAGGCCTGAAGTACAAGGAAGACATCACCATCTCCAGCATGTGCACCGTCTTTGCGGAATCGGAGGTCGTCTCTCTGATTGCTCAGAACAAGGATACCGACGACATTGTTCACGGCCTGAACAAGGCGGTGGCATCCAAGACCGCCGCCCTGGCCAAGCGCGTGGGCGGGGAGGAACGCTACATGATGACCGGCGGCGTTTCCAAGAACGAAAGCCTGGTCAAGACCCTGGAAGAAAAGTTGGGCACCACCCTGGTGGTGGACGAGCGCGCCCAGCTGTGCGGCGCCCTGGGCGCGGCCCTCTTCGCCATGGATATGGTGGAAAAGGACTGACCCTTCCGCCGGGAAGCAACCAAAAAAGGACACCGTCCGGTGGGACGGTGTCCTTTTTGCTTACTTAAACTTACACAGCAGAGGCTTCCCGGCTCTGCGCGGCAGGTCTCGGGCACAGGGCGGGCAGCGGCGCACCCGGGGGCGTGAGCAGGGCGCAGGGCAGCAGCAGGATCAGCGGATTGGCGGAGATCAGGAACATCTTGTTTTCCATCAGCAGGTAACACAGCATGGCAAACAGCAGCAGGGTCTCGCCGGTATGGCCGGTCCGGCACAACCGCCACAGCAAAAGCAGGGTGACGCCTGCCACCAGCACGGCGCCCAGCAGACCCTTGTTCATGATGAGCGCCAGATAGGTGTTGTCGATGGAATGGTGCACGTCCGCGTCGGTGGCAAAGCCGCCCAGCAGGGTGATGACATTGGGCATGCCGGCATGAAGCCAGGCTTCGGCGCCTTCCTCCGCCGGGTGCAGATAATCAAAGGCCCAGAACACATGATGCCAGATTTCCAGCCGTCCGGAGAAGGCCCGGTTCAGCAGGGACAGTTTCGGCGTCAGGTCGGAGGCGCCCGGATCGAAAAGATATCCCGTTACCAGGCTGAACACCGTCAGCAGGGGATACAGGGCCAGCACCAGAAAGTGCCACACACGGCTCTCAAAAAAGCGGGGCAGCAATTTCTGTGCCGCAAACAGCAAAAGAAGCAGGAGCATGGCCATGCCGGCGCCCCGGCACAGGGGAACGATCAGGGTGTAGGCGGCCAGCGCAGCCAGACCGGCCCAGTCGAACCAGCGCAGCCGGGGCCAGCGCAGCCATCCCCAGGCAAAAAACACGCCCAGCAGTCGGGCGCCGTAGCCATTATAATGTCCGTAGCCGTAATCCCAGTTGCGGGCATACATATTGAAGGGCATCAGCGGGGTGGTGTAATGCAGCAGCTGTACCAGAACAAGACAGACGGCGGCTGTGCCCAGGTAGACCCGCAGGGCAGTGCGCAGGTCCACATCCTTGGCACCCAGCCCCACGAGGACTGCCAGCAAAAACCAGATGTCATCTCCCCGCAGGGAGGCAAAGGCCGCATACACCACCGCAGCACAGCCGACGGCCCATTGCCAGCGGCGTTCATACCGGGTCAGAAACAGACATTTGATGACCAGCAGCAAAGTGCCGGCTCCGGTCAGGCCCAGGCGGGCCAGATGACTGAAGGCGGGCAGTGTACTTTGTATGTTGGAGCTGAATACCTCCGAAAGAATCAGCAACAGGGCGATGGCGGTGCAGTAGACGCGTTGGCCCGTCAGAGGACGGTTGTCCAGAAACGGGAAACGGCGCTGTGACAGAGCAACAGGCATCGCGGTCCTCCTTTCCCGCGGAATTCTCCGCAGATCGCTATTCATTATAGCATGGCCCATCCCAAAAGAAAACCCGGCCGGACAGGCCTTTGGCCCCTTCATCCTTGTATTTTGCCCAAAAGTTTGTTACAATCAACATAGTATCCGTTTATTTTCCAAAATGTTACGCGCATAGAGAAGGAAAGGAAGAGATCATATGCTCAGCGATATCCAGATCGCCCAAAACGCCCACATGCTTCCCATCACGGAGGTGGCAGCCAAGCTGGGGCTGTCTGCCGATGATGTCATCCCGTATGGCAAATACAAAGCCAAGATCAGCCACAAGCTGGCAAAAGGGGAAGGCAAGCAGGGCAAACTGATCCTGGTTACCGCCATCAGCCCCACCCCGGCGGGCGAAGGCAAGACCACCACCAGCGTGGGTCTGGCGGATGCTCTTTGCGCCATGGGCAAGCGTACCATGCTCTGCCTGCGGGAACCTTCTCTGGGCCCCGTGTTCGGCATCAAGGGCGGCGCGGCCGGCGGCGGCTATGCCCAGGTGGTGCCCATGGAGGACATCAACCTCCATTTCACCGGTGATATCCACGCCATCGGCACCGCCAACAACCTGCTGGCGGCCATGATCGACAATTCCATTCAGCAGGGCAATCCCCTGAACATCGACCCCCGCCGGGTGGTGTGGAAGCGCTGCATGGATATGAATGACCGTCAGCTGCGTTTCATCGTGGACGGCCTGGGCGGCAAGGTCAACGGGACTCCCCGGGAAGACGGCTTCGACATCACCGTGGCCAGCGAAGTCATGGCCATCTTCTGTCTGGCAACCGACCTGCAGGACCTGAAAGACCGTCTGTCCCGCATCGTCTGCGCCTATACTTTTGACGGCAAGCCGGTCACCGCTGGCGAGATCGGGGCTGCCGGTGCCATGACCGCCCTGCTCAAGGACGCCATCGACCCCAACCTGGTCCAGACCCTGGAAAACAATCCGGCCATCATCCATGGCGGTCCCTTCGCCAATATCGCCCACGGCTGCAACAGCGTCACCGCCACCAAACTGGGCCTGAAACTGGCCGACTATGTGGTCACCGAAGCTGGCTTCGGCGCCGACCTGGGGGCCGAGAAATTCCTGGACATCAAGTGCCGTTATGCGGGTCTGAACCCCTCCGCTGTGGTGCTGGTGGCCACCGTCCGCGCCCTGAAATACCACGGCGGTGTGGCCAAGGCCGACCTGAACGCCCCCAACGTGGAAGCCGTGCGCAAGGGCTCTGTGAATCTGGCCCGCCATATCGACAACCTGAAGAACGGTTTTGGCCTGCCGGTGTGCGTGGCTATCAATTCTTTCCCCACTGACACCGAAGAGGAGATGGAGGTCATCCGGGATGTCTGCGCCCAGGCCGGCGTGCCCTGCGCGCTGAGCGAAGTCTTTGCCAAGGGCGGCGAAGGCGGCAAGGAACTGGCCAACACCGTTCTGCAGGTGCTGGAAGAAAATCCCGACATCCATCCCATCCAGTTCACCTATGATCTGGAAGCCTCTCTGGCCGACAAGGTGGAAGCGGTGGCCCGCAAGATCTACCGCGCCGACGGCGTGACCTATGCCCCCGCCGCCAAGAAGATGCTGGCCGAACTGGAAAAGATGGGCTACGGCAAGCTGCCGGTCTGCATTGCCAAGACCCAGTACTCCTTCAGCGATGATGCCTCCCTGCTGGGGGCGCCGGAACACTTCCGGATGAACGTGCGGGAGGTCCGCCTGTCCGCCGGTGCCGGCTTTGTGGTGGTCATCTGCGGTTCCATCATGACCATGCCCGGTCTGCCCCGTCATCCCGCGGCCATGGATATTGACTGCGACGCCGAGGGCCGCATCACCGGCCTGTTCTGATTCCGGACTTTCATAACAAGCAAACAGCGTGCAAGCCGAAAGGGCCTGCACGCTGTTTTTTATGGGCTTGATTCAGTCGGTGGGCGCCAGGATCCCGGCGGCCTTCGCCAGTTGCTCTTCATTGGGTATCAGATAGGCAAACCGCAGTTCCACCACCCGCCCGGGCCAGCACAGCAGATACTGGGGAATCGGCCCGCTGGTGCTCCACTGCAGCTGATAGGCAGCCTGTGCACCATAGGGCGCCGGATCAATGGCAGAATAGGAATCCTGAAATACAGTGCCATCCTCATAGACTTCATCCTGATGTTCATCCAGCAGCTGCTGTACCACAATGTTTTGTACAAAGGCAAAGTCGGTGTCGTAGATGGTATACCGCAGGGTGGGGGCGCCTGCGGACTGCGGTACAACCGGACTTTGTTCATACAGGCTCTGCTGCAGCAGGGGACTGGTGTACGCGGTGGCTCGCCTGGAATAACGGGCGTCGGTTTCGGTCAGATCTTCCGCAACCAGGGGCAGGGGATCATTGTAGATTTCATAGGTGCGGCCGTTCTGCTCATAACTGCCCGCCACCACATGGTCGGGCTGCCCCAGATGGGAGCCCAGAGAAACGGCCAGCAGTACCACAATGCCCACCGTATACACCGCAAGCACCATAAGGCCGGTGACGGCTTGGTTGAGTCCGGCCGGATACTCTTTTTCCCGCAGTCGTTTCCGCAGCCAGGTGCCGCCTCCAATGGCGGCAGCGCAGATCAATAGCCAGCCAAGATACCATTGAGGCGGCAAAGGGGACCCGAAAGCGGCCAGACACAGCAGCAGAATAGCCACGGCCACCAATATCCAGCTGACGCGGGCGGGAATACGGGGCGACAGAAAGAGACCGCCTTCTTCGGCGGCGCGTCCGGCCCGACGATGCCATGCAAGGCAGGCGATGGGCTCCACCAGACAGGCCAGCAGCAACAGGAACCACACCGGTAGGGAAAGGATGTCGAAGCTGTCGGAAAGAAACCCGATGGCATCGTGCCGGAAATCCAGCCAGTACTTTCCCAGCCAGAACAGGCACAATACCAGGGTAAACAGCCGCGGCCGGATGGTCAGCCGGACCATGGCCCGGTACAGGCTTGCCACCCGTACCACCGGGTCGGTCTCCAAAGGCAGTACATCCGCATCGGCGGTATAAAACACCTGTATGTCATGCCGTCGGGCAGCCAGACGCCACCCGCTCCCGGCGCACAGGTCCTCCTTGTCCTTCTGGGCGTCGGTGGGCAGGGCGTCGTACTCGGTGGCCTTGGAAAAATAGGTGACGGCAAACTGCAATGTCTGCGGCTGTATCTCCGTAAAGGTCCAGAACCAGCCGCCGATTTTACTCAGCAGCCAGCCCTGGGCCGCCTGCTTTTCCAGCAGCGTTTCCATGGCTTGCTGGTCATAGATGGAAAGGGGAACAAAAAGACGTTTCGTTCGGTTCATGGCTGTGCCTCCTTCCCGGCATAGCGCTCATAATCCCGGATCTGCTCCCGCAGACGTTCGTACTCCTTGGCCAGCATGGCAGCACCCTTCCCGGTGATGCGGTATCGGCGCCGTCCCCGCAAAGCGCCGGTGGCTTCGATCCAGCCTTCGGCGGTAAACTGCTCCAACAGATCATACAGGGTACCGGAGCCGATGCTCACCCGCCCGCCGGTCATCTGGCGCACCTTTTCCAGAATCTCCATGCCCCGGCATTCCTCCTGCAGGCAGAGCAGCAGATAAAACATCTGCTCGGTCAGGGTCTTGAATCGCTCCCGGGGCATGGGAATCACCTGCTTTCTCTGTAATCTCGAATATCGAGTTCTTCTGTCTTCAGTATATTCTCGATATTCGAGAAAGTCAATGCCCGACTCTTTCTTTTTCCGCGGCACACCAAAAAAGCCGCTGCAGCAGTCCTGCCGCAGCGGCTTTTCTTGGTAGGTTCATTTCACCAGGGCAACTTCCCGTTCAGCCTCCGGCCGGGGCAATCCCGCCCGGGAGAGCTGCCACAAGGAAGCTGTCGCCAGCAGCAGCAAAAGCGGCGTGAACTGAAAGGCGTACCGGGCCTTTGTCTCCCACAGACTCAGAAACAGCATCAGCCCGAACACGCTCACCCGTGCCAGGGTCAGCGGTCCCGGTGCAGACCGTCGGACAGCGCCCAATGCGCCCAGTAACACCAGGACCATCACAAAATACAAATAGGTCTGGCAGTAGTAGACCATGGGCATATACCCGGGCTGTCCCTCCAGAATGAACCGGTGGGTCCAGCTGACCTTCAAAGGCGTGGCCAGGAATTCCTGGGCGTCATACAGCCCGTTGCCCCAGGTGATGACCGCCTTGCGGGTCATGAAATCCGCCTGACCGACGGGGGTGCGGGAACTGTACTGGCCGGCGATGTACTGCCGCAGCATCTGGCGGCGCTGGTCCATGGTGGCCAGACTTTTGGCGGTCTGGCATACTTCGTCGTTATAGTTGCCGTCGCCGCCGCTGCCGTAGGCAAACCATAGCTCGATGGGCAACCCTACGGCATCCTCCACCGAAAAATCCAGAAAGGTCCGCTGCCAGACCCGGTATCCGCCCAGCCATAGCCCGAACACCAGCAGAAGAGTCAAAGCACCGGCTGCCGCCCGACGGGCTTTCTGTTCCAGAAACAGCTGGATAATTACCGCTACCAGTACCACGATCACGCTTCCCTTGATGGCGTACCCCAAAAACGCCGCAGTGCCCATGAAAGCCAACCAGGCCAGCCGGGTTCCGGCACGGGCGGCAGTGCGGTAACGTGTCCAGCCCAACAGCACCAGCAGGGGAAAGGGCAGGCACAGGGTGTCGGAATAAAAGCAGGGGGACCACAGCACAAAGGGCAGAAATCCGGCGCAGAGCAGAAATGCCAGCGCCACCCCGCTGTTGCGGTTCAGGATCCGTCGGGCCAGCAGGCAGACCAGGGCGACGGAAAACGCAATGGCCAGCACGTTCAGTACAATGCCGGCGTAGATGCCCGCTTCGGTATCCGGCGTTATGCCGAACAGCCCTGCCAACCGGAACCAGAGCACCAGCACCAGCGCCAGTCCCAGATTGTTGTTGCAGATGATGTAATAAGCGCCCCACACCTGGGGAATGCCATCATCCAGAAAATCCGGCAGACTCTGCAGCACGGTGGCCATGTCCATGATGGGCATTTCGGCCAGAAAGAATCCCATCATCCCCAATAGCAGGGTATAAAGCAGCAGGACAACGGCCATCCAGCGCCGGAACCGGGAGCGGGGGACGGAATCCAGCATGGGCAGAAGATACCGCGCTACGAAAAAGGCCACGAATCCCAGGGCAAATCCCGCCACCAGGGCAGCCGGTCCGTTGTGCTGCCAGCGCAGCACGCTGTTGAACAGCACCCAGCCCCACACAATGGCAAACCCGATGGAAAAGGTTTGCGTCAGTCGTTTCGCCATACCGCAACGCCTCCGGACGGAGCGCCGCAGACACTCCGAACAAATTACACATTTCCATCACATTTTACCACATGGACGGGAACTTTGCCAACCAAAAAACGCCGGGGCCGCAAACATGCGGCCCCGGCGGGCAATCTGCAGAATGAAGTTACTGCTTGCTCAGGACTTCCTTGGTATCCCGGGCAATCATCAGCTCTTCGTTGGTCTCAATGACCAGGGTGCGCACGCGGGCGCCCCAGGCGGTGATCTCCACCACGTCGGACTTCTGGTTGTGCGCATCATTGTTCTTGTCGGTGTCAATGTGGATGCCCAGCCAGTCCATGTGATGGCAGATGCGGGCGCGGGACGGTGCATCATGCTCACCGATACCGCCGGTGAAGACGATGGCGTCCACGCCGCCCATGGCGGCAATGTAGCTGCCGATGGTCTTCTTGATCTGGTAGTTCAGCATGTCGCTGGCCAGCTGAGCCCGCTTGTTGCCCTCTTCGGCGGCCTTTTCCACGTCGCGCTTGTCGCTGGAAACACCGGAAATGCCCAGCAGACCGGACTTCTTGTTCAGAATCTCGTCCAGCTGATGGCCGGTGATGTTCAGGGTGTACTTCAGGTAGTTGACCACGGAGGGGTCCAGGTCACCGCAGCGGGTGCCCATCATCAGGCCGGCCAGAGGAGTCATGCCCATGGAGGTATCCACGACCTTGCCCTGGTCCACGGCGGCAATGGAAGAACCGTTGCCCAGGTGGCAGGTGATCAGCTTCAGGCGGGTGAGGGGCTCTTCCAGGAACTCGGCGGCACGATGGCTGACGTACTTGTGGCTGGTGCCGTGGAAGCCGTAACGGCGCACGCCGTACTTCTCATAATACTCATAGGGGATGGCATACATGTAGGCGCGCGGCGGCATGGTGCTGTGGAAGGAGGTGTCGAACACAGCCACGTTGGGAATGTCGCCGAAAACCTTCTTGGCGGCCTCGATGCCCAGGATGCCGGCGGGGTTGTGCAGGGGAGCCAGAGGGCTCAGGTCCCGGATGGCCTCCACCACTTCGGGGGTGATGAGGCAGCTTTCCTTGAACTTTTCGCCGCCGTGCACGATGCGGTGACCGATGGCATCGATCTCGGAAGGATCATCGATGACCTTGCCGTCACCGGTGGTCATCTTCTTCACGACCTCCAGGAAGGCTTCGGTGTGGGTGGGGAAGATGGCCGGGGTGGTGGCCTTGTGGCCGTTGGCCTCATGGGTGATCATGCTGCTTTCCATACCGATGCGTTCGCACAGGCCTTTGCAAAGCACATGTTCGCCTTCCATATCGATCAGCTGATACTTCAGGCTGGACGAACCACAGTTGATAACAAGGACTTTCATGTCAATTCTCCTTCAATCGTTTCGGGCGTGTGCCCGATCTGTTCATTAACAATTCAATTATAGTATGAATGTTGTCTCTTTTCAAGAATCAAATGCGCAAAACAGCGCATTTATTGCTCAGTTTCCGGTATAAACGACGAACTGCGGGGGATGCAGCCTGATATTTTTTTGACAGATTGCACAAAGAAAAACGGCTATCCGTGCCCTCAAAACCGGAAATTGAGCAATAAAAACAACGTAACAGGGAAGGAATTTTGTTTGCGGACAGCCAGGACTCCGCCGGCGCAATGCGGAAAAACCTGTATCAGGACGCAAAAATCTCCCCCGGTATGGTATAATGATACCAGATCAGCCGCCTGTGCGGAGATAAATCAAAACACAGCCTTTGAGGTATGACATGAAATTTGCCGGTATCATCACAGAGTACGATCCGTTCCATAACGGGCATGCCGCCCAGCTGCAGATGCTGCGGGACAGGGGCGCCGAAACCATTGCCGTTTGCATGAGCAGCGGCGCGGTACAGCGCGGGGGAATCCCCCTGTTCCCTGAATCCGTCCGGGTGCGGGCTGCCCTGCTGGGCGGGGCCGATCTGGTGGTGTCCCTGCCCGCGCCTTACGCCAATACCGGGGCAGAGGCCTTCGGCGCGGCGGGGGTGGCGCTGCTCACCGCTCTGGGCTGTGACACGCTGGCCTTTGGGGCGGAGGACCCTGATGCCGCGCACCTGATGCGTGCGGCAGAGCTGCTGGGAAAGCCGGATCTTTCAGCGCGCCTGCGGCGGCACCTGGGGGAGGGGATGACCTTTGCCGCAGCCCGTGCCAGGGCGGCAGAGGAACTGGAACCGGGTCTGGGCGATCTGCTCTCCCGCCCCAACAATATTCTGGGAATCGAATACTGCAAGGCCATTCTGGCGCAGCACAGCGCCATGCAGCCGCTGGCCCTGCCCCGCCTGGGAGCCGGACACGGGTCGGATGAAACCGGCCGCTCGGGACAGATGCGGCTTGCCTCGGCCAGCCTGCTGCGCACCCTCATACGCAAGGGCGGCCCGGATGTACTGGCGCCCTATGTGCCGGAACCGGCCCTGCAGCTTTACCGGCAGGCGGTGGAACAGGGCCTGGAAGCGGACCCGGGGCGGTTCAGCGTGGCGCTGCTGGCGCTGCTCCGTGTGGGAGACCCCGCCCGTTTCGCCCGCATCCGCGGCGTCAGCGAAGGACTGGAAAATCGGCTGACGGCTGCCGTCTGGTCCGCCTCTGATGCCGAGAGCCTCTACGCATCGCTCAAGACCAAGCGATATCCCCATGCCCGACTGCGCCGGCTGGCCCTGGACGCGGCTTTGGGTGTGGAGGCGGAAAAACTGCCTGCGCTGCCGCCTTACCTGCATATTCTGGGAGCACGGCGGGAAGCCATGCCCCTGCTGCGCAACGCGTCGCTGCCGGTATCCACCTCGCTGGCCAAGCTGGAAGCCCAACTGCCCCAGGCAGAATACTTGATCAGACTGCACAATTCTTTTGCGGATTTTTCGGCGTTGTGCAGGGAGCAAACCCAGCCCATGGGGCTTGCCTACACCACAAAACCGGTGGTATTATAAATTGGACATGGATTTTCATTGCCAACCTTGAAACATTGTTGCAAAAATAACGGTCACAAAAGAAAGAAGGAACAACATGGCCCTGCACGTTATGGACGAAGCCAACCACTGCCTGGGATGCAAAAATCCCCGCTGCCAACAGGGGTGCCCCATCCACACCAACATTCCGGAGGTCATCCGCCTGCTCAAGGAAAACAAGCTCAACGAAGCGGGACGGATGCTTTTTGAAAACAACCCCCTGACCACCGTCTGCAGCCTGATCTGCAACCATGAAAATCAGTGCGAAGGGCATTGCGTGCAGGGCATCAAGGGGGCGCCTGTACATTTTTCGGTCATTGAAAACTACATCTCCTCCACCTATGCCTCCCAGATGACCCATGGCCCCGCCGAGCCCAACGGCAAACGGGTGGCCATTATCGGCTCCGGTCCGGCGGGCCTGACCATTGCGGTCATTCTGGCCCGGTACGGGTATGATGTGACCATCTTTGAAAGCCATGACAAGATCGGCGGTGTGCTGCGCTACGGCATCCCGGAATTCCGCCTGCCCAAGACGGTGCTGGATGATTTTGAGTACCGGCATCTGCGCCTGAAGGATATCAAGGTGCGCCCCAATACCGATGTGGGCAAGGCGCTGAAGATCGACGATCTGTTCCGGGACGGCTACAAGGCCATCTTCATCGGCACCGGCGTCTGGCGGCCCAATACCCTGGGGATCAAGGGCGAAAGCCTGGGCCATGTGCACTTTGCCATCAACTATCTGCAGAACCCGGATGTCTACCACCTGGGCAACCGGGTGGTGCTCATCGGCGCGGGCAATGCGGCCATGGATGTGGCCCGTACGGCCATCCGCCACGGGACCCGCCATCTGGAATGCTTCTCCCTGACCAAGAAAATCGCGGCCAGCCATTATGAGGAAAGCTATGCCAAGCTGGAAGGCGTGGAATTCTTCTATAACAAAAAGCCGGTGGAGATCACCGACCAGGGTGTCATTTTCCGGGATGTGAACGAGGCGGAGGACGGCACTCTCACCGAAATCCCGGGCAGTGAAGTGCTGTATCCGGCGGACAGCGTGGTGGTCTCCATCAGCCAGGGGGCCTGCACCACCATCACCGAAACCACCGAAGGGCTGAAGGTCAACGCCCGGGGGCTTTTTGTTACCGATGAGGTGGGCCGTACCAGCCGTCCGGGGATCTTTGCTTCCGGCGATGCCGTCAAGGGGGCCCGCACGGTGGTGGAAGCTGTGGCGTACAGCAAAAAGGTGGCCGAGGCCATGCACGAATATATGCAGAGCCTGCCGGCGGACGCCCCGGACGAGTATGCTGACGTCCCCGTTTATCAGAGCGACGACGGAAACTGATTGCACAACAGCAAACAACAAAAAGGAGGCATGGTCTTGTGGGCCGTGCCTCCTTTTTTGTGCATGAAAAAGCCCGGAAAGCGGTGCTTTCCGGGAAAACAGCAGCCGTATTCCACCAAAATCATCCTTCTGGTGGAGAACCTCTCCTCCGCCGGAGTTCAGGACAGGTTGGGCCGGTCCTGGTCGCCGTCGGCCTTGAACAGAACGAAGTTGTCGGGCCGGTTCACAAAGTAGTAGTATTCGGTGTTGTCCCGCAAGGGCGGGGTCAGATAGTTGGGAATGACGACGCCGTCGCCCTCCTTCCGCTCGGTCAGGCCGGCCTGCTGCCAGACGGCCGGGTCAATGCCCGCGTTGTAACAATCCAGATACTCAGCACCGGTGCGGCGGAGCAGTGCATCCAGGGCATGGCCGATGCGGGGCAGCACCGCGTCCGGACCGATGAAATCCACCAGCCGCAGCACGGGAGCGCAGCCGGTATCGGCAGCCGATACGGTGCGGGTCACGGCGTAGGCCAGCAGGCGGCCGCTTTCCCGTACGGCCCACACGTCATACCGGAAATGAGGAAAGGCAAAGTACCGCCGCTGCAGATACCACAGATCCTTTTTCGGTGTATGGGGCGTTTCGGGCAGGCCCAGGGCTTCCAGCGCGGCGGCATCCGCCACCGGTTCCAGGTCCAGATCGTGGGCGGGCACGGGCAGGGGAGAGGATCCTCCCGGCACAGCCAGCGTCCACCCGGCGGGACCGGGGGCGCCCAGGCGGTAATAATGGCGCAGGCGCTCGGCCTGCCAGCCCAGAAAATGATACAGCTTGCAGGTGGCGGGGCGGATGTTGTTGCAGGCCAGCACCGGCGTGCCCAGCAGACCGGGCAGGGCATCCATCAGTTCAAGGCCCACACCGTTGTGCCCCTTGGCGGCCACCCAGATGGATACCCACACCCCGGCGGACGGGTCCAGTCCGGCGGGAATGTATCCGGCAGCACTGAGGTACTGCCCCTCCGGGGATTCTGCCACCGCAAAGTGGGGGGCGCCGCCTTCCGGTCCGGCAAAGTAAAAGTTGTAAAACTCGGGGCGGTTGATCAGGGGCAGATGCATGTCAAAGTGGGAGTTGATGAAATCCCGGATGGCATCGTCCTCCCCGAGGCGGGCCAGCCGAAAGCGTATGTCAGGCAAGAGCGGACCCTCCCGTCACAGGCAGGGTCACCCCGGTGATGAAGCCCGCTTCGTCCGAAAGCAGGAAGGCCATGGCCGGCACCACATCGGCGGGGGTGGCATTGCGGCCCATGGGGTTGTCAGCGGCGGATGCCTGCACGATGAGGTCGGGGGTGTCTTTCAAAAAGTTTGTCTCCATCATGCTGGGGGCCACGCAGTTCACCGTGATGCCGAACCGGGCATACTCCACCGCCAGACTCTTGCACAGTCCGCCCAGCGCCTGCTTGGCCATCACATAAGCGGCGGTGTTTTTCGGCGGGGCGCCCAGGGTGTAGCTGGTCTGGATGAACAGGATGCGCCCGAACTTGGCCTTGGTCATGGCGGGCAGCACCGCCTTGCACAGCTTGACGGCGCTGTGTACCTGGATCTCCATGTCCTTGGCAAAGCGGGGTTCGTCAAAAGCCTTGAACTTGGTGTTCACCACCGGCAGGGCGGGCAGATGGATAAAATGGGTGGGAGCGGGGCAGGTGGAAGCCAATACCTGGCAGAAGGTGTCCACCTTGTACGGGTCGGACAGATCCACATCAAAGGGCCGGATCATGCCGGGATAGGTCTGGCACAGAGAGGCCAGTTTTTCCACGTCGCCGCATCCCTGTGCCAGAACAAGGGTGCCTTCGGGAGCGCCCTTGAGCAGACGTTCGATGAGGGCCCGCCCCACATCGCTGGTGGCGCCGGAAATAAGATAAGTATAGGCCATGGATATTTTCTCCTTATATAATATGGATATGCAGGGGACGCCTTATTTGGCCAGTCCGGCCCGGATCACGCCCCGGGTCACCTTTTTGCCGTCCTGGTTGGTGATGACGGCCTTGATCTCGGCTTCCGCCACCGCTTCGCTTACATTCACGACGGTGCCGGTGATGGTCAGGGTGTCTCCGATGAAGATGGGCTTGGCGAACTTGCACTCCACCCCGTGGAGCAGACAGTGCTCCCCGGGCAGATAGACCCCCGCCAGCGTGGAAAAAAAGCTGGCACCCAGCATGCCGTACACCACCCGGCCCGGATATCCGCGCCCCTTGGCGTAGTCGGCGTCCACATGGATGGGGGAGCAGTCGCCGGTGATGGCCTGGAATGCCTCCATCATCTCTTCGGTGACAGTCACGGTAAAACTTTCGGTCAGGCCGGGGGTCATGTCGGCCAGAGTGTAATGATTCATAGAGAGTCCTCCTGCCGGGAAAGATGGATATATACAGAAAAAGGCGGCCGCCGCTTGGGATAAGCAGCGGCCGCCCGCAGAATGTGTGGTTACGCGGTCATGCGTGCAACAAGGTCCAGCAGGTCGCCCACGTTTTTCAGGTCGCGGACATCGGCCAGCTTGAACTTGATGGAAAACTTTTTCTCGATGGCGGTCAGCAGGTTGATCTGCTCCAGGCTGTCCCAGTCCTCGATGTCATCGGCACAGGTGCTGCGGGTGATCACCAGGGTGTCGTCGTCAAAATTATCGCGGAAGATTTCCTGCACGGCGTCCAGGATCGCTTGTTCGGTCATGGCGGTACGCTCCTTTATACAATGGTGGGTATTTCCGATTCTTGCCCTCTATAATACCACATTTGTATAGTTTTCGCAACATACACCGCTTCACAGCCCGTAATCTTCCAGCCGCTGCTGCAGTTCCGCCTCGTCTTCCACAGGGACTCCCTGCTGCAGGGCCAGCACGTCCTGTTCAGGCAAAAGCCGGGTGCGCAGATCGTACTCGGCCAGGGGACCGGTCCCTTCGGCGGTGTACAGGGCCAGATACCCGCCGTTGTCCTTCAGAAGGTACCGCGGTCCTTCTTCGCGGCGGGCGTCATACTCCGCCCGGGCAAACCACACCGCCGCCGCCACCACACACAGCAGGGCTGCTCCGCCCAGCAGAGCCAGGTAGATACGCACCCATTTCGGCAGCTTGTTTTCCATAGCCAATCCCCCTTTTTGCCTGTCCCGCGCCGCCTGCAAAGATGAAAAAAACGTAAAACAGAAACGAAAAAAATGACGGCGCCAGAACAAGTATTGCCCGCCGCAGCCCTCAAAAATCAATTTCTTGTGAATTTTACATTCCATACCTGTACTTTTGGCAGCGGTTTGTGCTATAATTCAGGATATGGTATTGTCCATGAGTGTGTGACGCTGCCGGCGCCGCACCTGCCATACACAGAAAATCCGCAAAGGAGGCGGTCCCCATAGACCCCAAACAACAACGGCATCTGTCCACCCAAGGGGCGAAAGCACCCGGCGGCACGCCCAATTCCGCCAAAGGCGGTAAGAAAGATCCCAACAAAAAGCACCGCAGCATCCCCGGCATGATCCTGCGTTTCCTCGGCTGCCTGATCTGCGTGTGCATCATGCTGGGCAGTGTGGGCGCGGTGGTTCTGGCCATGTATGTCGTGCAGGTCACCGCCGACCCGGAAGGCAAGCTGGACCTGGAAAAGAAGAAGGACCAGCAGACCACCATCCTGTATACCCGGGAAGGGGACGAGTACGCCACTTTGTCCGGTGACGCCAACTCCATCTGGGTCAGCCTTTCGGATATCCCCGAAAACCTTCAGCATGCCGTGGTGGCCATCGAAGACAAGAACTTCTATGACTCCATCGGTGTCAACTTCAAGCGTACCATTGCCGCCGCCCTCAACGAGCTGACCGGCCAGCAGCTGCTGGGCAGCCAGCAGGGCGCGTCCACGCTGGAACAGCAGCTGGTCAAAAACCTGACCGACGACGACAAAGTGGACTATATGCGTAAGGTGCGCGAGATCTTCCGCGCCATCGGTTTGGCCAACCGGTACAGCAAGGAGACCATCCTGGAAGCCTACCTGAACACCGTGCCCCTGACCGGCACCATCGAGGGTGTGGAAGCCGGCGCCAACACCTACTTCGGAAAGAGCGTGGGCGAGCTGTCCCTGTCCGAATGTGCGGTGCTGGCGTCCATCTCCAAGAATCCCACCGGCTACAATCCCTTCACCAACCCGGAAAATCTGATCCAGCGCCGCAATCACGTGCTGTATGAGATGCTCAACCAGGGCTACATCTCCCAGGCGGACTATGATTCCGCCACCGCCGAGACCATCACCCTGGCGGAGAGCAAATCCAAGACCGAGAACGTGGCCGTCAGCTCCAACAACTCCTACTTCACCGAGGCGGTCATCACCCAGCTGACCAAGGACCTGAAAGAGGCCTACAACCTGGAAAGCGACGCCGAAGCCCAGGACATGATCTTCAACGGCGGTCTGCGTGTGTACACCACCGTGGACCCGGACGTCCAGAACTCGGTGGAGCAGCTCATGCTCAACAACACCTGGAACAACGACGAACTCTTCTATGCCCTGTGGCACGAGGAGGAGATCCGGAGTGATATCCCGGTGGGGGCCGAGATCCGGTATGACGCCAACGGTCTGCCCATGAAAACGACGGACGAAACTGTCAGCACCATCTTCGCGGAAGATGATATCCCCGTTTACACCGACAAGACCAACCAGACCTTCAAGACCGGCACCTATAAGGACGACAACGGCAACCAGTTCCTGACCTTTTATGAGGAGGTCCGCACCCAGGCTGCCATCGCCGTCACCAGCACCGAGGAAGGCCACAAGGGCGAGGTTATCGCCGTGGGCGGCGGTCTGGGCGAAAAGA
>CALXHN010000036.1 GCA_944388105.1 uncultured Gemmiger sp. | reverse complement strand
GCCCAGGTGGCGCCGTTCTGGTTCATGGGGAAGGAAGCTTCACCGGAGGCGTCCTTCATCTTGGTCAGGGTGTCGGTCATGGTGCCCAGGTCGGCCATGGAGATGGCTTCGGGGATGGTGAAGCCGGTGGATTCGGCCAGTTCCTTATCCCAGACCAGGTACTCGGTGATGGAGGAGTCCTTGTAGGAGGGCACGGCGTACAGCTTACCGCCCACTTCGCAGGCTTCCCAGTAATCTTCGGGGATGGAAGCGTACAGGTCGGGGGTGGCGGTTTTGACCAGCTCGCTGATGTCGTAGAAGGCGCCGATATGGATGTCGTTGACATAGGTGTTCATGTTGGTGAACAGGATGTCATACTCGCCGCTGGTGTTGACGATGACGTTGCGGCGGTTGTCCCAGTCGCCCCAGGAGACGACCTGCACGTCCAGGTTGACGCCGATCTTCTCTTCCAGGTAGGGGTTGATCTGCTGCAGCCAGGCGTCATAGTTGGTGGGCTGGCCGTTGCCGACGGTGACCCACTTCAGGGTGACGACACCCTCGGAGCCGGTGGAAGCGGTGTCGCCGGTGGCGGCGGAAGAGCTGCTGCCGCCACAGGCAGCCAGACTCAGCGCCATGGCGCCGGTCATGCCCAGCGCAAGTGCTTTGTAGAACTTTTTCATCTTGTTTCTCCTTTTGTATGGTTGGATTGCGGAGCAGGGAGGGTTCCCTGCCAAAGACACACGGAAAATCAGCCCTTGACCGCGCCGATCGTCAGACCGGAAATGAAGTATTTCTGGAAGAAGGGATAGGCGCAGGCGATGGGGATGACGATGACCACCGCAATGGCCATGCGCACCGATTCCGACGGCATGGAGTTGCGGTACTGCTGCAGGCTCAGGCCGGCAGAGGGGTTGTTGGCGATGTAGTCCAGGTTCTTCATCATGTTGTTCAGCAGGGCCTGCAGGCTGTACAGGTTGTTCTTGGAGATGTACAGGCTGGACTGGAACCAGTCGTTCCAGTACCCGAAGGTGAGGAACAGGCCGATGGTGGCGAAGACCGGCTTGGAGATGGGCACCACGATGCGGCTGAAGATGGTCAGCTGGGAGGCGCCGTCGATCTTGGCCGACTCGATGATGGAATCGGGGATGGTGGTTCGGAAGAAGGTCTTGGATATGATGACGTTGAAGCTGGATACGGCCAGGGGCAGCACCAGGCACCAGATGGTGTCGTTGAGGTGGAGCATGTTGGCCACCACCACGTAGTTGGCGATCATGCCGCCGTTGAAGATCATGGGGATGAAGACCACCCAGTTGAAGAAGTTGCGCAGGCGGTACTGCGGACGGGAGAGCACATACCCCATGGTGGTGGTGAGCAGCACGCCCAGCACGGTGCCGATAACGGTGACCAGCACCGAGATGAACAGGGCGTGGGCGATGGTGCCCCGCTCGTTCCACAGGAAGGTGTAGGCGCTGGCGGAGAAGGTCTCCGGGATGAGGGCGTAGCCGTTGAGGCGGATGGACTCCTCCGAGCTGACCGAGATGATCACCACATAGAACACCGGGAACAGGCAGATGAAGGAGAGCAGAACGAAGAGGGCGTTGAACAGCCCGTTGGTCATGGGCTTGATCTGGTTCAGGCGGAAAGCGGCTTTGGCCTCCTCCTTTTCCAGGGCCTTCTCGGCTTTGCGGGACTGGCGTTTTTCGGAAATGGTCATGACTGTCTCCTCCCTCCTCAGATGATGGCGCTGTCTTCATCGATCTTGGAGACGATGAAGTTGGTCAGCAGGAT
The DNA here is from genome assembly GCA_944388105.1 of uncultured Gemmiger sp. Lineage (GTDB taxonomy): Bacteria > Bacillota > Clostridia > Oscillospirales > Ruminococcaceae > Gemmiger. Next base: position 18,559 of record CALXHN010000036.1, on the reverse strand, counting down.
GGTGATGCAGCAGCAGGCGGCCTGGAACAGACCGGCCGCGGCGGTCTGGCCGACGCTGACCTGGCTCTGGATGGCCTGGTAGATGTAGGTATCGAAGGTGCTGACCACGTTGTACAGGGAGTTGGGCACGCCCTGGGTGACCTGCCAGAACAGGCCGAAGTCGGAGTAGAAGATCTTGCCGATGTTCAGGATGAACATCATGATGATCATGGGCTTGATGGAGGGGATGGTGATGTACTTGGCCTGCTGCCACTTGGTGGCGCCGTCCAGCAGGGCCGCCTCATACAGGGTGGCGTCGATGCCGGTGATGCTGGCCAGATAGACCACCATGTTGTAGCCCATGGACTTCCAGGTGGACATGAAGGTGAGGATGAAGGGCCAGTAGCTGGGTTCGGAGTACCACATGACCTTGTCCCCGCCGAAGAACTGGATGATGTTGTTGGCCAGGCCCTTGTCCGGGTTCAGGAAGGCGTAGACGAAGTAGCTGACCACGACCCAGGACATGAAGTAGGGGAAGAACATCATGGTCTGGTAGCATTTGGAGGCGAACTTGGAGTACAGCTGGTTGATGATGATGGCCAGGGTAACCGGAATGACCAGGTTGATCACGATGAAGACCAGGTTGTACAGCAGGGTGTTGCGCAAGAGCATGCCGAAGGTGTTGCTGGACAAAAAGAAGTTGAAGTTCTTGAACCCGCACCAGTCGCTCTGGAACAGGCTGACCAGGAACCCCTTGCCCGGGACCAGCTTGAACTCCTTGAACGAGATGATCAGGCCGAACATGGGCAGATAGCAGAACACCGCAAACCAGATGGTGGCGGGCAGGCCCAGCAGGGTCAGCTCGGTGTCGTCCCGGGTCCAGTGCCTGCGCCTGCGCTGTGACTGGGCGGCGGGGGCCGCTTTCTCCTTTTTCATGAGATTCGCTCCTTTCTCACAAATAAATTGCCGGTGGCGCGGCCGTTAGTTAACGCCCCGTTAACATCGTTAACATCCCGCAGGCCGCACGTTTTCATTTGTTAGCTTAATATTAACTATTTCACGACCTGATGTCAACCGTCAAACTGCATAAAATTCCGGTCTCTTTGTTGGCTGCGTCATTTTTTTGTAACTTATCAGCCTTATTTTATTTGTTTTGCCAAAATGGTCAATTTTTGAAGTTAACTTTTGTTAACATATATATTGTCTTTTTTTCACGGGCACTGTATAATGGAATTATTCTAAACAATGCAAACGGAGTGTACCATTATGAGCAAACCCACCATGCAGGACATTGCGGACGCCCTATCCACCTCCCGCATCTCCGTGTGGAAGGCTTTGAACAACCGCCCCGGCGTGTCCGACGCCCTGCGGCGCCAGATCCAGGCCAAGGCCGAGGAAATGGGCTATTTCCAGTCCGCCCGACCGGCGGAGCCCGCGCCCCAGACCCGCCACGGCCGCAGCGTGGCGGTGGTGGTCTGCCGGCCGGAGTCCTCGGTGTTCTGGATGCAGATCATCCACCAGATCGCCAAGGATCTGTCCGCCAAGGGCGTTAACCTGATGTATACTTACCTGCCTACCTCTTATAAAGAGGGCTTTGCTCTGCCCGCCAGCCTTACCGACGGGTCGGTGGAGGGCATCATCGTGCTCAACGTCTACTGCCCGCCCCTTCTGCAGATGCTGGCCGACCTGCCCCTGCCCAAGGTGTATCTGGATACCATTCCCGCTTTGCCCTTTTCCCGTTTACACGGGGACCTTTTGTTGATCGAAGGCCGGGAGCAGGTGCGCCAGATCACCGGCCGCCTGCTGGACAAGGGCCACACCAGGCTGGGGTTCCTGGGGGATGTGGCCTACGCCCAGACCAACACCGAGCGCTACCGGGGTTTCCTGGACGCCCACGCCGAGCGGGGCCTGACCCCCGACCCGGACCTGTGCCTCACCGGGCCGCTGGGGCTGCGCACCCACTATGAGGAGATCAGCTATTTCCTGGAACACATGAAGACCCGGCCCGACGGTTTTGTGTGCGTCAGCGACTATATCGCCCACTTCATCCAGCGGTATTTCGAGGAGCACGGCATCGACCCGGAAGGCCGCATCGCCCTCACCGGCTTTGACAACAACAGCGAATACCTGAACATTGCCGACCGCATCACCACCGTGGACGTGCGCCCCAAGACCCTGGGGGCCCGTCTGGCGGTGAAGATCCTCTTCCTCATGGAGCACCCGGGCATGTCCCAGGAGGTCAGCTATGTGAGCTCGGAGATCCTCTACCGGGGGCTGCTGGCCGGGAAGAAATGAGAATCCGCAAAAAAAGCATCGCCCCCGCATGGTCTGCTGCCATGCGGGGGCGATGCTTTTCCGGGGCACCGGCTGTCAGCGGTTCACCTCGATCAGGAAGCGGCTGCTGCCGGCCGGATAATAGCTTTCCGTATATTCGATGGGGCGGTCGTTGGCCATCCGGCCCACCGATGTGATGTAGACGGCGGGCTCAAAGGGGCCCAGCCGCAGGCCCGCGCTCACCTCGGGGGGCGGCGGCACCACTTCCAGCCGCCGGCTGGCCCGACGCACGTCCAGGCCCCGGTCCGCCAGCACGCCGTAGAAGGACAGGTCGGTAAAATCCAGTTCCGCCATGTCCGGGAAATACTTGCAGGGAACGTAGAGGGTGGTGTACACCACCGGGGCGTTGTCGTTGCACCCTTCCAGATGGCGCACCCGCACCAGGCGGGTCACCCTGGCCCCCTGGGGCAATTCCAGGGCCGCGGATACGGATTCCGACGCCCGGACCACCCCGATCTCCAGCACCCGGGTCCGCAGGGTGCGGTGGTTGCGTTCGCTCTCCGCCCGGTAGCCGGTGATGAAGCTGGTGGATTCGTGGACCACCTTCGGCCTTGTCACAAAGGTCCCCCGGCCCTTCACCCGGGACAGGACCCCTTCCCGGGTCAGGGCGTCCAGCGCCTGCCGGAGGGTGGGCCGGCTGACCTGCAGTAAGGCGCAGAGCTCCTTTTCGGTGGGGATCTGGCTCCCCACCGCATACTCTCCCGAGGCAATGCGGGTGCGGATGTATTCCGCCGCCTGCTCATGCAAAGACTTGGCCATGGCTGCCCTCCGTTCCGGTATCCTTGTTCCTTCCAGTATACCAGCGGGGCTGCCCCGGCGCAAGGTCAGGGCCGGACGCTGGCCGCGATCACCATGATCTGCCCGCCGTCGGGGGATTCAATGGCATACTCCCCCGCCGCCTGGGGCAGGATGCAGGTCTCGGCGTAATGCAGCGCAAAGGGTTCAAAGGCGCCGGTGGGGCTGGTGATCAGGGCCCGGGCACCGTCCACCAGATTCAGCACCTGCACGCTGCCGTTCCGGTGCACCGGCATCCGGCCGGAAGTGGTATACCGGTAGGTGTCGATGAACTCCCGCTCATGCAGGCCGGTGCGCTCCACCAGACCGTTCTCATCCCGGCAGACTTCCTTTGTCTGGCCCACCAGGTTTTCCCGCACCCAGGCGGTGTCCCGGTCAAACTGGATGTTCGCCATGCCGTGGTCGATGTGGATGGGCCGGGGCTTGCCGTCCAGGTCCAGGCGCCCCCAGTCCCACAGCTTGAAGGTGAAGATGTAGGGTGTGGCGCTGATCTCCAGCACCATGGTATCGGCCCCCGAGCAGTGGGTGGTCCCCGCCGGGATCAGCACATGGTCGTGCTTTTTCACCGGGATGTTGTTGATGTACTTTTCCGCCGGGAAGGGCGCGCCCCCCGCCTGGGCCAGACGCAGGTCCCGCTCCATGGCCGCGGGGTCTGTCCCCTCCTTCACCCCCAGCCACACCGAGGCGTTCTCGCCGGCGTCCAGGATATAGTAGCTTTCGTCCTGGGTATACCGCATGTTGAAGGTGTTCTGGATGTACTCGGTGAGAGGGTGGACCTGCAAAGACAGGTTCTGCCCGCCCACCGTGTCCAGCATGTCGAACCGGATGGGGAATTCCTTGCCGAAACGGGCGTGGACCCGCTCCCCCAGCAGCGCCCGGGGCTGCTGCAGCACCAGGTTCAGGGCCGGGGTCTGGATGAGGGCGCCGCCAAAGTCCAGCAGCAGGCTGTTCTCCTCCGGCACGCCGTCAAAGCTCCAGGCATAGTTGCTGCCGTTTTCCGGCAGTTCAAAATGGTCCTTCATCCAGTGGCCGCCCCACACGCCGGGGTCAAAGTAGGGCACCATCCGGAACGGGCGACGGGCCGTCTGCCGCAGCGCTTCCCGGTAGGAGGCCCCGTCCACCATGGCGGGGCTGCCCTGGGTGGTCATATCCAGGTAGAAGTCCATGGTGTTGAGCAGATGGTCCTTCTCCCGGTCGGCCCAGCGCCATTCGGCAAAAAAGCCCCGCTTGTACTTTTTCAGTTTGGGCAGGTCGGTCCGGGCAGTGCGCCAGTTGGAAAGCCCCCGGCGATAGCGCAGCTGGATCTCCCAGCGGGTGATGTCGGCCACCACCTGCACATCCCCCGGGTGGACCAGGCTGGCCCCCACCCCATAGACCACCACCGGGCCGTCGGCGGCCTGGATGCGGCTGCGGGCTTCCCGGATCTTGTCCGGATAGAAGAAGTCCTTCAGCCGCCGCACCGTCATGATGCCGAAGACCGGGTCCTCCGGCAGGAGGTCCTGTTCCAGGACCGCGTCCATCTTTTCCGGCTCAAACGCCAGGTCATCGCTGTGCACCACCAGCTGTGCCCCCACCGGCTGCAGGCAGGCCAGGACCTCCTCCTGGTCCACCCCCGGATAGCACTCCACACACAGCACCTTGTGCCCCTGCATGGCCCCGCGCAGAGCCGCCCCGATGGCCGGGGCCCCCTGGCTGACCCGGGCCTCCGGGCACTCCGCCTTCACCCGGGGGAACAGCACATACCGCCCGGTCTCCTCTTTTTCCGCTCTCATCATGACAATGTCCGCCTCCTTGGCCTTGTTGTACCTACAGCATAGGGGACGGGGAAGCATTTGTCAATACATATCTGAAATCTATTTGAGATTTTTTCAAATATGTATTTACATATTCTTGTTTGCCTGCTATACTGTGGCTGTAAAATCACAACGAAAGAAGGCGTTAAAATGGCGGCTCCCCTGCTTTGTCTGGACGTGGGCGGGACCGAGCTCAAAGGGGCTCCGGTGGACAAGGGCGTTCTGCTGGCGCCCCTGCAGCACTTTCCCGCCCAGGCAAAAGAAGACGCCGGTCCCCTGCTGGACCACTTTGCCCGGGTATTCCGGGAACTGGACGCCCGTTCCGGGGCCTCCGGCCCGGTGGGCGGGCTGCGGCTGGCCTTTCCCGGGCCGTTCGACTATGAAAACGGAATCTGCCTGCTCCGGGGCCTGGACAAATACGATGCCCTGTACGGCACGGATCTGCGCCGCGCGCTCTTCACCCGGCTGCAGGACCGGGTGCCGGCGCCGCAGGACATCCGGTTCATCAACGATGTGGCCGCCTTTGCCCTGGGTGAGATCCGGTACGGCAGCGCGGCCGGCAGCCGGCGGTCCCTGGCGGTGTGCATCGGTACCGGATGCGGCAGTGCTTTCGGTCTGGGGGACAGCCTTGCCCCCGAGGGCTCGCCCGGGGTCCCTCCCGGCGGCTATATTTATTCGGCGCCCTTTCTGGACAGCTGCATCGACGACTATATCAGCAAGCGCGGCCTGATGGCCCTGTGCGCCCAGCGGCTGGGGCAGCCCCTGGAGGGCGCCCAGCTGGCGGCCCTGTGTGCCCAGGGTGACCGGGAGGCCCTGGCCTGCTTTGCGGCCTTCGGCATCCGGCTGCGGGACGCCCTGGACCCCTTTTTGCGGGCATTCCGCCCCCAGTGCCTCTGCCTGGGCGGGCAGGTCACCCGGAGTTTCTGTTATTTCGGGGAACCGCTGGCCGGCCTCTGTTCCCGGCTGGACGTGACCCTGCACGTCACCGCCGACACCTCCGTGCGGGCGCTGCAGGGGCTTTGCACAATTTGAAAAAAGAAGACATCCCCGCCGGAATGGTGTATACTGGAAGCATCAAAAAGAAACGGAGGAACGCGGCATGAACAGCAGCATCACCATTCACATCTTTTACACCGGGACCAACGGCAGCGCCCGGGACTTTGCCCGGGAGATGACCGAAAGCGGTCTGGTGGACCGCATCCGCGCCGAGGAGGGCAACCTGGGCTACGCCTACTACTACCCCGCCCAGGACCCGGAGACGGTCCTGCTCATCGACCGCTGGCGGGACCAGGGGGCCATTGACGCCCACCACAAGTCCGATATGATGGACGCCATCGCCCAGCTGCGCAAGAAGTACCACCTGAAGATGCGGGTGGAGCGCTTCCGGGACGCCGACTGAACCTTTTGCAGACAAAACAGCCCCCGGGCCGCCTTTCGGCGGCCCGGGGGCTGTTTTGTTCCGGTGCGGGTCAGGGGGTTTCCTGGGGCTGGACAAAGTGGGCGGTCCGGTAATCCCGGGGGGCCATGCCGTACACCGACTTGAAGGCCCGGGAAAAATGCAGCTGGTTGGCATAGCTGACCATGGCGCTGATGGCGCTGATGGGCAGGGTGCTCTCCTTCAGCAGCTGGGCCGCCCGGGCCATGCGGTAGTGGAGCAGGAAGGCCTGGGGGCTTTCCCCCATGGTGTCCCGGAAGACCTTGCCGAAATAGCTGCGGTTCAGCCCGCAGAAGGCGGCGATCTCCTCGATGGAGATGTCCCGCTGGTAGTTCTGTTCAATAAAGGAAAGGGCTTCCTTCATGTAAAAGTCCCGCAGCCGGCGCTGGCTTTGCTCCCGGTGGGCGGAGGAGGACTGCACCAGCCGGTCCAGGAAGAGGAACCCCTGCCCGATGATGTGGATGGGGCTGGCCTGGGGATGGTTGACGATGTAGAGCATCTGTTCCTGCAGCAGGCGGCCGGCCTCCCGGTTCAGGGGGGTGTACACCGGCTGGCGGCGGCTGAGCCCCGCCAGACTCAGGCTTTCCCGGGCACGCAGGCCGTCGAACTCGATCCAGGTGTACTCCCACGGGTCCTCCCGGTCGGAGACATAGGTGGTGGGCACCCCCGGCACGATGAGGAACCCGTGCCCCCCTTCGATCTTGTAGGCCTGGTCGTCGTCATACAGCACCCCCCGCCCCGCTATGACATAATGGAACAGATAGTGGTTGCGGGCGTGGGGACCGTAGGAGTGCAGCGGCTCGGTGCGCTCCCACCCGTACTGGTACAGGTTCAGGTCCACAAAACGCTCGTCCTGGAAAACATGAAACTTCAGCTTGTTTTCTGTCTGGATATCGTTATTCTGCTGCATTGCCGGCCACCCCCGTAATTTTTCTTGTTTTTTTCTTATTATATACCCTGATGCGTCATGACTTCAACGAAAATTGCAGAAAACCGCTAAATTGAGATATAAAAACTGGCAGCAGGATATTCACCCTTTCTTTGTCAGAATGTATAATAAAGCCGTCAGATCGGGAAATAATTTGTGCATAGTGCACATTGCACAAAAAGTTCCCAGAAATTTCAGCACATTGGCAAGGTCATAGAAGACCCTGCCGCTGCCGCACCGGCCGGGCTGGCAGAAAACCACTGCAAACGATCAGACAGGAGGAAAACATCTTATGAACATCAAACGGAAGTTGCTTGCCGGATTGATGGCGGCGTGCGTCACAGCCGGGTTGGGAACCGGGCTGACGGCCTGCGGTTCGGGCGGTTCGGACGGCAGCGTCAACCTGACGTTCCAGATCTGGGACGTGGCCCAGCGGGACGGCATGCAGGCCATGTGTGATGCCTACACCGCCGAGCACCCCAACGTACATATTGAGGTGCAGGTGACCAGCTGGGACGAGTACTGGACCAAGCTGGAAGCGGCAGCCATGAGCAACCAGATGCCGGACATCTTCTGGATGCACACCAACGAGATCCTGAAGTACGCCGACAACGGCAAGCTGGCGGACTGCTCCGACATTGTGGAGACGGAGCATTTTTCCGACATTTCCCTGGCCAACGCCAGCGGGTCGGACGGCAATCTGTATGCGGTGCCCAAGGACAAGGACACCGTGGGCCTTGTGTACAACAAGGAAATGTTTGATGAGGCAGGCGTGGCCTACCCCGACGAGACCTGGACCTGGGACGACCTGGTGGACGCTTCCCAGAAGATCTACGACGCCACCGGCAAGTACGGCTACATGGCCTACGGCGATGACCAGCTGGGCTACTGGAACTTTGTGTACCAGGCCGGCGGCAGCATCCTGACCGAGGACAAGACCCGGGGCAATTTCCTGGACCCCGCCACCAAGAAAGGCATGGAGTTCTACATCGGGCTGCAGAGCTATGACTGGTGCCCCGACCAGAACTACTTTGCGGAAACCGCCCCCGGCACCGCCTTCTTCTCCGAGAAGGGCGCCATGTTCCTGGAAGGTGACTGGAACATCCTGAGTGAGCTGCAGAACTACCCCGACATGGTGGGCAAGTGGGACGTGGCTGTCCTGCCCGCCTGCCCGGACCCGTTGAGCGGCGACGGCCGGGCCACCATCTCCAACGGTCTGAGCTACGCCACCAGCGCCAAGAACAAGCACCTGGACATCGTCAAGGACGTGCTGAAGTTCTTCGGCAGTGAGGAAGGCCAGCGCATCCAGGGCGAAAGCGGCGCCGCCATCCCGGCCTATGAGGGCCTGGAAGAGACCTGGGTGGGCGTGTTCGACGAATACCCCATCAACGTGCAGCCCTTCATCGACATGTTCGACTACTGCATCCAGAGCGTCAACAACGCCGCCCGCCCCGAGTGGAAGAGCGAAGTCAGCGACACCCTGCTGAAGATCTATACCGGTGAGCTGGACCTGGACAGCGGCCTGCAGGCCATGCAGGACGCGGTGGACGAAGCCAGCGCCGAGTATTACGAATAAGGAGGCATCGTCATGCAGAAGACATCCAAACTGGCCCGCGACGGTGCGGTGTGGGGCCTGCTGATGGTGGCCCCCACCATCATCGGTCTGCTGGTACTGAACATCTGGCCCTTTATTGATACCATCCGCATGAGCTTTTCCAAGTCCAAGCCCTTCGGCATGTTTGAGTTCGAGGGCATCGACAACTATGTGGAGATGTTCCAGAACACCGAATTCTGGAAAGCCACCTGGAACACCATCCTGTTCTGCATCCTCACCGTGCCGGTGGGCATCTTCCTGGCCTTGCTGGTGGCGGTGCTGCTGAACAGCAAGATCCGCGGCCGCACCACCTTCCGGGCCATCTTCTTCCTGCCCATGGTGGTGGCCCCCGCCGCCGTGGCCATGGTCTGGAAGTGGATTTTTAACTCTCAGTATGGTATCATTAACTCCGTACTGGGAGCCAATATCGGCTGGCTGACCAACCCCAGCATCGTACTTTTCACCTGCGCCATCGTCCAGATCTGGAGCAACATCGGCTACGACGCCGTGCTGCTGCTGGCCGGTCTGCAGAACGTGTCCGCCACTTTGTACGAGGCCGCCGACCTGGACGGTGCGTCCAAGGTCAAGCAGTTCTTCTCCATCACCCTGCCCATGGTCTCGCCCACCCTCTTCGTCGTCATGATCATGCGCCTGATGTCCTCGCTGAAAGTCTTCGACCTGATCTACATGATGGTCGATGAAGCGAACCCCGCGCTGAATGATGCCCAGAGCCTGATGTCCCTGTTCTACCGCGAAAGCTTCGTGGCCGGTGACAAGGGCTATGCGTCCGCAATCGTCGTCTGGACCGTGCTGCTGATCGGTGTCGTCACCATCATCCAGTTCGTGGGCCAGAAAAAGTGGGTCAATTACGAGGTGTAAAGTATGAATACCAGTATGAAAAGCAGCAAAAGACTTTCCACCACGCTGACGTACATTGTGCTGATCCTGGGCAGCGTGCTCATGATCTTCCCCTTCGTGTGGATGATCCTGACCAGCTTCAAGACCCAGGCCGAGTCCATGGCCATCCCGCCCCAGATCTTCCCTTCCACCTGGCAGATCTCCAACTTCTCCACCGCCCTGGCCAGCCTCCCCTTCGTCAACCTGTACGTCAACACCGGTCTGCTCATCGTCTTCCGGGTACTCTGCGCGGTGCTGTTCAGCTCCATGGCCGGCTATGCCTTCGCCAAGCTGCAGTTCCCCTGCAAGAACCTGCTCTTCGGCATCGTGCTGGTGCAGATGATGCTGCCCAGCCAGATCTTCATCACCCCCCAGTACCTGATGCTGGCACACATGGGCCTGACCAACACCATCTTCGCCCTGGTCTTCCCCGGCCTGGTGTCCGCTTTCGGCACCTTCTTTTTGCGGCAGACCTACCTGGGCATCCCCAATGAGATCGCCGAAGCCGCCTATCTGGACGGCTGCAACAAGTGGCAGACCTTCACCAAGGTCATGTTCCCCCTGACCGGTTCCAGCTGCGCCGCCCTGGCCATCTTCACCGCCGTGTTCGCGTACTCCGACCTGATGTGGCCGCTGATCTGCAACACCGACCTGAACAAGATGACCCTGTCCGCCGGCCTGTCCACCCTGAACGGTCAGTACACCACCAACTTCCCCGTGCTGATGGCCGGCAGCCTGCTGGCCATGATCCCCATGGTCATTCTGTACCTCATTTTCCAGAAACAGTTCATCCAGGGCATCGCCATGACCGGCGGCAAATAAGCTGCCGTCCCTGCCCTTGAACGTCCCCGCGGGGGACACCTCCGGCGGCAGGCGGGCTGCGGCAAACCGCCCGCCTGCCGCCTTTCTTGGGAAAACTCGGTGCACGCCCGCCCCGGGCGGCGCGGCGCACCTGGCTATATATTCTTTCTTCAGGAGGAACCCTAGTTATGGGCATTCAATTCGACGCCAGAACGCAAACTTTCACCCTGCAGACCATCCACACCACCTACCAGATGCGGGTGGATGAGCGGGGCCGCCTGCTGCATATGTACTACGGCCGCAAGATCGGCCGCGGCGACCTGCGGGAGCTGTATCCCCCGGCCGACCACGGCTTTTCGCCGGACTATTACCCCTGCCGGCTGCGGCGCGGCGTCTCGCCCGACGTGCTGCCCCAGGAATACACCGGCTGCAACGTGGGGGACTTCCGCCTGTCCTGCCTGGTGGTCCGGGACCCCGACGGCGCCGCCGGGGCGGACTTCCTGTATGAATCCCACGAGATCACTCCCGGCAAATACACCCTGGACGGCCTGCCCTGCGCCCACGACGAGGGCGCCGAGGCCGAGACCCTGTGCATCCGGATGAAGGACCCGGTGACCGGCCTGTGCCTGGAACTGCTGTACGGCGTGTTTGCCGAACAGGACGTGATCACCCGGGCAGTGCGGCTGAAAAACGCCGGCGCCGCCCCCCTGCGGCTGGAAAAGGCGGCTTCGGCCTGCCTGGACCTGCCCTTCGGCAACTGGGACCTGGTGCATTTCCACGGCCGCCACGCCATGGAGCGCAAGATGGAACGGGCGCCCCTGCCCGCCGCCATCACCACCGTCTCCTCCACCCGGGGCGCGTCCAGCCACCACCACAACCCCTTCGTGATCCTGTGCGACCATGACGCCACCGAGGACCACGGCCTGTGCTACGGGGTGATGCTGGTCTACTCCGGCAGCCACCGCACCGACATGGAGGTGGACCAGAACGGCCTGACCCGGGTGGTCAGCGGCCTGCACGACGAGCGGTTCAGCTGGCAGCTGGAACCCGGGGAGAGCTTCACCGCCCCCGAAGTGCTCCTCTGCTGCTCCGCCGGCGGCCTGGGAGACCTGTCCCGCCATTACCACAAGTTCCTGCGGCGCAACATCTGCCGCAGCCCCTTCCGCTATACCCGCCGCCCGGTGCTCATCAACAACTGGGAGGCCACCTACTTCGACTTCAACACCGACACCATCTGCCGCATTGCGGAAAAGGCCGCCTCCCTGGGGGTGGAGATGATGGTGCTGGACGACGGCTGGTTCGGCAAGCGCAACGACGACAACGCCGGTCTGGGCGACTGGTATGTGAACGAGGAGAAGCTTCCCGGCGGCCTGCGCCCCCTCATTGAGCGGGTGAACGCCCTGGGCATGAAATTCGGCCTGTGGGTGGAGCCGGAGATGGTCAGCGAGGATTCCGACCTGTACCGGGCCCATCCCGACTGGGCCCTGACCCTGCCCGGGCGCAGTCCGGCCATGGGCCGCAACCAGCTGGTGCTGGACCTGAGCCGCCCCGAGGTGGTGGACTACCTGGTGGAACGCCTCAGCGCCCTGCTGGCCGAGAACCACATCGAATACATCAAATGGGACATGAACCGGAACATGTCCGACGTATACAGCCGTGCCCTGCCCCCCGAACGCCAGGGCGAAGTGGCCCACCGGTACATGCTGGGGGTCTACCGCCTGCTGGACCGGCTGACCACCGCCTTCCCCCATGTGCTGTTTGAGGGCTGCGCCGGCGGCGGCGGCCGGTTTGACGCCGGCATGCTGTGCTACTTCCCCCAGATCTGGTGCAGCGACAACACCGACGCCATCGAGCGGCTGACCATCCAGCACGGCACCTCCTTCGGGTATCCGGTGTCGGCCATGGGCGCCCATGTTTCCGCCTGCCCCAACCACCAGACCGGCCGCACCGTGCCCCTGTGGACCCGGGCGGTGGTGGCCATGTCCGGCACCTTCGGGTATGAGCTGGACCTGGGCCGCCTGACCGACGAGGAATGCGGCCAGGTGCGCCAGCAGATCAAGACCTTCCAGCGCTATTACGACGTGATCCAGAACGGCGATTACTACCGCCTGCGCGACCCCGACCGCCAGCCCCGCTATGTGGCCTGGCAGACGGTGACCGAGGGTGAAAGCCTGGTCAGCCTGGTGCTGACCCACCCCGAAGCCAACGCCCGTCCCCTGCACCTGTGCCTGAAAGGCCTGGAGGAGGACGCCCTGTACAAGGTGGACGAGCTGCGGGTGTACGGCACCACCGAAACCCCCGAGTCCGGGGACAAACCCGACAGCCAGGTGGGGGCGGTGTGCAGCGGCAGCATGCTCATGTATGCGGGGTACATCCTGCCCCACATGATCGGGGACGCTCCCAGCCTGCAGCTGCATCTGACCCGCCTGCCCTGACCCCACAGAAAACGGAGGAATCAGTATGGACATCGTTGCCATCGGAGAAGTGCTCATTGACCTGACCCAGACCGGCGTGAACGAGGCCGGCATCCCCCGGTTTGCGGCAAATCCCGGGGGTGCTCCCGCCAACCTGGCGGTGGCCGCGGCCCGGCTGGGGGCTTCCACCGCCCTGATCAGCAAGGTGGGGCAGGACGCCTTCGGGCGGTATCTGCGCAGCGTGCTGGAGGAAAACGGGGTGGATGCCCGGGCCCTGGCCGTGGACGAGGAACAGCACACCACCCTGGCGGTGGTGTCGGTGGACGAGAAGGGGGAACGGGATTTCACCTTCTACCGGGACCCGGGGGCAGACTCCATGCTGCTGAAGGATGAGATCCCCCCGGAACTGCTGCGGGAGGCCCGCATCCTGCATTTCGGCAGCGTGAGCCTGACCCGGGAACCCGCCCGCACCACCACCCTCTGCGCCGCCGAGACCGCCCGCAGTCTGGGGGCCCTGGTGACCTACGACCCCAACTACCGGGCCAACCTGTGGCCGGATGAAGCCACCGCCGTGCGCCGGATGCGCAAGCCCCTGGGCATGGTGGATATCCTGAAAATTTCCGACGAGGAACTGCCCCTGATGGCCGACACCGCCGACCTGGCATCCGGCACCGCCGCCCTGGCGGACCGGGGCATCCGGCTGGTGCTGGTGACCCTGGGCGCCGACGGGGTGTACTACCGCTTCGGGGAGATGACCGGCACGGTGCCGGGGGTGCCCTGCACGGTGGGGGACACCAACGGCGCGGGAGATACCTTCTTCGGGGCCTTTCTGGCCCGCCTGTGCCGCCGGGAAGGGGCGCTGGACGGCCTGACCCGCCCCCAGCTGGAAGAGATGCTGGCCTACGCCAACAAGGCGGCCTCCCTGACCACCAGCCGCCACGGGGCCATTCCCGCCATGCCCACTCTGGCCGAGATGAACGCCGCTGAATAAAAGGAGCTGTTTTTGCAATGGCAACCAAGGAGACCCTTTTCCGCCGCCGGGACACCGGGGTGTTTGATGCCCGCATGGCCCGCTGCCATGACGAGCTGGAATGGCTGTTCATGGAGCTGTACGACGACCGGGACGCCCTGAACACCCTGGAGCAGGCCATGGCCGAAGCCTGGGCCGCCCGCAGCCCCGAACTGAAAAAGCTGGACGCCGCCCGGGAGGCGGACCCGGGCTGGTACCGCCGGGGGAACATGTTCGGCATGACCATGTACACCGACCTGTTTGCCGGGGACCTGAAAAAGCTGGCCCGCAAGCTGCCCTATCTGAAGGAGCAGAAGCTGACCTACCTGCACCTGATGCCTCTTCTGAAAATGCCCCATCCCCACAACGACGGGGGGTATGCGGTGGAGGACTTCAACCAGGTGGACCCCGCCCTGGGCACCAACGCCGACCTGGCCGCCCTGACCAAGAAGCTGCGGGCAGCGGGCATCAGCCTGTGCCTGGACTTTGTGATGAACCACACCGCTTCCAGCCACGAATGGGCCCGCCGCGCCAAGGCCGGGGACCCCTGTTACCAGAACTTCTACCACTGTTTTGACGACCGCACCATCCCCGACCAGTACGAGCGGACGGTGCCCCAGGTGTTCCCCAACACCGCCCCGGGCAACTTTACCTGGTGCGAGGAGATGCACAAGTGGGTGCTGACCACCTTCCACCCCTACCAGTGGGACCTGAACTACCGCAACCCCGCCGTGCTGGTGGAGATGACCCGCAGCATGCTCAATCTGGCCAACCTGGGCGTGGAGGTGCTGCGCATCGACGCGGTGCCCTACATCTGGAAGCAGCTGGGCACCAACTGCCGCAACCTGCCCCAGGTGCACACCATCGTGCGGATCATCCGCATGGTGCTGGAGACCGTCTGCCCCGCCGTCATCCTGAAAGGGGAGGTGGTCATGGCCCCCCGCGAGCTGGCCGCCTACTTCGGCACCCCGGACAAGCCGGAATGTCACATGCTGTACAGTGTGTCCACCATGGTCAACCTGTGGAGCGCCCTGGCCTCCCGGGATGTGCGGCTGCTGAAAGCCCAGCTGGACGCCCTGAACGCCCTGGGCCCCCAGTGCTGGTTCGTGAACTACCTGCGCTGCCACGACGACATCGGCTGGGGCCTGGACGAGGATGTGGAGCGGTACCTGGGCATCGACCCCCAGCTGCACAAGGAGTTCCTCTACCACTTCTATGAAGGCCGGTTTGAGGGCAGCTGGGCCAAGGGCGAGGTGTACAACTACGACCCCGCCACCCGGGACGCCCGCAGCTGCGGCACCACCGCCAGCCTGTGCGGGGTGGAGCAGGCCCTGGAACAGGGCAGCGAAGCCGCCCTGCAGACCGCGCTGCGCCGGGACCTGCTGATGCACGGGGCCATGGCCTTCTTCAAGGGATTCCCCATGCTGAACAGCGGGGACGAGATCGGCCAGCTCAACGGCTGGGGCTACAAGAACGACCCCGACCTGGCGGAGGACAGCCGCAACCTGCACCGCACCAGATTCAACTGGGACAACGCCGCCAAGCGCAGCGAACCGGGCACCCTGCAGAACGAGCTGTGGCAGGGGCTGGAAGCGCTGCGGGAACTGCGCAGCGACCCCTGCTTCGGCCCGGATGCCTGGTTCACCACCTGGGACACCCACAACAACGGGGTGCTGGGCCTTGTGCGGCGGCTGGATTCCGGCCGCACCCTGGCGGGGGTGTTCAACTTCACCGCCGAACCCCAGCACCTGTGGCTGGACGCCCTGGACGGCGCCTACCGCGACCGGCGCACCGGCGCCGCCGCCGATGTGCGGGACCTGTGGCTGCAGCCCTACGAGATGCGGGTGCTGGTGAACGAATAAGTTTCCTTCTGTCTGCCCCGCCCCCGGCCTTCGGGCCGGGGTGTCGGGGAAGATTGTTTCCCCCTTATCTGCCAAAGCAAAAGGACAGCCCCTTGCGGGGGGCTGTCCTTTTGCGTTCTCGGAGCGCCGCCGGCGCATGTCCGCCGACGGCGATTTTTTTATTTTGTATTATTTTCGGTTTCTTTACAGTTCGTATTTCTGCTTGTCCGCCACGTCGATCTCGGCGCCGATCTGCACCTCGATGGCTTCCAGGCGGGTGTCAGCCATAAGGGTATGGCGCACGCCGGCGGGCATGGTCACCACGTCCCCGGGGCGCACCGGGCGCTGGTCCCCGTCAATGACGGTGCGGCCCATGCCGTCCACGATGGTCCAGACCTCGTCCCGGTGTTCATGGCTGTGGTAGGTGAGCTGATGCCCGGGGTTCAGCACGATGCGGATGGTGGTGGCCTGGGGCTGCACGTCCAGAATGGTGAAGGAACCCCAGCTCTTTTCCGCAAAGCGGGCCTCCCCTTCCACCTGTTCCACAAAGGGTTTGATGTGGCTGGACCGGCCCTTGTCGCTGACCAGGATGCCGTCGCTGGACGCCGCCACCACCATATCCTTGCAGCCCATGCAGATGATGGGGATGTTCAGCTGGTTGATGACGTTGAGGTTTTCGCAGGTTTCGTCCATCTGCACCTTGCCGATGGCCGGGTCGGCCATGACCTCGCAGAAGGTGTTCCAGGTGCCCACGTCCTTCCACTGGCCGGCGTAGCGCATGACCGCGATGTCCGGCTCGTTTTCGGCCACGGCGTAGTCAAAGCTGATCCGCTTCTGCATCCCGTAGTTGGCCTGCAGGTCCGCAAAGCCCCGGAAATCCAGCTGTTTGTGGGCGATGGCCAGAAGATACCGCAGCCGGAAGGCAAAGACCCCGCCGTTCCACAGGGCGCCTTTTGCGATGTAGGCGGCGGCGGTGGCTTCGTCCGGCTTTTCCTTGAAGCTGGACACCCGGCTCACCGGGTCGGTGCTTTTGGGGATGATGTAGCCGAATTTGGCGCTGGGATAGGTGGGCTCGATGCCCATGAGGGTCAGGTTGGCGGCGTGGGGGTTTTCCGGTCCGGCCAGACGGGCCATCTGCTTCACCGCCGCAAAATAGGTGTCGTCCACATAGGGGTCCACGGGGCAGACCACCACCGGCTCGTCGGGGTGCACGCCCATGACGTCGGTGAGGTAGGTGCAGGCCAGCACGATGGCCGGGAAGGTATCCCGCCGGCAGGGTTCCACACAGACGCTGACCTTGCCCCCCAGCTGGTTCTTGATGGTGCTGACCTGCCGCTTGCCGGTGGCCACCACGATGTTGGCCCGGGGGTCGGCCTGCTTGATCTGGCGGTAGACCCGCTGGACCATGCTCTCGTACTCGCCCTTGCCGTTCTTCAGCAGGGGCACGAACTGTTTGGACCGGATGTTGTTGGACAGGGGCCAGAGCCGCTGGCCGCTGCCGCCGGAAAGAAGGATCAGATTCATAAGGGGTGTCCGCCTTTCTCCCGTGGGAACAGTTTTATCAGCGCTCGGCGCGCATGGGATTGTGGAGGAAGTCCTCATAGGCCAGCCGCAGGCCGTCCTCCAGCTCGGTCTTGTAGGTCCAGCCCAGCTTGGTTGCCTTGCTCACGTCCAGCAGCTTGCGGGGGGTGCCGTTGGGCTTGGAGGGATCCCAGCGGATCTCGCCGGTGTAGCCCACCACCTTGGCCACCAGCTCGGTGAGTTCCTTGATGGTCAGTTCCTTGCCGGTACCGGCGTTCACCGTCTCGTTGCCGGAGTAGTTGTTCATCAAAAAGACGCACAGGTTGGCCAGGTCGTCCACATACAGGAACTCACGCAGGGGGCTGCCGTCGCCCCAGCAGGTGACATAGGGCAGGTTCTGCTCCTTGGCTTCGTGGAAGCGGCGGATGAGGGCGGGCACCACATGGCTGTGGGTGGGATGGTAGTTATCGTTGGGGCCGTACAGGTTGGTGGGCATGACGCTGATGTAGTCGGTGCCGTACTGACGGTTCAGGTACTCGCAGTATTTCAGGCCCGAAATCTTGGCCAGGGCGTAGGCCTCGTTGGTCTTTTCCAGGGCGGAGGTGAGCAGGCAGTCCTCCTTCATGGGCTGGGGCGCCATGCGGGGATAGATGCAGCTGGAGCCCAGGAATTCCAGCTTCTTGCAGCCGTTCTTCCAGGCGGAGTGGATGACGTTCATCTCCAGGGTCATGTTGTCGTACATGAAGTCGGCCAGGGCTTCCTCGTTGGCCACGATGCCGCCCACCTTGGCCGCAGCCAGAAAGACGTATTCCGGCTTTTCCTCGGCAAAGAAGGCTTCCACGGCGTCCTGCCGGGTCAGGTCCAGTTCCTTGTGGGTGCGGGTGATGATGTTGGTGTAGCCCTGACGCTGCAGTTCACGGAGGATGGCGCTGCCCACCATGCCGCGGTGGCCCGCCACATAAATCTTGGCATTTTTGTCCATCATGAGGTAAGACTTCCTTTCTGGGTATTTCCTTTATGAGAGAAAAGGTTGCTGGTTCTTGGGCAAGCGGGAGCTTGCGGGAGAGTTGTTCCTTTTTGGCGTCAAAAAGGAACCGAAAACCGCCACCGTAGTGCTGTGGCTTTATCGGCAAGCGGCTGTTTGCCGGGAAGTTGTCGCTTTTTGCCGCCAAAAAGCGACGGAAAAACCGCCACCGTTTCGAGGCGGTGGACGCCGAC
>CALXHN010000035.1 GCA_944388105.1 uncultured Gemmiger sp. | reverse complement strand
AACGGATGCCCAGCTGATACCGGCCTTCGCCTGCAAATCCTTTTTCTTCATATCTCTATCTATCAGGATTTTCCATAGTTTTTTGTAACTAACTTCCATAGCATTCCCCTTGTCTTAGTTATCAAGCGCTTGAAGTGATACTTACATCAATAACAGGATACCACAAGCCCTCTCAAAGCACAAGATTGCTCTTCATGTTTACACGAATTTTCTTCTATTAATCTAGAAAAATCTAAGCAAGTATGGAGAAGCCAGAACAATCTCAAGCATACAACTGTTGTCTAACGAGAAAAGGGAGCCAATGACTACAGCCACCTATGCAAGAGCGAATCTCGGACTAGTGCAATGCCATTAACAAAACAAAGAAAACGTTCGGTTTCCCAGCCGACCGCCTGGTCCGGATGCAAGAAACCTTTGAGGATTTCAAAAATTTCAAAAAGGAAGCCCTAAGGTGGAAAAATCTTGGTTAAAAGTAAAAATCCAGCCCTGATGAGTTTCGGGGCTGGATCTTGAAAAAAGTATGATCTTTCGTCTCAGCGTAAGCGTATGATTATGAGTACAAAAGAAATATGTAAGCGTGGATTGTCCATGACAATCTCTTTAACTTTGGGAAACTCCGGTCTCCCACTTGCTCACGGCCGGGGCCGATACCCCCACCCGGGCGGCCAGCTGTTCCTGTGTCAGACCTTTGGCTTTGCGCAGGGCGGCGATGCTGCCGCCCAAAGTACGGGAAATGGGTTCCATAAGGCTGATGCCTCCCTTTCATGGTCTCAGAGCCGCGCGGTTTCTGTATCTGTATTGTACCGCGGGCCTTCCCCGCACCGCAAGCGAGGCGTGGTCAAGCAACGGGCAGGTTTTTCTAACCGGTGTTCAAGAGGGGCGGTTGACGGGGAAAACCGGCTTCCGTATAATGAAAGGAACTTCACCATGCAGCGGGGAGGAAAGGCAAGATGCAAAAGATACTGGTCATCGGCTGCCCCGGCGGGGGCAAAAGCACCTTTGCCCGGGCACTGCGGGACAAAACCGGGCTGCCGCTGGTCTATCTGGACCGGATCTGGCATAAACCGGATGGCACCCAGATTTCCCATGCCGAATTTGACACCCGGCTGGAAGAGGTCCTGTGCGGGGACCGCTGGATCATCGACGGCAACTATCTGCGCACCATGGAGCGCCGTCTGCAGGCATGTGACACGGTATTTCTGCTGGACTACCCGCTGGAAGTCTGTCTGGCCGGGGCGGCGTCCCGGGTGGGCAGGCCGCATGAGGATCTGCCCTGGGTGGAAACGACCTTTGACCCGGAGTTCCGGCGTTGGATCGAAGATTTTCCCCAAAAGCAGCTGCCGGTCATCCATGCCCTTCTGGACAAGTACCGGCAGGGGCGCACCCTGCACATTTTTCATGACCGGACCGAGGCGGATGCATGGCTGGAAAGCTGTGCCGCCGGAAACGGAGAGGTCTGATACGCAGCCCCGATCCAACAGGCCCCGGCCTTCCCTGCAGGGAAGGCCGGGGCCTGCATTCATTCTTTCTTGTCCAGTTCCTGCCGGATCAGGTCCCCGGCGATGGTGAACGCCTGGATACGGCGTCTGGCCAGGGTGATCTGGGACTTGTACCGGTCGGGGTCTTCCTTGGCTTCCAGGGTCTTGACCACCTCCCGCAGCTTGTGCAGGGGGGAGTCGATCTGGCGTTTGGCTTCGGAGAGCTGTTCAGGTGTGTACGACATGGCTGCCTCACAAAAAAAGATTGTATCTGCGTTTGAAATACGTCATAATAGAAGAAAAACAAAAGGAGGATCCCATCATGACCCATGATGAATACGCCGCGGCAGCCCGGTACTGGGATGAAAAGGATGCCGGCAATGCAAAGATGGACCCGGCGGCCCTGCGGCAGGCGGCGGAAGCGTACATTCTGGCCAACAATACCTGCGCGCTGGCCACCGGGGCGGGGACGTATGTCCGCTGCACCCCCATCGAGTACAGCTACCATGACGGCTGCTTCTGGATGTTCACCGAGGGCGGCAAAAAGTTCATCGGCCTGGAACAGAACCCGCAGGTCTGTCTGGCCATCTTTGACAAATATCAGGGGTTCGGGACCCTGCACGGCATGCAGGTCATGGGCCGTGCAGAGGTGGTGGAGCCCTTCAGTGACCGGTACAAGGCCCATGCGGCCCGCAAAAACATCCCGCTGGACTACCTGAAGCGGATGGACCCGCCCATGCACCTGTTGTGCGTACACCCGGAGCAGGTGGAGTTCCTCTCTTCCGATTTCAAGGCGCAGGGCTTTTCCAACCGGCAGCGCCTGGATCTGGCATAAGCTTCACTCTCCCCGGGTCTGACGGAGGATACAGTACACCAGCAGGAAAAAGGCCACAAAAGCGCCGCCCAGACAGGGAAAGTAGAGGTCCGCGGACAGGGTCCCCACGGCCGGATGGCTCATGACGCACAGAAGCACCAGCACGGCCAGAGCGGCCCCGCTGAGGGTGATGTAAAGGGGATTGCGGTTTTCCTGCGGTTCCCAATCCGTCTGCCAGTTCCGGCGCCGCTCCAGCTGGCGAAGAAGCTGGTCCTCCGCCTCCACCCCTTTCACCAGCAGGCAGGTCTTGCGGAAAACGGGGCCGTCCTGCACCCGCATGCGGCAGCGCAGGGCATAATGGCCGGCGGTTTCCCGGATGTTTTCCACCTGCAGGATCTCTTTGGCCAGGGCCGGCACAAAGGGGTCGGCGGCCAGTTCCCGCAGCAGGGCCTGGGTCCGCAGGGTGCCGGCGGCGTAGCGGAGAAGCGTCCGGCCGTTGTTCAGTTCCCCGGCGTTCAGGAGGAACAGGCGGTCATCGTCGGTGAGCAGAAAGACGGTGGCGTCCCGCAGACTCCTTTGCCCCAGCCGCAGTCCCAGCCAGAATCCCAGGGCCGTGATGCCTGCACAGAAAAGCAGGCCCACCGCCTGCATCGGCCACCGCAGGACCAGGGCCAGCACCGTGAGGCCCGCCGTGAGCGCCATGAGCAGAGCGGCCACGCCCAGAATACCGCCCAGGGTCCGCAGGGCATACCGGCTTTTCCGGGCCGTGTCCCCGGACATCCAGACTTGCTTTACCCTCATGGAAATCCCTGCCTTTTTATGGAGCATATGGTATCGGTGTCTTCCAGTATAGCGGAAATGCTATGGAAACGCAATACTTGTATGGCGGATATCTCTTCGCCTGTACGAAAAAAACCTCCCGGCGGGATCTGTGTCGGGAGGTTTTTGTATGGTGGGGTTACCGCAGGGCTGCGCCGTCCCGGAAGGCGTTGCCCGCCTTCTCGCCCAGCTTGCGGTAGGCGTTGTGGATGGGGTCAAAGAGGATGGGCTGCAGCTTGTCCGGGTCGATCTTGCCGGATTCGTCCAGCACCGATTCGTCGGCGCTCACGTTGACGATCTCCCCCACCAGATGGCAGGATTCGGGATCGTAGCTGACCAGACGGCACTCTACCGCCATGGGCAGTTCGTCAATGAGGGGGGCGTCCACAAAGGCGGACCGGGTGGTGTGCCAGCCGGTCTTGGCCAGCTTGTCGGGCACCGTGTTGGCCGAAGCGATGCCCACATAGTCGCAGGGGACCAGCTGGTCGGCGGTGGCCATGCTCACCGTAAAGGCCTTGCGGGCCAGGATGTTGGCGGTGGTCTTGTGGTTGGCGCCCAGACAGATGGACAGCTGGGTATCATCGCTGATGCCGCCCCAGGCCGCGTTCATGGCATCGGGGGTGCCGTCCTCCCCGTAGGTGGCAATGATGAAGACCGGCTGGGGATAGGTCCAGGGCTTGGCTCCGAAATTCTTACGCATGACAAAAACCTCCTTGGGCCGTGCCGTCCGCCCGGAGGTGGGCGTGGAGGCGCGGCGGCTCTTTCCTTTATTATACCACACCGGTGCAATGGGCCGGGAAACGCCTACATCCAGTAGATGGCCACCTCGGCGTTTTCAAAGACCGGGTGCTTGTCCGGCGGCAGACGGCCCGGCCAGCGTCTGGCCCAGACCAGACAGGTGACCCCGGCCTCCCGGCAGAGGTCTTCCCGGACATCGGCGGGGGTGGCAGGGTCGAACACGGTATCCGTGAGGGTCCGGCGGCGTCCCACCTCTTCCGGGGACACGCCCATGTTGCTCACGGCATAGGTCCAGCCCTCCATGTAGCACTGCACGCCGGAAAAAGCGGTGTACACGTTGGAGATGCCATCCTGTCCGGCGGGGTCCGGGTCGGGCAGACCGCTGGTGCGGTTGGTCAGGAACACGGTGCCGTCGGGGGCGTGGTCCCGCAGCCATTGTCCGGCCTGCTCATCCAAGGCGGTGACGGCACCGGGCGTGTACAGGCCGCCCTCCGGCATCCGGGCCAGCATGGCGGCGCCCTTCCCGCCCAGGGCCAGCACCATGCACAGGGTCGTCACAAGGCCGGCAGCCCCGGCCCCCAGGGTGAACAGGGGCGGCCGTTTGGCCCGGTGCAGGGCGGGCAGCTGCTCGGCGGCCAGAATGCTCATGCAGAGCAGGGCAAACAGGGCAAAGTAGATCTGGCTGGAACTTTCGTGGCGGAAGAGATGGTAGGCCAGGAACCCGCCCGCCGTACCCGCGTGGAGCAGCAGGTGGGCGGCGTCCAGCCGGGGCAGGTTCCGCAGGGCTTCCGGCAGGCTCCGCGCCCACAGGCAGAACTGGAAGGGACAGAAGAAAAAGGTGTTTGCCACCCCGATAAGCCCCAGCCACACATACCCCGAAACCGGCAGATGGGCGCAGAGCCAGTCGGCCAGGGGCTCCAGACGGGCGTAGGTCAGGGTATCCCGCATGGAAAAGAGGGAAAACTGCATGCTGGTGTTGGCTCCGGCGGCGTACAGCGTGCGGTATACCAGGGCAAACACCCCGGCCAGCAGGGCGGCAAAGACCACCGCGGGCAGGAACCGGGCCCTGCGGAACAGCAGCACAAAGACCATGGCGGCACCGCAGGCGCACAAGGCCAGGGCAGCCTCCGGCCCTTTGGCCACCGCGAACAGGGCAAAGGCGACAAGACACAGCCCCCACAGCCGTATGCCGCCGAACCGGGCCCGGGCCAGACGGCTGAACAACGCCAGAAAGATACAGAAAAACACCGTTGCCGATGCCTGGGCATTGATGTTGGAGGTCAGATGCCGCAGCATGGTGTTGCCGAAGAGGCTGTCCCCGGTGCGAAAGACCTTCCACAGAGACCCGCACTGAAAGCAAAGCAATACAAATGGTATAAATATAGAGTATATTACCTTTTTGTAAATAACAAGGCCCAGCCAGTACAGGGCGGCGATGGCCCCGGCCAGCCACACCGGCGGCAGAAAGAAGGCGCACAGGTCGTAACAGGACGCCCCGCTGACCAGGGACAGGGCGGCGGTCAGCAGCTCGGTGAGGTAATGGTAGGAGAACCGCACCCCCGCAAACCGGATATCCTGGGCGGGAAAAGCCTTGCAGAAAGCCTCGGCGTTGCCCACGTTCCACAAAAGGTCCCGGTCCAGGGGCACGGCACCGGCGGTGGTGGGGTGGGGATTCACGGCGCTGAAGCTCAGGGCCGAAACCAGGCAGAGCCCCGCCCACAGCAAGAGCAGGGCATGGCAGGGCAACGCCGGGAGAACCCGCTCCCGGCGCCGGATGCCGCCCTTGCGCCAGAGCAGCACGCCCCACAGGGCGGGCGGACCCAAGTGCAGAAGCAGGGGCTGGTGCAGGACCATGGTCCCCAGGTAGCAGACCAGCAGCAGGCAGCAACCGCAGAGCAGGGCGCACAGGGGGCGCAGCCCGGGCACATCCGGGGCCAGCCGCTCGGCCAGCAGCCGACCGGGCAGCAGCAGATACAGGACCAGACACAGATACGCCCGGGCTCCGGCCCACAGGTCGGCACCGCACAAAGCGTATACCAGGGCACAGGCGCCCAGGCAGACCGGTACCGGCACAAAGCGGAGCAGGGCCGACGGGCGGCAGGGAACAGACACAGATACAGCGGGGCAGGACATAGGGCAGACACTCTCCTTTTCCCCTCATCCTACCAGGAGCGTCTTTCCGTTTCCTTTAGAATGGTCCCCGGATGCAAAAAAACGCCCCCGGGAGCGCAGCTCCGCGGGGACGTCAAAGGGAAGAACCGTATGGCAGCAGGTTACAGCATGCCGTCTTTCAGCACATGGTGATCACGGAGAAGTTTCTCCACCACCGTGCCCTGCACGGCTTTCAGCAGGGGTTTCTTCAGCAGGTTCAGGGGACCGGGCAGCTCGATCTCCAAAGGAGACTTGCCGTCCATCAGGCGGACGGAGCTTTCCAGCAGCTCCCGCACGTCATACACGCTGCCCCACACTTCGGGCACGCCACGGTCCACGCCCAGCAGGCCGTAGACCGCCTCCATGGCGGTGCGCACCGAGTATTCGGTGGTGAAAACGGTGTCCCGGGGGGTCTCGGCAAACTGACCCAGGAAGGCAAAGTTCACGCAGCCGTCGGGGATGACGTCGGGGCGGTCCCCCTTGGCCCGGGGCATGAAGAAGGCGGTGATATAAGGCATCATGGTGGGCACGCAGACGGCGCTGTGCTCTGCCAGTTCGGGAATGTCCGCCTCCGGCACGCCCAGATGGTACAGCCACTCCTCGGTGATCTCCCGGCCGGTGCAGTCCTTCATGGGTTTCTTCACATAGTCGCCGGGAACATCGGTGAACAGGCCATACACCCAGATGCAGACCTTTTCCGGGTCCTGCTCCTTGAACTGGCCCTGCCGGTTGATGGTCCAGCTGAGCAGCCAGGCGGAGTCCTTGCAGCTGACGATGCCGCCGGTGACCACCCGGCCGCTGCGGGGGTCCCGCTGGCAGATGTTGGTGATATAGGGGATGATCTTTTCGTCCAGGGTGGTGATGGTGGCGGACTCCCAGTTGGTCTTGGACACATCGGAGCAGAACTTCTCCGGATGGCCGAAGGCCGGGTCCTGTCTGGCGATGTTCTTCCACAGGTTCCAGCATCCGCTGGTGCGCACCTCGGCGTCCCCGTTGGGGGCGTGGTCCTGGTCGCCGTAGATGGTGCCCTCGGTGCAGCTGCCGTTGGTCACAAAGACCAGGTCGTTCTCGGTGAGGACGATGCCCTTTTCCGCCCCGTTGACCTTGCACTCGATGGCGGTGGCCACCTTGCGGCCGTCGTGGATGTCAAAGAGGACGTTGGTGACCTCGGTGCCGAACTGGAAATCCACCCCGGCATCCTCCAGGTACTTCTGCATGGGAAGGATCAGGGATTCATACTGGTTGTACCGGGTGAACTTCAGGGCGCTGAAATCCGGCAGCCCCGCAATGTGGTGGATGAACCGCTGGAAATAGAGCTTCATCTCCAGGGCGCTGTGCCAGTTTTCAAAGGCGAACATGGTGCGCCAGTACAGCCAGAAGGTGGAGTTGAACACCTCATCGTCGAACACGTCCTCGATGGTCTTGTCGTACAGGTCCTCGTCGGGGGTCATGAAGAGCTTGACGATCTCCATGCAGGCTTTCTGGCTCAGGTCAAACCGGCCGTCGGTGTGGGCGTCCCTGCCCCGGCGCTCGGTGGCGCGGCAGAGGGAATAGTTGGGGTCGTGCTTGTTCAGCCAGTAGAATTCGTCCAGCACCGAAGCCCCCGGTTTTTCCAGGGAGGGGATGCTGCGGAACAGATCCCACAGACATTCAAAGTGGTTTTCCATCTCCCGGCCGCCCCGCATGATGTACCCGCGGGTGGGGTCGTGGATGCCGTCGCAGGCGCCGCCCGCCACGTCCATGGCTTCCAGGATGTGGATGTGGGAACCGGGCATCTGGCCGTCCCGCACCAGGAAGCAGGCCGCCGCCAAAGACGCCAGACCGCTGCCCACCAGATAGGCGTGCTTGTCCTCCACCCCGGCGGGCTTTTCCGGGCGGGCAAAGGCCTCATAGTTGCCGCTGGAATAGTAGATGCCCTTGCTGTTCTTTTTGTGCATGCCCAGCTCGGTGTTGCGGTAGTCAGAAACCGGTGCCGCCGCCTTTTTGCCTGTGGTGTGTTTGCGGGCCAGGGCCACCGCCGCTCCCGCACCGGCCAGACCGGCCGCCGCTGCCGTCAGTTTTACAAAATTGCTTGCCATAGTCAAAACCGCCTTTCATAATAGGGAACCGCAGATGCGGTGATTGATTCGGAATGTGGCTATAGCTTACCCCAAAACCAAAGGGTGTACCATTGACAAAACCCGCCCGATGATCAGTTTTTCATCATCGGGCGGGTTTTGTACAAAAGGATTCAGCGGGCGGCGGCGAAGTTGCGGATGGAATTGTCGATGTTGCCCTGCATGGTCAGACCCATGCAGGCGGCGATCTGGTGGTAGTCGTCATGCATGCCCTGCTTGATCCAGTCCAGCATGATGCCCACAAAGCTGTACTTGTAAAAATCGGCGATGAAGGTCTTGTCCGCTTCGGTGATGGCGGCGCTCCGGCTTTTTTCGTCCACCACCCCCCGGATGAGCCCGTAGGTCAGCTTGTACAGGAACCGCTCCATCTGTTCCCGGCTGATGCAGCGGCAGGCGTTGAGCACAAAGGGCTTGTTTTCCAGCACCGCCTCAAAGATCTGCAGCAGCCCTTCCTGCCAGGTATCGCAGGTCTTTTTGCCCTGCAGCGCCCGGGTGGCGTCCTCCACGCAGACCCATTCGATGAGGTCGTAGATGTCCTTGAAGTGGTAGTAAAAGGCCATGCGGCTGATGCCGCAGTCGTCGGTGATGTCGCGGATGGTGATCTTGGCCAGGGGCTTTTTCAGCATCATCCGTTTCAGGGATGCTTCCAGCGCCTGTTTGGTGGTGTTTGCCATGGGAATCCCTCCTGGAGATAATCGGATACCACAGTATACCGCATAAATATGACAAATCCGTGGCCAAAACAAAAAATGCCCGGGGCACAGGCTCCGGGCGGGGGGTTATGCGGTCACAGGGTCCCCTGCACATCGGCACACAGCCGGGTCAGGTCGTCGGCATCGGGATGGGCCAGGGCCTGGTCAAAATTGTCCAGCATGGCCTGACGGCGGGGGCTTTCGGGCATGGATTCGTACCGGCGGCGGACAGCCTCGGGCATTCTGCCCTGGCACATGTACCGTCCGGCCACCTGCACCCCGGCGGGCAGATTGGCCGCCGCGGCGTTCAGGATCTTGTCAAAATAGACAGGGGAGCCGCCGAACCCGGCGGTGCCGAAGAGGTAGACCTCCTTGCCGGCGGGCACGCTCTGCAAAAAGGCGGCCACGGCCTCGTCGCAGGTGCCCTTGTCGGTCCAGAAGCCCACATACACCCGGTCGGCGGCCAGGGCTTCGGGGGCGGGGGCGCCGAAATAGAGGCAGTCTCCGGCGGGCAGGGCGCTGTGCAGGGCGTCGGCCAGCTGGCGGGTGTTGCCGGTGCGGCTGCTGTAAACGATGGCGTATTTCATCATCAGGACTTCCTTTCTTCCTTGTGTTCGTAGATGCAGTGGACGCCGCGGTGGGCCATCATGCCGCCCAGGCATTCCCGGTTGCAGCGCACGCAGCGGCGGATGGTCCCGGCCTGTCCGGCGGCCACCTTGTTGGGCCAGTCGGGGTCGGCGATGAGCTGGCGGCTCATGGCGGCGCAGTCGATGCGTCCGGCGGCCAGCTGGGCTTCCACAAAATCCGGGTCGGTGAGGCCGCCCACCCCGCACACCGGGCATCGGGTCAGGGCCCGAACCTGGTCGCAGAATTTCAGGAAGCAGCCTTCCTCATGGAATTCCGGATGGCTGGCCGGGGGGATGGTGTCGCTGAGATTGCAGTGGTCGGCCAGGGTCACATGGAAGCTGGTCACCCCCGCCTGTTCCAGCAAAGGCACAAAGACGGGCAGTTCCTCCTCCGCAACGCCGGCCCGACCGTACGCCGGATGGGTCTGGCGCACGGCCAGCTTGTAGTCGATGGGCATTTCCGGCAGACGGCTGCGCACCGCCCGTACCGCTTCCACCGCGAACCGGGCCCGGTTTTCGGCGCTGCCGCCGTACTCGTCGGTGCGGTGGTTGAAGAGGGTGGAACTGAAACTGCCGCACATCCGGTCCCCGTGGACCTGAATCATGTCGAAGCCGGCCTTCTGGGCCAGCACCGCCGCCTCCCCGAAGGCCTCGGTGATCTTGCGGATCTTCTTCCGGGACATATTGGTCACCAGCGGTCCGGCGCCGTCGTTGAGCTTGGCCCGCAGTTCGTCCGCCGTGATCTTTTTGCAGAGGAACCCGGGCAGGTATTTCACCAGCGCCTTGAAGTCGGAGTCCGACTGGTGCAGCTGGGCGCAGAGCAGACAGCCCTCGCCGTGGACCAGCTCCGCGGCCTGCTTGTACAGGGCAAAGCCCTTCTTGCTGTACAGGGAGGGCCCGAACCCGTGGGGCAGCACCGGCACATCCCCCAGGATGATCATGGCGCAGCCGCCTTTGGCGATGCGCTGCAGTCGGGCCAGCCACTCCTCGGTGGGCACCCCCATGGAGGTGGGGGCGAAGATGATGCGGTTTTTCAGCCGGATGCCGCCGTAATTCACGGGGGAGGTTATCGTCTGGTACATAGTTTGGAATTCGCCTTCTTTTCCTTGACTTTTTTCAAGAGCAGCAGCAGCTGGGTCTGTTCCGCGGGGGACAGTTCCTCCAGCGCCTGCTTGTCCCAGTCAAAAAAGACCTCGTGGCAGACAGAAAAGGCGTTTTCGCCCTTCATGCTCAGGCGCAGCCGGTAGGCCCGACCTTCCTTCTCCCGGGTCAGGAAGCCGTCCTCCGCCAGTTTCAGGGTGCTGCGCTGGCCGTACCCCCAGTCCAGGCCCAGGGCCTGGGTCAGTTCCGACTGGGTGCACCCCGGGTGCCGCCCCACATACAGCAAAAGGAACATCAGCCCGTGGCTGAGCCCCAGCTCCTGCAGCCGGCGGGAGGTGTAGGCCGCAAAATCCCGGTACAAAATGGTGGAATAGTAGGACAGGGTTTCCGTCATCATTAAGGACCTCTCTTTCTTGACTTGGTCAAGTATAGTCCTGATGCTTGATGAAGTCAAGTAAAAGCTGGGAAGTTTTCAAAAGATTCACAATTGCCTGCGCACAGATACAAAAAGACCGCAGTCCTTTCCCAAAAAAGGACTGCGGTCTTGCAAAAGAGCAATTCAATCCAGCACCCGGGCGGCAAACCGGCGCATGGGGCGGTTGACCTGGCGGGCCACCAGACCCACACAGAAGGCCGCCGCCACGGTGCCTTCCCGTACGCCGTACAGCCCGCCCAGGAACACCAGGGACAGCACGCTGGCAATGACCACCAGGGTCACGTCAAAGCCGATCTTGGCGTTGCCGAAGGGCACCGGGAACACCTTGCACACGGCCAGGACCATGCCTTCGCCGGCCAGGGTGACCACGTTGGCGGTGACTTCAAAGCTCACCCCCACGCCCACCAGCAGAATGCCGATGATGCACAGCACCCACCGGGCGGGGTAGGTGCTGACGGTGATGCCCTGCAGGGCCCAGACGCTGAAGTCGGTCAGGCTGCCGAAGATCAGGGCCACCGGCAGCTGGGCCAGCTGGAAGGGATCGTACCGGCGGCGCAGCAGCAGGATCTGAAGCAGGATCAGGGTCACATGCATGGCGATGGTGGCGGTGCCCACCGTCAGGGTCACGGGCAGGGGAAGCAGGCTGAGCACATAGGGCAGGCTGGAGATGGGGGAGGTGCCCAGTCCCGCCTTGATGGAAAAGGCCACGCCGAAGGCCATGATCACCAGGCCCACCACCAGCAGGGCCCAGCGGCGCAGCAGATGTTTTTGTTTGGTTTGCATCAAAAAGACTTCCTTTCCGGTTCGGCGACGGCATCGTATACCCGCTGCAGCAGCCGCTGCAGTTCCAGGCATTCTTCCACAGAAAGCTCTGCGGCGGCGCGGGCGTCTGCCTGCTGAAAGATCCGCTGGACCTGGGCGGCCATCTGCAGGCCCCGGGGCGTCAGCGAAACATACAGTGCCCGACGGTTGCCGTCCTTCTGGACCCGACGCACCAGTCCGTCCCGCTCCATGCGCAGCAGGATGCTGCCCACGGTGGCCTGTTCGATCTCACAGTACCGGGCAATGGCTTTCTGGTTGCACTCGCCGCATTCGGCCAGACATTCCAGGACCTTGGGCTGCCCGGGAGACAGCCCGAGCGCGGCGGCGTCGGCCATGATCCGGCGGTTGAGCTGGGTGTGTGCTTTCATAAGCAGATAGTGAAGCGGTTCCATCGTGCACCTCAAATGCTAAGTATACTTATTATAACGAACCTTATTATACAACGCCCCGGTATCGCGTGCAAGAGCGGTGGGTAAAACTTTTGAGCAGGTCTGTTTTTGCAGGGGCGAGTGTGGTATAATCAATCTGGTACCAAAAAAACGGACAGGCCAAAACAGGAAAGGAGGGCGCATATGCCCAACAGGGAAGGCGGTTACGGCGGCTACAGGCAGGACCCGCGCAGCCAGACCGGCCGCAAGGTCCATTCTCCCGGAACGGGCGGGGTGCGCCGCATGGGGCGGGACAACCGGCAGGATCTCTACCATCCGCCCTATACCCCCCGGGAGGGCGGCAATGATGTGCGTCCGGCCCGGTATGACCCCGATGGCCTGGAAGAAGATTGGGTCCGCGCGGAAGACTACACCCCGCCGCGGGCACCGGAACCGGATGGCCCCCAGCCTCCCCGCCGCCGGAGCGATGCGGCCCGCCAGCAGGCGGCCCGTCAGCGCCGCCGCCAGCAGCGGCGTCTGCTGTTCCTGGCAACGGTGGTGGGCATTCTGGTGGTATCCGGTGTGGTGACCCTGGTCCTGCCGGAAAGCGTGACCACGCCCCCTTCCCAGGTCTCCAGCCCGGAGACCGCCCTGGCCGACAGGCTGGTGGCGCCCCTGCCTTACGGCGGCGGGGACGGCAGCAGCACCACCACGGCCCAGGCCGTGAACTGGGGCAGCGTGGGACCGGTGAAGCAGACCGATTCCTATACCTACACCGCCCTGCCCGCCGCACCGGATTCGGTGCCGGAATTCGGCCGTGTGACCACCGAATGGTTCTCCGACGCGGCATTCCTGGGCGATTCTCTGACCGTGGGCTATGTGGATTACGACATTGACCTGGACGGGGCCCGCATCCTGGCTTATGAGGGTGCCTCTCCCAACAACTTCGTCAACCGCACCACCATGAAGAACGCCAACGATGAGGAAGAGATCCCCTATGACCTGCTGGCAGCCGACCCGCCCGCCAAGCTCTATGTGCTGGTGGGCACCAATGCCCTGGCCAGCGGCACGGCGGACGACTCCTTCCTGAACTACTACGGCCGGATGCTGGATGACCTGAAGAGCCTCCTGCCGAACACCAAAATCTTTGTGCAGTCGGTACTGCCGGTCCGTCCCGAGGTGCTGGAGACCTCTCCGGGCATGGCCACCGACCACCTGAACACCATCAACGCTGCCATCCGGGATATGTGCGCCGAAAAGGGCTGCTATTACCTGGATCTGGCCTCCGCCTTCACCGACTCGGAGGGCGCCCTGATGGAGGAATATGCCCAGCCGGACGGCATCCACCTGACCGTGTCCGGCTATACGAACTGGGTCTCCTATCTGTGCACCCATGTGCCCTATGACAAGGATAATCCCTACCAGGCGGGCAGCACATATTACCTGGATGATTCCATCAGGCAGCTGCTCACCGATCTGCCCTGACAGCGGACCAATTTGCGGAAAGAAGGAATCCTACCATGCCCTCTCCCTATCATGACGATCAGGACAAACGCCGGCCCGTGAGCCCGCCGGTGTATTCCCGGCACCGTCCGCCCCAGCGCCAGCAGTACCGCCGGGGTGACGCCCCGTTCCAGATCCCCATCTGGGTGGTGATCCTCACCTTCTGCTTCGGGATGTGGCCGGTGTCCGTCGTGCTGCTGATCCTCAACTACCTGCTGCGCACCGGCCAGATCAGCTCGGATGCCTTCCGCTCCCGGCAGCGGTATGCACCCACCAACAGCATCTATGCCCAACCGGCAAAGGCGCCGGCAAAACCGGCCCCCGCCGCCAAGGCCGCCCCGCCCAAGCAGGGGGACGGCGGCGCCAACGTGCTGGCCATTGTGGGCATCGTGGTGGCGGCCATCGGCCTGCTGGCCACGGTCAGCGGCCTGCATGACATGATCTTCTATGGCGGCTGGGAGTACTGGGATCTGTATATTGAGGATGTGGTGGCCGGGTCCCTGCCCCTGTTTGCGGGCATCGGCATGTGCATCGGTGCCAATATCATGCGCACCGGACGCCGTATCCGCCGCAAGATCGACAAGATCGTGGGCGATGCGGACCACATGTACATCAAGGAAATCGCCGACGCCCTGCCCTGCAGTTATGACAAATGCCGCCGGTATCTGGAAGACTGCATCGACAAGGGTGTGTTCGGGGATGATGCCTATCTGGACATGCGCACCCGCTGCCTCATTGTGCGGGGCGATGCGCCCAAACCCGAGCCCGCCCCCAAACCGGCAGCCCCCCAGGCACCGGCGGCGCCCCAGAGCGAATATGACAAGACCCTGGCCCGCCTGCGGGAACTGAATGACGCCATCCCCGATGAGGAGATGAGCGAGCGGATCGCCCGGTTGGAAGCCGTCACCGCCAAGATCTTTGCCCAGGCGGAGTCCGACCCGGACAAGCTGCCCCAGATGCGCAAATTCCTGGACTATTACCTGCCCACCTCCCTCAAACTCCTGGAAGCCTATGCCGAGATGGATGCCCAGGGGATCGAAGGGGAGAACATCACCGAATCCAAGCGACGGATCGAGCAGACCATGGGCACCCTGGTCACTGCTTTTGAAAACCAGCTGGACAAGCTGTTCCAGTCCGATGCGCTGGATCTCTCGGCGGACATTGATGTGATGGAAAAGATGCTGCAGGCCGACGGTCTGGCGGGGGACAATGACCCCTTTGACCTCAGGACGCCCAAAACGCCCGAAAGTCCCAAGATCCAGCTGTGAGCCCTGCCTGAATCCGCATAAGAACCAAGAAAAGCCCCGCCCCGGACAATGCCGGGACGGGGCTTTTGTGGTATTTCAGGGATTCAGCCGGCGGCCATCAGCCGTTGACGGCCTGGGCCACAGCGTCGGCCAGGGCGGCCACATCGGCCTCCTGGGCGGCGTTCAGGGCGCCGCGCACGGTGAGCTTGGCTTCCAGCACGGTGCAGTTCTTCAGGGCTTCCAGCTTGGCGGTCATCAGACGGGCGGACATGGGAGCCCAGCTGCCGTTCTCAATGAGAGCGAAGGTGCGGTTCTGCAGGCCCAGGGACTGCAGGTCGTCCAGCAGGGCGGCCACCGGGGGATACAGGCCGCCGTTGTAGGTGGGGCTGGCCAGCACGATGGTGGAAGCGCGCCAGCATTCGCTCACGGCCTCGCTTACATCGGCCACGGACAGGTCCATCACCTTCACGTTGGCCACGCCGCGGGCGCCGATCTGAGCGGCCACGGCCTCGGCGGCGGAAGCGGTGTTGCCGTACAGGCTGCCGTACAGCACCACAACGCCCTTGTCCTCGGCTTCCCAGCGGCTCCACAGGTCATACTTGCCCAGGAACCAGGCCAGATCCTTGCGCCAGATGGGACCATGCAGCGGGGCAATGGTCTGGATGGGCAGGGCGCCGGCCTTCTTCAGCACGTTCTGCACCTGCACGCCGTACTTGCCCACAATGTTGGCGTAGTAGCGGCGGGCGTCGTCCAGCCAGTCGCGCTCAAAGTTCACTTCGTCGGCAAACAGGCTGCCGCCCAGGGCGCCGAAGGTGCCGAAAGCGTCGGCGCTGAACAGGGTGCCGGTGGCGGTATCAAAGGCCATCATGACTTCCGGCCAGTGGACCATGGGGGCCATGACAAAGCTCAGGCTGTGCTTGCCCAGCTCCAGGGTGTCGCCCTCCTTCACCAGCAGGGCGCCCTCGATGGCGGCGGCATCACCGGGGAAGAAAGCCTTCAGCATGGGCACGGTCTTGGCGTTGCAGACGATCTGCACACCGGGCCAGCGCAGCAGCACCGCCTCGATCATGGCGGCATGGTCAGGCTCCATGTGATCGATGACCAGGTAGTCCAGACCGCGGCCGTTCAGCGCAGCGGCCACGTTCTCCAGGAACTGGGCACCCACCGACACATCGGCGGTATCCATCAGAGCGGTCTTCTCGTCCAGAATGACGTAAGAGTTGTAGGAAACGCCGCGGGGAATGGGGAACAGGTTCTCGAACTTGGCCAGACGACGGTCGCTGGCGCCCACGTAAACGATATCCGGGGCAATGGTCTGAATGTTGTACATGATCTATACCTCCCTGAAATGTTTGGACTTCAGCTGATTGACAAGGTTTGGGCTCTACCCCTCAGTATAGCAAAAACAACCGGGAAAAAATAGTGGCTGCGGCAACAAAAAAGGCCGGACAACCAGTCCGGCGGGGAAAAATCAGACACGTTCCAACATCTTGCGCAGGCGGTCGCTGTGGGGGGCATACCACCAGGCGGTCAGGCCGTCGGCCATGCGGTCCAGTAAGAGTGCCAGCAGGATGCCGCCCATCACGTCCATGGCCGAGTGCTGTTTCAGCAGCATGGTGGAAGCCACAATGGCCGCTGCCAGCAGATGGGAGGCGGCCCCGCCCCACAGCCGCACAGCGATGCGGTCCCGGCGCAGACGGCGCTGCCAGGCCAGGTCCAGGGTCACGGCGTTGAGCACATGGATGGAAGGGAAGACGTTGGTGGGGGTGTCGGTATGGTACAGCTCCCGCACCGCCCGGGCAAACACGTCGGTGCCGGGAATATGGGCCGGACGCAGATACACCCCGTTGGGTACCACGGCACAGAAGAGCAGTG
This sequence comes from uncultured Gemmiger sp., assembly GCA_944388105.1. GTDB lineage: Bacteria > Bacillota > Clostridia > Oscillospirales > Ruminococcaceae > Gemmiger. The sequence continues at coordinate 3,798 of CALXHN010000035.1, read as the reverse complement.
CCAGGGTCATGCCGGTGAACAGGGGCAGGCACAGCCGCCAGAAATCCCACCGCGGGCCCCGCCACAAAAGAAAGAACAGGGTGGCGGGGATCCAGGCAAACCAGGCATAATAGGGGATAATGGCATATTTGCAGAACGGGATCAGGTCATCCAGGGTGCAATGCAGCACAAGGTCCGGCACCTGGACCGACTTTTCCAGCAAAAAGAAGAACGCAAGATAAAATACCAGATATCCGGCCATGAAATAGACCGGATGATTTCTGCACCAGCTGCGCATAAGCAAGCTCCTTCTGTACACATCGGGACCATCCCGATGATAGACCACATTATACTTCGCTCTACGGGGGAAAACAAGCGCGAAACCAGACAACTTTTGGGGACGGCGATTGTAGACTTTTGGAGGGTTTGAACATAAAACCGGTGCAATAACGCACTTTTTTACAATTTGTACCCGTAAGGAAAACACAGGGCCGCGGCGTTTCGGCGCGCTTATCTATAACTACGACCCGTCCCGGAAACTTTTGGCAGACAAAAGGTGAAAAAGTTGTAAACAAAAAAGCCCGCGGCAACATCGGTGCCGCGGGGAAAAACGGTGCGTTACTGCGCGTCGGCCAGGGCCTCCAGGTCCTGCAGACGCACAGCGGGAACCAGGTACTCCCGGTAGACATGCAGAAAGGGGTCGGCTTCATCGGTGCCTTCGTCGGCAATATAGCTCCAGTAGGGCAGATACCAGGCGCCGACGCGGTGGTTGGTGTATACCAGACGCACACTGTCCAAATATTCCAGCACAGAGCTGCCGTCCAGGGTGCCCACATCGGTGAGGAAGATGTTCTGCGCCATCAGCTCATCGGCTTCCTCCCGGGTAATGGTGGCGTATTCGCCTACAGGCTCAAGCAGATCGGGAGCACGCCAGATAACCTTGCACAGGTTGCCGTCCTCGTCCAGTTCGATTTCCACACTGCGCAGGTCCCCGGCCTCGATCCCCCGGGTGGAGGTGTCATCGGCGTCATAGAACCGGATGTGCCAGTTGTAATCTGTTCCGAAATATTCCTGACCGATGGGGTCTTTTCCGGCCAGGGCAGCAATCTCGGGCATATTGGAACGCACAATGTCGATATTTTCATAGGCGTGCAGGGGCAGAATGAGAACCATCGCCTCCCTGTCCGGCACTTCGGTGCAGACGGTGCCTTCGCAATCTACCGTTATGTGAAGTCCCTGCGGCCACTTTCCGCAGGGGGCAACGTCCAGCGTCAGCAGGCCTGCGTCGGCCCAAAGACGCAGTTCGGCGCCTTTGCTTCCGCCTTGTTCCCGCAGCGTGTCGGCCTGCGCCTCGGCCTCCTCCTGGGTCAGGCCGGTGTATACTGCGTCCTCCGCCAGGGCAGGGTCCAGCCCCAGGGCCTGCAGCATGGTTTCCAGCCGGCTGCGCATTCCCCCGGTGTCAATGGAACGGGCGGACGCCATGCTGGCATACACCGGGACCGTTTCCGGCAGGGTCCAGTCACTGTCCTTGGTGCGATCCGGAACAGCCGGACTGACACTCATTGTATAGACATCGCTGCCGGTATCCAGCAGGTCCGCCAGCTCGGCGGGGAAGGCGGACAAGGTGGCTCCCGATTCATTATATATGGCGGGGGCGTTGTTATATGTCTTGGCTTGGGCACCGCCGTCCCCGCCAGCTGCCTGACTGGGGATTGCTTCTCTGACTGCCTCCTCCGGCGCCGCGGCTGCGGCGGTATCGGGGGCGGCTCCCTTGCCGGACAACCCGCCCTGCAGCTGCCACAGCACCGTACCGACGAACAGGCACAGACAGGCCGCCGCGGGGACCGCCCGCAGCAGCACCGGCCGCCAGCTGCGCTTGGGCCGGACGGGCGGTTTGTCCGCCGCCAGCACCAGGTCCTCGTCAATGGCGCCGATGGCCTCAAACAAATCCCGGTTGGTCATACATTCACCCCCTGTGCGGTCAGTTCTTTTTTCAGCCTGCTGCGGGTCCGGTGCAAAATCACCCGCACCCGGCCTTCGGGCATGGCATACCGCGCCCCGATGTCCGCCATGGAATCGCAGTACCAGTACCGGCGGATAAAGATGCCCCGGGCAGGCTCCGGCTGTCTGCGCAGGAACGCGCTGATCATCCGGGCGGTTTCGGCGGCGTCCACTGCGTGCTCGACCCGCTCTGGTCCGGCCAGACACCCTTCCAGCTCTTCCAATAGGAGCTCGGCCTGACCGCCGCCTCGCTTTTGGGCCATGCCTTTGTCCCGGCGGTCCAGTGCCAGGTTGCGGGTGATCCGTCCTAAGTAGGGGGCCAGTCGGGCGGGACGGTTTTCCGGCATGCTGTTCCAGGCGGCCATCCAGGTATCGTTTTCCACTTCCTCGGCGTCGGAGAGGTCGCCCAGCAGGTTCAGGGCAATCTTCCGGCAGTAGGCCCCGAACTTGGCGGCGCTCTCGGTCAGGGCCTGCTCGTCCCGCGCCCAGTATAAGGCCACAATGGCGGAATCCTCCATGCCGTCACCTCCTTTTCTTTTCCTACTTATATAAAACGGAAATGGGAGACCTTTGTTACACCCTTTTATATAAAGAATAGCCGAACCGGTCACCCCGCGCAAGCCAATAAAAAAGCGGCGCAAAGGCGCCGCTGTCCGTACAGCTCACAGCATATGTTTTTTGTGCAGGAACCAGGCTGCTCCCACACAGATACCCAAAATAATGGCGCACACAACCGCAAATCCCCAGGGGGAGGCGGCAAAGGGCATGCCGGCCAGATTCACGTTCATGCCGTACAAACCGGAGACCACCGTGGGAACGGCCATGATCAGGGTGACCGAAGTCAGGTATTTCATGGCGTTGTTCAGGCGGTTGTCCAGCACGGCGCTGAACAGCTCCCGGGTACCTTTGATATCGTCGCGGTAGATGGTGGTCATCTCAATGGCCTGCCGCATCTCCACGATCACGTCATCCAGCAGCTCCATGTCATCGGGATACTGTTCCAGCCGCTTGTATCGGGTCAGACGGTCCAGCACCGTGCTGTTGGCCCGCAGACTGGTAGCAAAGTAGACCAGAGTGGATTCCAGGGCATGCAGTTCAATCAGGTCGCTGTCCCGCATGGCCCCGGACAGATTCTTTTCGATCTCCTGCCGGCGGCGGTCAATGAGACGCAGCTCCTGCTGGTACATCATGGCGGCCCGGTTCATGATCTGGTACACAAACCGCATCTTCTTGCGGGTGCTGAACTCCCGCACCCGCAAAGCGGCAAAGTCCTGCAATACCTGCGAGTCCACCGCACACACGGTGGTGATGGTCTGCTGGGTGAGCAGAATGCCCAAGGGAATGGTGGTGTACACACCCACCCCTTTGTCCGGCACCTGCACAGGTACGTCCACGATAATAACGGTATACCCGTCTTCCAGCGAAACACGGGCGGATTCTTCCGGGTCCAGAGCGGCCTGCAGGTCGGCAGGTTCGATATCCAGGGTGGCGGCCACCTGGCGGATTTCCTCCGGCGAAGGGGCGGTCAGGCTGACCCAGGTGCCTTCTGCGATTTCTCCGGTGCGCTCCAGGCGCTTGTCCACGGTCTGATAGATCTTCATCATACGTTTGCCACCACCGTTATTTGATCATACTATATTAGTATAAGGCGTCAGCACCAAAAGCGCAAGAAAAAAGAAAAAGCCTGAATTTGCGTTTTGTTGCACTGTAAAGTACAAGATATGGCTTTTCAAAATTCCTGTAAAAAAATGTCGAAAAAAGTGTTGACAAACCCCCGCATGAATGGTATTATATTTAAGCTGTCTCGCGAGGGACGGC
>CALXHN010000034.1 GCA_944388105.1 uncultured Gemmiger sp. | reverse complement strand
TCATGTCCTTTGCTCTGCCGATTTATCACTGGTTCCATAATGGCAATCCCTATTCCGGTGCCGAAGGCGGCATGCGCTTTCTGGTTATGCCGGGCAAAAAGCCGGATCCGGCCGATGAGAGCGGAAAAAAGAAGGTGGAATATCTGACCGCCACTGTCTGGCCCGGTCCCTGGAGCCTGGAGCATACAGCGGAAGAAAAGCAGTCTCAGGCGGAATTTGAAGGAAATCAGGAGGGGCTGGATGCGGCCGTTGCCTGGTTAAAGGAGCGCTATGCTGCAGAACCGGAGCGCTGGGCCAATATCCCTTCCATCCTGGACTGTGAGCCTGACCGGTAATGAAAAACCAAGACCTCTACCTTAATATAAATAGAACAGGCGGCAAGTAAAAACGAAAGACCGGACCTCCGTGGAGGCCCGGTCTTTTTTACAGGACTTTTATAGAAGTGAGGCAATCAAAAGCCGAAGTCGCGCCGGAAATCCTGCAGCATTTGTTGCATGTGTACGGTCTCTGCCCGATCATCTACAGAACCAAAGGCCCGACTGCCTGACGATGCACCCGGCCCGGAGGAGCCGCTTTCACCAAATTGCGCAGTGGTCTCATTGGCGGGGTCATTCCAGTTGTCCCATCCGGCGGGATTGATTTCACTGCTCAACTGACAATCCAGCCAGAAGACCCGGGCGTAAGCGCGCCAGGGCCGCCCCAGATATACACTGCCTTTCGGACAGGTACCCTGCACGGTGCAGCCGGCAAAAAGATAGCCTGGGCTGCCTTTCGGTGTGCTGGCAGCGGTGATGTAGCTGATGCCGCTCTTGTGTTTCAGCGGCAAGATGCGGCAGCCATCAAAAACAGCATTGGCCCCGCCGAAAATGAAATCGATATTGCCGCTGATCTCGCAGTTCCGATAATACTGTTTGGTGTCCAGACGGGGCGCGTGCTCCCTTGGTCCCCGAAACCCATTTTTTTCCCGCTCGGTCAGCGGAAGAGGTGCGGTGAACAGGGTGTCCTGGTTCCCGTGCAATGCCACGTCCACCATGCAGACCCTGGCGGCATCGGCGTACACGGCCAGCGCCTGTCCGGCATATGCTCCATCTCCGGCGGTGTTCTCCACCGTCAGGTGTTCCATGCGCGCGCTTTGGCCTCCCAAAAAGAGGGTCCAGCTGCGGAAGGTTCCGGTCTTGGCTTCTCCGGGCCAGGGATCCCGACCGCCCACGCCGGCGGTGATCACGGTTTTATCCGTGCCGGCGCCGGTGATGATGTAGTCCGCCAGTTCAAGGAAGGGACGTTCATGATAAACACCCGGCTCCAGCACGAATTGTACCGGAATCGCCGGATCCTGCGCTGCAGCCGCTGCGGAAAGGGTGGTGTAATCGCCGCTGCCATTCTGCGCTACCGTTACGATTTTTCTTGTGATACGTTCCATTTTCTTTACCCTTCAAAATACTGCCGCATGAAGGCAATATCACTGGCGGCGCGTGCCGGTACAGCTTCCTCCCGCAGGACAGGCAGCGTCTGAGGCAGAGTACGCAGCATACGAAAGGCACTGGCAAAATCAATGACGGAATCTTCCAGACTGGCGGATTGATGGGCCCCATCCGGACCAAAAACCTCTCCCTTGAAATGAACGGCTGCGATGCGGTCTCCCAGAAGCGAACCGACCCGGTCCCACAGCTGCGCCTGATTCTGTACGGCATCGGCGGTCAGCAGATTGCCGGCGTCAAAGATGACTTTCAGGGCGGGACTGGCCATGGTGTCCAGGATCCGCCGGGTGGCTTCAGGGGTGTTCATGCTGTGATAGCTGACCGGCTCAATTGCCACATTTACGCCCAACCGTTCCGCCTCCGGCAGGATCATTTCCAGACTCTTGCACAACAGGTACTGTGCCCGTTCCCGGGTCGTGCCGGCTGGTTGCAAAGCCATGTTGGTGGTCTCGGTGCCGATACAGCCTGCGCCGAGCATCTTGCACACGGCCAGCTGGCTTTTGAAGTCGGCTGCGTTGCTCAGACGGCGTTCCTCATCATCGATGGCCAGCTCCACATAAGTACCAAGTACGGCCACCCACACATTGTGCCTGCGTCCGGCAGCCACCGTATCGGCCACCAGCTGCGGTGTAATATCATCATAACTTTTTACGCCGGGAATGCATTTCTTATAGGCCAGCTGTACAGCGGCAAAACTGTCGGCAGACACACGGCCGAACAGTTCGTCCGGCGTTCCCCGGCCGTAGTCGTGCAGGCGCGCGCCCAGAATAAAATCTGCCATGAATCAGGACCTCCCTATTATGGCTCGGATACCATTTTACCGGCCTCTTTTTTTGCTGCCAGCACTTCAGTGTAAGCCAGCAGCAGGGGACCGACGCCCTTGGCGTCATTTTCCACCACGGGCTCGCTGAAATAGTATTCCAGGCTCCCGTCCCGATGGGAGGCCCCGCCCAGACCGGCTACCAGACAGATGCCGGAAAGCTGCAGTTTGCCGTCGGCGCTTACCCCCAGATATTTGTCGCAGGTGCCATAGAAGGCTTTCTTTCCGTAAGCGGCAAACCGTTTGGGCAGATATCCCAGCCGGACGCCCTTGAGCATGGCGTAGGCAAACAGAGCCGTACCGGAGGTCTCCAGATAGTTGCCCGGAATACCAGGCTTGTCAATGACCTGCCAGAACATTCCGGTATCCGGATCCTGAAAGCGGACCATGGCTTCGGCGGCGTCTTTCAGCATGGCCATGATGCTGCGATATTCATAGTACAGCTGCTCGTCCATCCGTTCCAGAACATCCACCATGGCGACCAGGAACCAGCCCATGGCCCGCAGCCAGAAGTTGGGGCTGCATCCGGTTTCCGGGTTGGCCCAGTACATTTGACGGCTCTCATCGTACCCATGATAGTACAGACCGGTTTCCGGGTCCCGCATGAGCTTTTTTACATTCATGAACTGGCGATAACTGTCCAGACAGCCTTTCATACCGTTGAACCGGGTTTCGTATTCCATGTAAAACGGCTGAGCCATGTACAGGCCGTCCAGCCACACCTGCCAGGGATAGATCTTTTTGTGCCAGAAATTTCCCTCCTTGGTGCGGGGGTGGGTCTCCAGCTGGCTGCGGATGGTTTCGATGGCGTCCCGGTACCGCTGCTTGCCGGTCAGATCATACAGGGTGAACAGATTCTTGCCCTGGTTGATGTTGTCCAGATTGTATTCGTCTGCACGATACGTCTCGATCACACCGCCGCTCTTGACAAAGTAATCCAGAAAATGCCGGGAAAAGGTCAGGAATTTCTCATCCCCGGTGGTTTTGTACAGACTCAGGCAGGCGGTGATCATGCATCCATCAATGTAATTCCATTTGTTGGGCTTGCCGCTGCGCACCATCTCAATGTTCCACAGGGGAGCGGCTGCGGTGCTGCCCTCAATCAGGTAGTCAACATATTTTCCAAGGGTGTCCAGGATTTCCGCATGGGTCATGGTTGCTTCCTCCTTGTGTTCAGTCTTCGGTGAATTCTCCTACGTGCAGGAATTGCAGACGCTCTCCCTCATAGCCGGAGATCTGCACGTTATGCAGATGTATATGCCGTACATTTTCTGCCCAGATGGCCAGCTTGCTGCAAGGTTCCGCGTTGCACATCATGGCTGCCTGACCGCGGCCTGCATTGGGAGCAAAGCGGATGCTCACGTTGCGCATCTCCACGCTCTCAATGGGCTGTTCGGGCAGACCGCTGAACCAGCAGCCGGCATATTCCGCATCGGTGGCCACCACGTTTTCCAGCAGAAAATGGCCCAGGCGTGGTGTCATATCATCCACAGGCAGGGGGTCATGACTCTGCACATAGTCGGTCTTGCCGTCGGGATCGCAGAAGTAGAACATGTTGATGACAAAGGGGGTCAGCACACCGCGCATCTCGATGTTTTTGAATACCAGCCCGTCGATGACGGCATTCTTGCCCCGGCCCCGGCGGGTCTTGAGGCGGAACCCGCGGTCGGTGCGGTTCATCAGGCATTGTACGACATGGACGTTGCGAACACCGCCGCTCATCTCACTGCCGATAACCAGTCCGCCATGTCCGCGGTCCAGCAGACAGTTGCGGATGACGATATTCTCGCAGGGGATGCCCAGCCGCATACCCATAAAGACCTTTCCGCTTTTCAGGGCGATGCAGTCGTCTCCGACATGCACATTGTTGCCGATGATGTTGACGTTTTTGCAGGCTTCCGGATCGATGCCGTCGGTGTTGGGGCTGTCCGCTCGATTCAGAATGTCGATGTCCAGAATATCCAGGTCCTGGGAATAGGTGGGGTGAATGGTCCAGGAATAGCTGTTGCGTACCTTTACGCCATGCAGGACCACATTCTTTGCGTGGCTGGTGAAGAACAGCCGCGGCCGCCAGGCTCCCCGGCGGACGCGGACGTTTTTGTACCAGTCTCCGGACTGGGCGTTGGCATCAATGGTCCCCTCGCCGGTGATGACCACATCCTCCGCATGGATCACATTGATGAGTCCCGCAAAGCAATCCAGGGGATTGCCCTCCCAGGTGCCGAGATAGCACTCGCTCACCTCGTCACAGCAGGGAAGGACCCCCGGAAGGATCGGGTATTGGCTCCGGTCGGTGCCGCCCAGCAGGGTGCAGCCCTTTTCCAGGTACAGCGTGATCTGGCTGCGCAGGAACAGGCTTTGGGTGCGATAGGTGCCGGCCGGCACATAGACGGTGCCCCCCGGAGGGCAGGTGGCAATGGCTGCCTGCAATTTGGCGGTGTCGTCGGTCACGCCGTCTCCGGCCAGACCGTAGCGGGAAGCATCCACAAAGAAACTCTCCGCCTGGGTCTGAAAGGAGAGTTCTCCCTGTCCGGTGCCGTCCTGCACACAAACAGTGTAGTCGTGCCCGGGCTCCAGCCCATACACGGAAAAAACATTCGTTTTGCATTCCTGCAGAACGGACGAACCGTTCAAAAGGACGGTAAACGGCGTGGAGGAGTAGTAGCAACTTTCGTTGCACAGTTCAAACACGGCGCTGCGTGTCATGGCGCGAAGAAGCTTGATTTGCATGGGGGACCTCCCGATTGAAAAATGATTTGCAAATTAGCAAAATTTGTGCTATGGTTTAGAAAACGACAAAAAAGAACCGCAGTTCGTCAGCGGGCACAAGGAGAGAAGTGATTTTGGTGCGTGAATATACCTATTCTCCCCATGTGGACTTTTTCATTGAGTATGTGGGGTATGAGACCAACTATGAAATGTCCACTTTCCACACCCATCACAAGTATGAGATTTACTATGAAGTAGAGGGCACCCGCCGCTATTTCATCGAAGATGCTGCTTACATTGTGAACGCCGGCAGTGTGATCATGATCGGCGAAAATCAGATCCACAAAACCGGGTCGGTGGGGGATGGCCCTTCCAGCCGCATCGTCTGCAACTTCAGTGCGGAGTATCTGCAGGAAGTGGTGGATGCCTTTCCGGAACTGGACTTTTTCACCTTTCTGGGGCAGGAGGAAAACCACCTGCTCAGCAATATTACGGTGAAGCAGCAGAACTATGTGTACTCGGTCCTGCAGCAGCTTATCGCCATTCAGGGGGAAGAGCCGGAAAGCCATGCCGCACGGAAAATGCTCCTGGCCACCCTGCTCCTCCAACTGCAAAAAATGTGCGAAACACAGAAAGAGCTGGGCGGGGACAATGGTCGTGTGACCAACCGTATCGTGGACCAGATCCAGAGCTACATTGCCGAACATTACGCCGAAAAGCTGACCCTGACCGGCATTGCCAGCCAGTTCTATATCAGCCCGTATTATCTCAGCCGCTTGTTCAAGAAGACCATCAACCTGAGTCTCATCGAATACATCAACGGTGTTCGCATCAAGGCAGCCCAGAGTCTGATTGAAAAGACCAATGACAGCATTTCCACTGTGGCGGAAAAGGCCGGATTCATGACCAGTGCCCATTTCCGTCGGGTGTTCAAGGATGCCACCGGACTTTCGCCCCAGCAGTACCGCCAATATTTCAAGCGGGTGAACAAGGGCAACTGAAAGAAGATAAGAACCCACAAACCGCCGCGCCATACAGCGCGGCGCTTTTTTATTGTAAGAGCCAATAAGGCGCGTTGTTTTCAAAATCAACTGCCCCGTACCCCTTTGTTTCAAGCGGTACGGGGCAGCTTGCATCCTGATCGGATAACTACCGGGTTTTCAAAAAGTGTTTAACCCTTGACGCTGCCGGCCGCGATGCCGTCAATGAAGGCATCCTGTGCGCAGAAGAAGACGACCAGCTGCGGGATGATGGAAATGAGGGACAAAGCCAGGATCCGGTTCCAGTTGAAACCGGCGTCGCCGTCCATGGACAGCTTGACGAAGATGGACATGGGATACTTGGTGGGAGTGGTTACATAAAGCAGAGGGCCCATAAAGTCGTTGCAGCTCCACATGAACTGGAACAGGCCGCAGGCCACCAGGGAGGGGGAGAGCATGGGGCAGATAATTTTGTACAGGATCTTCACGGGACCACAGCCGTCAATGGAAGCGGCTTCGTCCAGATCGTGAGGAATGCTGCGCATGAACTGCACCAGCTGATACACGAAGTAGGTCTCGGTGGCAAACAGAGTGGGAACCCACAGGGGCAGATACAGCGGGCTGTTGATCCATCCGAAGGTGTTGTACATCAGGTACTGCGGCACGTTCAGGACGACCTGAGGCAGGAACAGGGTGGAGATCATGATGCTGAACAGGATGTCCCGGCCCTTGAATTTGAAGCGGCTGAAACCGTAAGCGGCGATGACCGAAGAGATCACCGTAAAGATGACCTTGGGAATCACATAGCTGTAGGTGTTCAGGAAAGCACGCCAGATGTTGATGTCGCCGCCGTAGTTCTGGGTCACGGCAGCCACATAACCGTCCAGGGTGGGATTGGTGGGGATAAAGCCGATGCCGGTAAAGATCTCCGCATTGCTCTTGAAGGTGGCGCCGATCATCCACAGCAGGGGATAGATCATCACAAAGCCGACCACGATCAGGACAAAATACTGGAAGAATCTGGCAATCTTATGCCGGGTTTCAAGTTTCATGGGTGTCATTTTCGATTCCTCCTTCGTCCTTAGTCAGCGTAGTAGACCCAGTGCTTCTGGCTGCTGAAGGCGATGACGGTCAGCACCATAACGATCACGAACATGACCCAGGCCAGAGCACAGGCCATGCCCATCTCGTTCTCCTTGAAGGCGTAGTTGTACACCAGCAGGGCGACAAGGGTCGTGGAATTGCGGGGACCGCCGCCGGTGATGATGTACGGGCCGTTGAACTCCTGGAACGCCTGGGCAATCTGAGTGACCAGGTTATAGAAGATAACGGGGGTGATCATGGGGACGGTGATGGAGAAGAACTGGCGGGTCTTGGAGGCACCGTCGATGGTGGCAGCCTCATACAAATCCACCGAGACGCCCTTCAAGGCAGCCAGGAACAGCACCATGGCGGAACCGAACTGCCACACACGAAGCAGGCAGATGATGAACAGCGCCCAGGTACGGTCAGCCAGCCAGTCGGGACCCTGAATTCCGAAGAAGCCCAGCATGGTGTTGATGACGCCGGTGTCACGGAACAGGGCACGCCACAGCACGGCAATGGCCACGGAACCGCCCAGAATGGACGGAATGTAGTACACGGTGCGGAACAGGTTCACGAACTTGATCTTGAAGTTCAGGATGTATGCGATGAACAGCGCGAAAACCAGCTTCAGCGGCACGGTGATGAACGCATACTTGAAGGTGATCAGCAGAGCGGTGCGGGTCTCCTTCTCGGTGAAAATATCGATGTAGTTCATGATTCCGTATTCACGGATGCCCTTGAAGAAGTTCATGTCCGTGAAGCTGTAATACAGGGAGCTGGCGAACGGATAGAACTTAAAAATAAGGAAACCCAGAATCCAGGGAATCAGGAAGAACAAGCCGGTGTTTTGGTCACACCATTTTTTGAACGGCGAACGTCTGACGGGTGCAGATGCGGTGCTCATTCAAGTGCCTCCTTTGCGAAAGATGTTTGCGGGGCGGGGCCCGATGTCCTTGGCGGCATGCAGGCCGCCGTGTTCATGATTTGTTCAGAAGTGAATACCAGTAAGAGCGCCGGCCCCCGTTCGGTTGGTATCAAATCGTGGGGGCCGGCGCAGGCTGGCTTACAGATTCAGAAAGGAAGATCAGCCCTTGGCGGCATCTTCCAGAGCTTCGGTCACGCCGTCATACAGATCGGTAGCAGCTTCGGTGGAGTCGGTGTACTCGCCGTAGCTGTAACCGCCGAACACGTCGGTGTAAACACCGCCGGGGTTGGCCTTCAGATCGTTGCTCTCATAGGTGGGGTCGAGCTGGAAGTCGACGAACTGCATGACCTTGGTGTTGGCTTCCAGAACCAGTTCATCCACCGCACCAGCGGCTTCCGCAGCGGCCAGACCGGAAGCGGAGTTGGGAATGCCGCACTCGGAGCCCATGATGCCGGCGCCGTCGCCGTTCAGCAGGAAGTTGATCAGCTGCGCGGCAGCTTCCTTATCCTGGCAGGTCTCGGTGATGGCCAGACCCATGGAAACCTTGGAGAAACCGCCGTTGGCCTTGTCGCCAAACTTGATCTCGTTGCCGACGGTGAAGCCGGAAGGATCGGCCAGGGAGCCCTTGTACTTGGTGGCGGAAGAATCCCATTCAAAGATGCCGGCGTACATGCCGTTGATCCACTGCTCGCTCTTGTCGATGGAGTTGTTGCCGTCGATGCCGGCCGCGTTCATGGTCTGCAGGCTGGGAATGACGTGGTTGTCTTCCAGGCTCTGGATGAAATCAATGCCGGTGGCAATTTCTTCCACGGTGTACTGCAGGGTGTTGTCTTCCACCCAGGGCTTGCCGTAGGTGCTTTCCAGGTAGAAGGTCATCAGGAGCATGCGGTCGTATTCGCCCATGGCCAGGGGATAATAGTCGTCGCCCAGCTTGGTCTTGAAGGCTTCGCCTGCGGCGTACAGGTCATCCAGCGTAGAAGGAACTTCCTCAATGCCGGCTTCCTTGAAGGTGTTCATGTTCCAGTAGAAGATACGGCCGGTCATGGACACAGGCAGGGCCTGCAGCTTGCCGGCTACCGTGCAGGCATCCAGGGTGCTCTGCGGGAACTGGGACAGATCAATGATGTCGGAATACTCATTCAGGTCGACAAATTTGCTGCCATCGCCGCTGTACTGGCTCAGCCAGTTCCAGTTGACCTGCATGACATCTTCGGCGTTGCCGGAATACAGAGCGGCGGAAGTCTGATCTTCCCAGCCGGACCAGGCACCGTAGTGGGTGTCAACCTGGATGCCGGTTTCCTCGGTGAACGCAGCCAGAGCATTCTGGTACGCAGTGTGACGGCTGTCGCCGCCCCACCAGCTGATCGACAGGCTGCCGGCGCCGGAAGAGGTGGTGGAAGTTTCGCCAGTGGCGGCGTCGGTGCCGGTGCTGGCCGACGAAGAGTTGCCGGTGCTGCCGCAGCCCGCAAGCAGACCAACGCTCATCACGCCGGCCAGTGCAAGTGCAATCGCCTTTTTCATTGTTTTTTCCTCCTATAGCTATAAATCACATAACAGGTGCGGGAACCCCGCGGCCTGCCCAACGTCATTATGATAGCAAAACTTTTACAACAAAAAAATATCGGATTGTGTTCGTCCTCATAAAAAGCGCGCATTATTTGCCCTAGTTTTCGGAGAGCAATTGGTGCATATGTCAAAATATACTATCTTTGTTACTGCTGATTGTGCAAGATGGCAATTCACAAAAAGGAACAAAAATGAAGAACAAAGATGTAAAAAGATAAAATAAACAAAACAATTCAACAAAATACATCTATCATCGACATAGTGCGAAAACAAAATGGAAAAAATAGAAACATATATCAAAGCGCAAAAATGATTCGTATGGGCAAAACGGCGTGCAAAAAATGCGCACAGAAACAAAGATAGCCCCCGGCGCACACATTTTGCGCGTCGGGGGCCAGAAAACGACTGTGATTCTCCGCAAAAATGCTCTTTTTATTTGTGGGTGCGCTTCAGAAAAGCACGGTACTCCCGGTACCAGCATTGGGGACAAAGGCTTTCATATTCCACGTTGTCTACGGTATCAATGGCCACCTGTGCCCCTTCAAACACGAACTGTCCGTTTACTTTGCGTCCGTTGCACATGGCTTTGCGGCCGCAGGCACAGATGGTTTTCATCTCTTCGATGGAGTGGGCCAGTTCCAGCAGGCGCGTGGAGCCGGGAAAACCACGCAGCATGAAATCAGCGCGCAGCCCGTAGCAGATGACCGGGATGCCCAGGTCCACTGTCACCAGGAACAACTGCTCCGCCTGCTCCGGCGTGAAAAATTGGCTCTCATCGCACAGTACACAGGCCGGTTTTCCGTGAGCTTCGGCATCCGCACGCACCTCATCCAGAATGTTCATTTCTGGGGTGACAAGCTTGTCCACTTTACAGCTGACACCCAGACGGGAAACAATGTGGTCGCCGCCCTTTGTGTCGATGCTGGCTTTCAGAATCAGAACCCGCATACCGCGCTCTTTGTAATTGAAAGCCACCTGCAGCAAGGCGGTGGTTTTGCCGCTGTTCATGGCGCCGTAACGAAAATACAATTTTGCCATCTTACATTTCTCCGTTGGCGGTGCAGTCCGATCCGGGGACCAAACAAGGGGCGCGGTCAATTGGCCGCGCCCGTTCTACCGCGTGATTATGATTCAGGATTCGTCCCGGTTGCGCAACCGGTAGCCCAGGCTCATTAGGCTGTCGCCCAGATGTACATTTTCCACTGTGACATCGGGATATTCCACCGACATGTCATAATGGCTGAAGTTCCAGAATCCCTGGATTCCCAAGCGGACCAGTTCTCCCGAAAGTTCGGTGGCACTCTGACGCGGCACACACAGGACCGCCACCACCGGCTTGTTCTTGGCACAGAAAGATTCCAGCTCATCCAGTGCGTGGATGGGAACGCCGGCCATCTCCTTGCCGATCAGATCGGGGTTGATGTCGAACACCGCCAGAAGGCGATACCCGTTGGTATCACGGGAAATAAAACTGGAAACCGCAGTGCCCAGACGACCGGCACCGATCAGAATGGTGGGCAGGAGCTCGCCGTCCCCAAACAACAGTTTGCTGATCTCTGCCAGAAGTACATCCACCTTATACCCGATGCCCTGCTGTCCGAACCCTCCGAAACAGTTGAAATCCTGCCGTACCTGGCTGGCAGTCGTGCCCATCATGCGGGCCAGCTCACTGGAAGAGATCTTGTCCCGGCCCTCCGCTGCCAGATTGTTCAGATAACGGTAATATTTTGGCAACCGCTTGATCACCGGCAGGGAGGCTTTGTTTTGTGTGGCCAATGTCATACGCCCCCTCATTGTTGTGGCACCACACTGTGCCCTGTCTATTCTATGGAAAAAGTATAATGTATTTCCCTAAGATTGTCAAATTTTTATCTAACACTTACAAAACAAACCGCTGTGTATCGCAATAAAAAATATTTGCCCTCCGGTCTGGCTATACTGAAAATGGGCATCTGACCAAAGAAAGGGGAACTGCTTCATGAAAAAACAATCTGCGCAGTCGTCGGAGCCGGCGGAGCAGGCACGGCTGAAAAATGATCTCATTGCTGAATCCGGCCTGATCGAAACCACCCGGGGCCGTCACGCCATCCATTGCCTGACGGTCATTGGTACCATTGAGGGCCACACACTGGCACCTGATAACCAGAAAACCACCAAGTACGAGCATGTGATCCCGCTGCTGGTGGATATTCAGGAAGACCCTTCCATAGAGGGGCTTCTGGTCATCCTGAACACGGTGGGAGGGGATGTGGAGGCAGGGCTGGCGCTGGCGGAACTTATTGCCGGAGTCAGCAAACCCAGTGCCACGCTGGTCCTGGGGGGAGGCCATTCCATCGGAATTCCGCTGGCAGTTTCGGCGCGGCACAGCTTTATTGTGCCCACCGCCACCATGACGGTGCATCCGGTCCGGCATTCTGGCATGGTGCTGGGGGTCCCGCAGACCCTGCGCTACTTTGAGCAGATGCAGGAACGTATTGTGGGATTTGTGGCGGGGCACTCGGCCATTTCGGCCAAACGCTTTACCCAGCTCATGCACAACACCGGAGAACTGGTCATGGATATGGGCACAGTGCTCAACGGACAGCAGGCGGTGGAGGAGGGGCTGATCGACTCTCTGGGCGGGCTGGATGATGCCCTGCGCTACCTCTATAAGGAGATCGAATCCGGCCGCACACCAAAAGGCAGATACAGAAATCCCGAAACGTAAAATCTCTTGTGGGGGTTTTACAACCGCCCTGTTTCGTGCTAGAATAACCTATATGCTATAAGGGGCAGTTTGCCCCATTACATAGTCAACGGCATTCTGCGCTCCTGCGTGGTGCCGCCGGTCGGTTCCGGCCGGGTGAAGGCTGAAAATACATAGAGGAGTATGGTAAGATGGCAAGTTCAAGGTCAGGCAAATCGACCTATCGTTCGTCCTCGTCCTCGCGCTCGTCCGGCTCGTCCAAAAGCAAAAGCGGATCCCGCAGCAAAAGCAACAAGGGCCGCTCTTCCGCTGCGGCGCACAAGCAGCCGTCGCGTCGGGCCCAGCGTCGGGCCGAAACCCAGAACCTTGGCCGCAGCGTGCTGCTGGCGGGGCTGGGGCTGCTGGTTATCGCGCTGGTGCTGGTCCGCGGACAGGATTTCTGGCTTCTGATGCGCAATGCACTGTTTGGTGTGTTCGGTATCATGACCTATATTCTCGGTCCCTTTTTGCTGTATCTGGCATACCTGGTGGCATCCGGGTACCGTGTGGGCGTTTTTGTGGCCAAGATGGTCCTGATGGGCGTGGTCGGCGCCAGTGTTCCGGTGGTGTTTTCCAAGTTTGCAGTTCATGAATCCACAGCGTGGGATATTATCAAGATGCTGTATAACTGGGGCTATACCCGGTTCTGGTCCGGCGGCGTGCTGGGCAGTGCGGGGGCACTGCTGCTTTCGGTGCTCGGCCGTCCGGGTGCCAACATCGTTATGCTGCTGCTTTTTGCCATGGGTCTGATGGTCTTCTTTGCACTGACCCCGGCGGATGTGGTGCGCTTCATCAACCAGACCATGCAGAAGTACGAAGACACCCAGGCCGCCCGCCGCGCCGAGGCAACAGCCTACGATACACCGTTGTTCGGTCAAAGCCCGGAGGAAGAACCGCTGGAAAATCTGACCGGTACGCTGCCGCGGCAGCCGCAGCCGGCACAGCATCCGGCGTTTGATGTGGAGCCCTACCTGGAACAGGAGGAAAAAGCCCGCCAGAATGCTTCCGCACCGCAGGCGGCGCAGCAGCCTGCGGCCAAGACTCGTCCCGCCGCACCGCCGGTCTACCGGCCGGATTTTGATGTGGATCTGGGGCCGGATGCATCCACTCGCGCACTGGAAAATGCGGTCAATCATGATCCGCTGGAAAAGGTGGTTATCGGACCCGGCGGAACCTTCGGACTGGATCCGCTGGAACAGCTGGGACGCAAGAAAACCCCCGCTCCCGCCAAGACGCCGGCACCCGAGCCGGAGCCGGAAGAAGATTTTGAACTTCATCTGGATGCCCAGGAGGAAGAACCGGAGGTGGTGCAGGCCAGTGAGAGTGAGCTGGATGCCCTGATCAGTCGGGCTATGAGCAGTCCGGCACCCCGCACGGCGGTGCATCAGGATGTTTCTTCCGAAGTGCACCTGGATTTGCCGGAACCGGAAGAATCCTTTGCCACAACGCTGGATCTTTCTCAGCCGCCGGTCCAGGCGCAGCAGCCGGCAGTACCGCCGCAGCCCAAGACTGCGGTGATCCCCACTCTGGGCGGCAGTTTTGATGATGACAACGTGCTGGTTGATCCGGCTACGGCAGCATGGAATGCCGGCATTCCTGTGTCGGATTTGCTGACCCAGAAGCAGGAGCCTGTGCCCATGACTGCCCAGCAGGCAGCGGTGGCATCGGTGTCGCTGCCAGCCAACCAGCCTGCGCCTGTCGGGCGCCTGCGAGTCAGCACGGAGGTCGGCAATTCGGCGTCGGCTCCCATTTCCAGTCCGGTCCCCATTACACAGACCCCGGAAGCCAAAGCGCTGGATTTGCTGCAGAAGGAGCATCAGCCTTACTGCTATCCCTCCTTGAATCTTTTCAATGCCAACCGTCCGGAGGATGAGAGCGGTGCGGTGCGGGAAATGAAACGCAACGCCGATGTTCTGGTCAACACGCTGGACAGCTTTGGCGTCAAGACCAAAATCCTGGACATCTGCCGCGGACCTTCGGTCACCCGGTACGAACTGCAGCCTCAGGCCGGTATCAAGGTCAGCCGCATCACCAGTCTGGCCGATGATATTGCCCTGAACCTGGCTACCGCCGGAGTGCGTATCGAAGCTCCCATCCCCGGAAAACCGGCTGTGGGCATCGAGGTGCCCAACAAGATCCGCACCACCGTCAACATCCGCAGCGTCTTCGAGGCACAGAACTATATCAATATGCGCAGCCCTCTGACCATGGCCCTGGGCAAGGATATTGCCGGTCAGGCCCAGGTGGCGGACCTGTGCAAGATGCCCCATCTGCTTATCGCCGGTTCTACCGGCAGTGGTAAGTCGGTGTGCGTCAACTCCATCATCATCAGCTTTTTGTTCCGTTCCGGGCCGGAGGATGTCAAGTTGATCCTCATTGACCCCAAGGTGGTGGAACTGGCCGAGTACAACGGCATTCCCCATCTGCTCATGCCGGTGGTCACCGAACCCCGCAAGGCAGCGGGGGCACTGGGGGCCTCGGTGGCGGAGATGGAACGCCGTTACAAGCTCTTTGCTGAAAACAACGTCCGCGATATCAAGAGTTACAACAAGCTTGCCAAACAGCATCCCGAAATGGAGCATCTGCCCTATATCGCCATCATCATTGACGAGCTGGCCGACCTGATGATGGTGGCGGGTAAGGAAGTGGAAGATTATATCTGCCGCATTGCCCAGAAAGCCCGTGCTGCCGGTATCCACCTGATCGTGGCCACCCAGCGTCCCAGTGTGGACGTCATCACTGGCCTGATCAAGGCCAACATTCCCAGCCGCATCGCTTTTGCGGTTTCCAGCCAGATCGACTCCCGAACCATCCTGGACTCCGGCGGTGCGGAAAAACTGCTGGGCAACGGCGATATGCTTTTCCTGCCGGTGGGCGCGGCCAAGCCTGTCCGCGTGCAGGGCACCTATGTCACCGATGAGGAAATCAGCGCCGTGCTGAACTTCATCAAGTCCACCAGCTCCGAACAGTATGATGAAGAGATGATCGCTGAAATGGAACGCCGTGCCGTGGCCGAAAAGGGCGGCAAGGGAGCGGACTCCGACGACGGGGACAATACCCGTGATCCCATGTTCGAGCAGGCAGTGGAGTGCGTGATCGAAGCCGGGCAGGCCTCCACCAGTCTGCTGCAGCGCCGCTGCAAGCTGGGGTATGCCCGGGCGGCACGCATCATGGACCAGATGGAACAGGAGGGCGTCATCGGACCTTACGAGGGCGCCAAACCTCGTGCTGTCCTGGTGACCCAGGCCCAGTGGCAGGAGCGCAAACTCTCCGCCGGGTACGACAATGGCTAAGCGGGGCGGCGATGGCCGCACCCCGGAACTCTCCACCCGCGCCGTGATAATCGGCGTGCTTTGTGCTGTGGCACTGGCGGTGGGGTCCTGGGCCATTGATACATATGGCGGGCGAGGCATTTTGCCGGCCTGGTCCGAGCTTTATGAATTCTTCGGGATTGATTCCGATTCTTATGTTTCCCAAACTCCGCAGGAAGGGCAGGCCGTCGTGACCTTCTGGGATGTGGGGCAGGGGGATTCCGTGCTCATCGCCTCCGGCGGCAGTTACTGCCTCATTGATGCCGGCACCCAGCAAAGTGCAGATACCCTGGTGGACGATCTGTGGGCCACCGGTGTGCAGAAACTGGATCTGGTGGTCATGACCCATCCTCATGCGGATCATATCGGCGGCATGGAAGATGTGCTGGAAAACTTTGAGGTGGGGACGCTGCTTCTGCCAGATCTTTCGGTAGCAGATACCGAAAGCGGGCTTCTTGCCCGGGTGCTTCAGGCTGCCCAGGACACCGGCACTCCCTGCGTGCAGGCTGAACAGGGATGGCAGCAGATTATCGGGGAGGGAACTCTTACCGTACTGTATGCCGGACTCATCCCGGAAGACAGGGAAGATGAGAACCTCAATGACATCTCGCTGTGCGTGCGCTATGAACTGGGAAAGTTTTCTTTCCTGTGTACCGGCGATGCCGAGGCGGACGCAGAGGAGGAACTTGTCCTGACGGCAGCTTTTGACCTTCCCTCCACCGTGTTCAAAGCGGGCCATCACGGGTCCAATACCTCCAATACCCAGACGCTGCTGTCTGTTGTGAACCCGCAGCTGGCTGTGGTCAGTTGCGGATTGAACAATGATTACGGCCATCCCCATCAGGAAGTGCTGGACCGATTTGCCCAGAACGGCGTGGAGGTCTGGCGCACCGACGAGCAGGGGACCATTGCTGTGACAGGAAACGCCGATGGGAGCTGGCAGGTGACTGCCTCTTCCGGTGCGGAAACAGAAGAACCTCTGGCGCCCGCTGCATAAGTCCTTTCCCAATCATTCCGGCCCTGTCCGCACTGGTTTACGGGCGGGCCGTATTTTCGCCATACAGGCAAAGGAGAAACAAACCATGCTCATTTCACAGATGTTCAAGCGCAAACCCTGTGTTTTTTCCATTGAATGCTTTCCCCCGAAACAGAGTGTCCGTTTTGAAAGCATGAAGGACGCCCTGCGCACCATGGAGACCCTGCATCCCGATTTCATCAGTGTCACATATGGTGCGGGCGGGTCTACCGGCGGCGTCTCCACCGTAGAAGTGGCGCGCTTCCTGAAAAACGAACTGGGTGTGGAGCCTCTGGCCCATATTCTGTGCATGGGCAGTGACCGGGCCAAGGCCGCCGCTCTGTTGGAGGAACTGGACGAAGCCGGCGTGCGCAACGTGCTGACCCTGCGGGGCGATCGGACCCCCGCCCGCCCCGAAAGCCCGGACTTCCACCACGCCAGTGATCTGGCCGCCTTTGTGTGGCAGACCAAGCCGGAATTTGACATCCATGCGGCCTGCTACCCGGAAGGACATCCCGAGGCGCCCAGTCTGGCCGCCGACGTGGAGAATCTGCGTTATAAGCAAGAGGCAGGCGCATCCCATCTGCTGACCCAGCTTTTTTTTGATAACGGCAAATTCTACCGCTTCCTCAACCTGGCCCGTCGTGCCGGTGTTACGCTGCCTGTGTCGGCAGGGGTCATGCCCATCGTGCGCCGTTCCCAGATCGAGCGCACCGTGGCTTTGTCCAGTGCCAGTCTGCCTTCCGCCTTCACCCGGATGATTTCCCGCTGGCAGGATGATCCCGAATCCCTGCGCAAGGCTGGCATTGAGTATGCCGTCAACCAGATGCGGGACCTGATCGAAGGCGGCGCCGACGGTGTGCATCTGTACGCTATGAATGATCCCGAAGTGGCGGTGGCCGTGTACGAGGGCATCCGCGATCTGCTGTAAGAGGGCAGCGTAAAACAAGCCATGGAACTTGCCTATCACGCGGCGGACCGCCGCACCGTGCTGCGCTATCTGGGCGCCGCCGGCTGGACTCCCGATGAAGCCACGACCGGCCTGCTGGATGAAGCTGAAACACTTCTGCAGCGCGCTGCCACGCCCCGGGGCGTGTGGCGCACTCTGCCGCCCCGGGCACTGGACCTGCGGGATGCAGGTACCGATCTGGCCCGACATCTGCAGGGCTGCAGCGGCCTGGTGCTCATGGCCGTGACCATGGGCAGCGGGGCGGACGCCCTTATCCGCCACCTGGAACTTTCGGATATTGCTCTTGGAGCGGCGGTGGACGCCACCGCTTCTGCGGCTATGGATGGCCTGTGTGATGATGTGGAGGCAGAGGCCCGCCGCTGGGCCCGGAGCCAGGGCCTGTGGCTTACCGGGCGGTATTCGCCAGGGTACGGCGACTGCCCGCTGACCTTGCAGCATGATCTTTGTCTGGCACTGGACACGGTGCGGGGGCTGGGGCTGGCGGTCACGCCCCAGCATCTGCTCACTCCGCGCAAGAGCGTGACGGCCATTCTGGGAACCGCTGACCACCCGGTCACCGGCGCCCGGGCCGGATGCGGCCATTGCCTGCTGCGCGAAACCTGTGCTTATCGAAAGAGGGGAATGACCTGTGACGATTGAGGAAATTTTTGCCCGCCGCCGCTTTGTATTTCTGGATGGCGGTCTTGGCACCCAATTGCAGAAGCGGGGCCTGCAGCCCGGTCAGAAGCCGGAACTGGCGGCCTTTCTGATGCCCGATACCCTGGAGGAAATCCACCGGGAATACGCCGCCGCAGGGGCTGACATCCTGTATGCCAACACTTTCGGCGCCAATGAACAAAAGTTGGCAGGTACGGGCTATACCGCTGCCCAGACCATTGAAGCATCCATTGCCTGTGCCCGTCGGGCCGCCCAGCCTTACGGGGCTCTGGTGGCGTTGGACATCGGACCTTTGGGGGAACTTCTGGCCCCCACCGGCACCCTTTCTTTTGAGGATGCCTGCGCCCGCTTTGCGCAGATTGTGCAGGCGGGGGTGCAGGCCGGAGCGGACCTCATCGTCATTGAGACCATGACCGATCTGTATGAGCTGAAAGCCGCCGTTCTGGCCGCCAAAGAAAACAGCACCCTGCCGGTGCTGGCCTCCATGAGCTTTGAAAGCCGGGGCCGTACCTTTACCGGCTGCACGGTGGAAAGCTTCGGCATTACGGCGGCGGGCCTGGGCGTGGATGCCGTGGGCATCAACTGCTCTCTCGGTCCGGATGAAATCCTGCCCTTCGCCAAACGGCTGTGCCGGGTGGTGCCTGCGGGTATGCCGGTATTCGTCAAGCCCAATGCAGGCCTGCCCAACCCGGATGGCAGCTATGATTTGACCGCCGACGGCTTTGTGGAGCAGATGCTGCCCTATGCGGCGTCGGGCATTTCCATGGTGGGCGGCTGCTGTGGTACCACCCCCGAGTATATCCGGAAACTCCGCGCCGCCTTTGCGGAGCTGACCCCGGCTCAGAAGATCCCCGTGCGCCGCAGCCGTCTGTGCACCCCCGTGCGCTGCGTGGAGGTGGAAGGCATCACCGTGGTGGGCGAGCGCATCAACCCCACAGGCAAAAAGCGGCTGCAGCAGGCTTTGCGGGAAGGGGACAGCGGCTATGCCTGTGCCCAGGCTGTGGCCCAGGCGGAAGCCGGTGCCCAGGTGCTGGATGTGAATGCCGGCTTGCCCGGTATTGATGAGGCCGCCACCCTGGAAATGCTGGTGCGTGAACTGCAGGCTGTCACCGACCTGCCCCTGCAGCTGGATTCCAACGACCCTGCCGCCCTGGAACGGGCCCTGCGCATTTACAACGGCAAACCCATCGTCAACTCGGTCAACGGGGAGGAAAAGTCCCTGAAAGCCATATTGCCCCTGTGCAAAAAGTACGGTGCTGCTGTGGTAGGGCTGTGCCTGGATGAGAACGGCATCCCCAAGACGGCGGAAGGCCGGTTTGCAGTGGCCCAAAAGATCGTGGCGGCCACAGATGCCGTCGGGATCCCCCGGGAAGATGTATATATCGACTGCCTGACCCTCACCGTCTCCGCCGAGCAGGCCTCCGCTGCAGAGACCCTCAAGGCTATGGAACTGTGCAAGCGGGAACTGGGAGTGCGCACCGTACTGGGCGTGTCCAACATCAGTTTCGGTTTGCCCTGCCGTGGGTATATGAACACCACCTTCCTGACCCTGGCCATGCAGGCCGGACTGGATCTGGCCATCATGAACCCCAACACGCCGGAGATGATGGCTGCTGTGCGGGCCTTCCGGGTGCTCACCGTCCAGGATGCCCAGTGTGCCGATTATGTCCAGGCCTATGCCGGACAGCAGGCCCAGACTGTACAGACCGTGAAGGCGGCTCCCGCTGCCGCAACACCGGCAGCGTCTGAAACTTCCGGCAATGAGGACCCGCTAGCTGATGCCGTGCGCCGAGGACTCAAGAAGGAAGCCCGGACGGCGGCCGAGCAGGCCCTGCTGAGCCGGGAACCTCTGGACGTGGTAAATCTGTCCCTGATTCCGGCTTTGGACACGGTGGGGGACGGTTTTGAAAAAGGCACTTTATTCCTGCCTCAGCTGCTGCAGGCAGCTACTGCCGCTCAGGCAGCCTTTGATGTCATCAAGACGGCCATTGCCAACAGCGGACAGCAGAGCGTCAGCAAGGGCAAGATCGTGTTGGCTACCGTCAAGGGAGACATCCACGATATCGGTAAGAATATTGTGCGTGTGGTGCTGGAAAACTACGGTTACGAAGTCACCGACCTTGGCCGGGATGTGGACCCCATGCGGGTGGTCCAGGCCGTGCGGGAAACCGGTGCGCCGCTGGTGGGGCTTTCGGCGCTGATGACCACCACCGTGCCCAGCATGCAGACCACCATTGAGGAGCTGCACAAGGCAAACCTGCCCTGCAAGGTCATGGTAGGCGGCGCGGTGCTCACACCCTCCTTTGCCGAGCAGATCGGGGCAGACTTCTACGCCAGGGACGCCAAGGCCAGCGCCGACTATGCCAAACAGCTGTTTGAGGCGCTGTGATCTCCTGCCGGTGAAATGGGGCAGGAGAGCGGGAACCTCTTGCATTCGACGCACAAATCATGTATAATAATAAAAGCGGACAGGGCACTTTGCGCTGTTTTGCATACGGATGTGGGCCCCGTGCGCGGGGACCGCGTGAACCATGTCAGGCGGGGAACCGAGCAGC
>CALXHN010000033.1 GCA_944388105.1 uncultured Gemmiger sp. | reverse complement strand
CTCTACCAACTGAGCTATTCCAGCGAAACATGAATAGTATACCTTGTTTTTGCAGTTCGGTCAAGAGGCGTACATAAAAAATGCGCATTTTTCTTCACTCATGACGAAAAATGCGCAGACAGAGCCGTGTTTTATTCGGCGGAAGATTCATTCCGCGTATCGGAATTTTGAATGGTGGGGGCAGAGGGGGAATCTGGATCAGGTACAACAGGAATGAAACGCTTGGCAAAGCGATTCTTGCCGCGGCTGCGGACATAAAAATATCCGATGACCGAAAACACAGCCGCTCCCACAAAGTTGACAAAGAGATCCATCATGGTATCCAAAAGACCGATGTCCAGATACCCGCCCAGGCCCAGAGCTGTTTGGGTTCCATCTCCCTGTACAACAATCACATCCACAATGTCTTTTAGCCGTATGGGGGTATTGCCGCCGGTAGGGTCCAGCTTGACGGTGCCGATTTCATGAATGATAATATCTTTTTGCATGTCCAGGAAAAACAGCTGATCCATGGTGCATTCAAAAAATTCCCACAGGATGCCCACTGTCATGGAAAAGCAAAAAGCGACCACGGCCAGATACAGCGGAGAAAGCTGGAAAGTGATCCGCTTCTGACGATTCAAAAGGTCCAACAAGGAAAAACCAATAGCTGCACACAGAAATCCGTTCAGTGTGTGCAGAACTGTATCCCAATAAGGATGTTTTATATAATAAGCGCCAATCTCGCCCATGATCTCTGCGGCATAGATAAACAAGAGAATAATGATTTCTAATGTGTCCGGCAATTCGATGGACAGGCGCTTTTCCAGCATGGTCGGCAATGAAAACAGGAACAGGACCAGTACACACAGAAATACATTTTCAAAATTTCGATTGAAAAGCTGTGCCACCAACACCAAAATAACAGATACGCGCAGGAAAATATATACCAGCATCACGCCGCGTTTATGGTACCAGGCGTCTTGAAGCGTGCTCCGGAAACTTTGCTTTTTGGCTTTATTGGGCATAGCAGACCTCTTTACATTTGTTAATCCAGGCTGAAATCTTTGGGGTCCAGGTGCGGAAGTTCCTGCCGGCGCGGTGTACGCATGATCGGATCATACACGAATTTTCGGCAGGAGTAATAGGGAGATACAACACCACGCTGCTTGCAAAGCACCATGCGGTTGTCCGCAGCGGGACTTCCATGCAGGCAATATGCGCATGCCGGTGCGATTTTACTGCCATAGATCGGCTTTTTGAACATAGGATGGCTCCTCCTGCCTGCAATTATTACCGATGAATAGAACTATTATAATTTTTTTGGCGGATTTTGTAAAGAACAGCGCAAAGAAACAAAAAGACGACAAAAGCAGCGTCGGGCGATACCCGATTGGTGGCAATAACCCGCGGCGCCAGACTGGAAAAGACTGGAAATTCGCCTGGGATCAGGCTCACGGCGATGCGCAGCAACACCAGCATAATGGGAATATGAAGAAGGCGGGAGCAAAATAAAAGCCCCAGATCAGCCGCACTGTGAAGAATGGCGTGAAGTTGTGTGAATACCGATACGCTTAAAAAGCTCAGACAGAAACAGATGCCCTGGCGTGCTGTCCAGCCTCCAAGCGCTGCAAAATCGGCGCAGCCGGAACTGATTTCCAAAAAGGCGGAAACAAACGGTACCAGAACCGGAGCAACGGGAAAAGAACACAGAAGGATGGCATGCACAATTCGGAAAAAGATAACAGAACCGCACAGACAAAGACAGCTGTCAGCGGCGCTGGTAATGGCATCGGAAAGGGAAACTGAAGGGGTGGCTGACTGGGCAGACTGATAGGGGAGACGTGTGCGGGAATGCCGTTTGCTAATGATTGGCCACAACAGAAGGGCACACAAGAGGTTGGCAATCAGCTGTACTGTATACAGAAGGATTCCGGTACGAACAGAACCAAGCATTTGTCCGCCGATGCAGCCGATGACGAATCCGGGACCAGAACAGCATCCCAGCATGAAGAGCAGCTGTGCGTCACGATTAGAAAGCTTGCCTTGGGTGAGCAGGTCTCTCACAAGGCTGGCGCAGACGGCATATCCGCCAAGCCAGGATAAAAATAAGGCGGTCCAGAAACTGCCTTTTTGCCTGCTGGCGGAGGCAACCATACTGCAAGTGACGAAGAAGGGGAACAGGGCAGGCAGCAGGGTGTGAAGACATAGCGAAACACCCTGGGCAAAACCTGATGCCGCGGCAGCAGGATTACACAATAAAAGAATGGTCAGGCCAAGGAATGCAGCTAGGACGAAAAAGCGGGAGCGCCAAAAGAAACACATAACCGGAACTCCTTTGCTATATATTTGGGATAACGCCATGCGAACGCGGAAAGGGGCTCTGCCATGAAACGATATCGCCGCCCTCATCGGCGACCGGAAAAGCAGAACGCAGAACCTGGAAAATGGTTTTGTCCGCCTGCGCGGGACTTTTATCGGTTGCCGGACCTGGTTCTGCGTAGTGGGTATGTTGCGACGGACGGCTGCCGTCGGGTCCTGGATTTCACGCCGGAAAAGATCTGTCTGGATCTGGGAGATACCATTGCTACATTGTATGGAAATGGACTGAAGATAGAATCATTCTCCGGCCGGCGACTGATCGGATCCGGCCTTGTTCGGAACATCGAATTCCGGCAGAAGTGGGAGGCGGAGCCTTGATGAAACGCAAAACTGCCATATGGGCAGACCAGATCATGTTTGAGGTGCGGGGAGAAGGCGCCAAAAACTTCTTGAGCAAAGCCGCCCGGACTGGTGTGCATCTTTCTCGCGTGTCCTGTACGGAAAAGGGATATGCCGGGTATGCGGCGGGGGCTGACCTGCAGCGCCTGACCATGGCTGCGAAGGAAACAAAATCGGATTTGCACATCCGATACAGGCGCGGCCCGGGAAAATGGCTGGAACGATCTGCCGCTCGCCCGGGACTGATTGCGGGGGTGACGGTATTTTTTCTGCTTCGGTGGTATCTGAGCGGGTTTGTGTGGACCATTGATTTCGGAGAAATGGACATGGCACGACAGTCGGAGTTTCGGGAGGCCCTGGCAAAACAGGCAATATGGGAAGGTTGCCGTATGGAGGAAAAACGGCTGCGGGAAGCGGAAGAAGCCATCGAACTGGAGATGCAGGGAGCAGGATGGGTAAGTTTGAATTTTACTTCAGGGTGTCTGTTTGTCGAAGAAAACGAAAGAGAAATACAGGAAATCCGACAGACAACAGACCCGCAGGCACTGTATGCCAAGGCCAGCGGACAGGTCCTTTCCATTGAACTGGAAGGCGGATTTGCGGAGGTCGTGGCGGGACAGTATGTGTCGGAAGGCCAGCTTTTGGCCAACGGACAGAAGGCCGACCGACAAGGGGAGGCGGTGATTCAGGGGGCTACGGGTACGATTCGCGGACGAATGCGGAAAACGTATATGGCGGAGCAGGCGCTGCATACCGAAAATCTGGTGCTGACAGGAGAATCCTGCACAATGGAAAGCTGGCAGATTTTGGGACAGGTATGGGAAAAGAGCGAGGTCCCGTCCTGGCAGGAACCTGAATCTGTGACCGAGTGGCTCCCGCTGCGGATCGGCCGTCTTTCACTTCCAGGCAGTCTGCGCCGGATCACCCTTTGGGAAAAGGAGGCACAGCCCATAGAGTATTCGGAAAAAACGGCTGAAGCCATGGCGGCACGGTCTTGCAGACTGGATTTACTGCGAGAGTTCCCGGATGCAGAGCTGGAAACCGAGATACTGACTTTTGAAACGGATGGGCAAACGGTGCGCTGCAGTGCCGATTATGTATTTTGCGCGGAAATGACGAAGGTGGGGCCGCTGGCACCGCTGGAAAAAACGCAGACCACATCCTGAACCGCCGCTGCCCACAAACTGGCAAAAAATTTGTATAACATTCATAGTTTCTTTTCAACGAAATTGTGATATAATGCAAAGTAGCATGATGTTACTCTGGAGGTAATGTATTTGGCAGAACGATCAGTCGAACTGGACAGCATTGAGCTGGCTGCGGCAGTTTTTGGAAATTGTGACCAGAATCTTCGCATGTTGGAAAACGAGTTCAAGGTCACAGCCGTGTGCAGGGGCTCTTTGCTGAAATTCACCGGCGAGCAGGAGGGCGTCAACGCCGCAGTGCACGCCATTGAAGGTATGGTTACCCTGATGGAAAACCATACCCCGCTGGACGAACAGACGGTGCGTTATTGCATCAGTCTGGCACAGGCGGGAGAAGAAAAGCGTCTGCGGGAACTGACCGATGACTTTGTGGCGGTGACGGCCAAGGGACGGCCAATTCACCCCAAGACCCTGGGCCAGAAGGAATATCTGGCCGCTATCCGCAGCCATGCCATTACCTTTGGAGTGGGACCGGCCGGCACGGGCAAGACCTATCTGGCGGTAGCCATGGCGGTCAAGGCTTTCAAGGCCAAGGAAATCAGCCGCATTATTCTGACCCGTCCGGCAGTGGAAGCGGGGGAGAAGCTGGGCTTTTTGCCCGGTGACCTTCAAAACAAGGTCGATCCGTATCTTCGCCCGCTGTATGACGGGCTGTTCGATCTGTTGGGGGCCGAGACCTTCCAGCGGCTTGTGGAAAAGCAGGCGATCGAGGTGGCACCACTCGCCTATATGCGCGGGCGCACACTGGATGATGCCTTCATTATTCTGGATGAAGCACAGAATACCACTCCCGAACAGATGAAAATGTTTCTGACCCGCATGGGGACCAACAGCAAAGTGGTTGTGACAGGGGATATCACGCAGATCGACCTGCCGGATAAGGCCAGGAGTGGTCTGGTGGATGCCCTCAAAGTTCTGCGCGGCATCCAGGGCATTGCCCAGGTTCAGCTCACCGACAAGGACGTGGTGCGCCATCGTCTGGTGCAGCAGATCGTCAAGGCTTATGAAAAAGCAGCGGCTGCGTCTCGCCGCTGATAAAATAGTACGGGAATTTTTCTGCCGATAAAATGAAATTTACATAAGGAGGAACCTCTTATGGCAAACAAAGTGCTGATCAGCAACGAGCAAAACGCCGTCAAAGTTCCGTCTGGGCTGCGCATTCTGATTCGGCGCAGCTGCAACGCGGTATTGAACTATGAAAAGTTTGACGGCCCTGCCGAGATCAGTGTGACCTTTGTGGATAACGACCGTATCCATGAACTGAACAAGCAGTATCGCAACAAGGACAGCGCCACCGACGTGCTGAGCTTTCCCATGGGGGAGAACGGCGTGTATGACATTGATGAGGACAACGGCTGCAAGATCCTGGGCGATATCGTCATCTCCATGCAGCGTGCCATGGAACAGGCAGAGTTGTACGGACACTCTCTGCAGCGGGAAGTGGCTTATCTGACCGTTCACTCCATGCTCCATCTGCTGGGATACGATCATGAAACCAGTGGGCTGGAAGCTGTCCGTATGCGTGAAAAGGAAGAAGCCGTTCTTCTGCAGTTGGGACTGCCGCGCACCGTATCCTACACAAACGATGAGATTCTGTACGAATGAAGATAAAATCTGACCTTGCGCGCTTCGGCCGCGGCTTTGTGTACGCGCTGAACGGCATTCGCGCCGCTGTGCAGGAAGAACGCAACTTCCGTTTCCATCTGTGTGCGGCGGTATATGCCTATGCAGCGGCTTTTCTGGCGGGGCTGGATGCCATGGGATACGCATTGCTGGCACTTTGCGTGTTTTCGGTGATGGCCATGGAGCTGATGAACTCTGCCATTGAGCGGGCCGTGGACAAGCCGGATACCGAGCATTGGTGGAGTGCCGGTGCTGCCAAGGATATGGCGGCCGGTGCGGTATTGATTACTGCTGTCGGCGCAATTTTTGTCGGCGTTTGCCTATTTGCCAACGAAAAAGCGATCACTGCCATCTGGAACGGTGTGACCGCCAGTCCTCTGACGATCGTGTTGTGGCTTGCCTCTTTGGCAGCCGCCTATTTGTTCACCTTCCGCTATGGCAATACAAAAGAGAAAGGTACTTCCCAAAATGCCCAAAAATCCAAACAAGCATGAGCAACCACAGACCAGCAGTGTCTTTGTGGCACTGGTCGGTCGCCCGAATGTGGGTAAATCCAGCCTGACCAATACGTTGGTGGGGGAAAAGGTTGCCATTGTTACCAAAAAGCCGCAAACGACCCGCAGCCGGATCACGGGCGTGATCACAAAAGGCCCGGTGCAATATGTTCTGATGGATACGCCGGGGATTCATACACCGCGCAACAAGCTGGATGCCCGCATGACCCAGACGGCTGCCGCCAGCGTCAAGGATGTGGATGTGACCCTGATGCTGTTTGAGCCTTCGGGAGAGCTGACCGAAGCCGAGACCACTATGATCGAAGCACTTCGCAAATCCGGGCCGGCTATTGCGGTCATCAACAAGGTGGACCTGCTGCATGGCTTTGCAGAACTGGAAGCACGCAAGCAGCAGATTGAGGCCTTGGGTGTTTTCGATACAGTGCGGACTATCTCCGCCAAAGACGGCACCGGCTGTGAAGAACTGTTGGAGGTCCTGCGGCAGTATGCCACTCCGGGACCGCATTATTTTGATGATGATGCTTTCACCGATATGCCGGAAAAGGAGCTGGTGGCGGAACTGATCCGGGAAAAGCTCCTGCTGTTCATGCGGGACGAAGTGCCCCACGGTGTGGCAGTCACGGTGGAAAGCTTCAAAGAGCGCCCGGACAAGGACCTCATTGATATTTCGGTGGAGATCTGCTGCGAGCGCAAGAGCCATAAAGGCATGATCATCGGCAAGGGCGGTCAGATGCTGAAAAAAGTGGCCAGTGCCGCCCGGACCGACTGTGAGGAGCTTCTTGGAACCCACATCAATCTGCAATGCTGGGTGAAGGTCCGGGAAGGCTGGCGGGATAGCGAGCGCCTCTTGGATGACCTTGGCTTCGCAAAGCCCTGACAGATTTTTCCAGGATTCTGTTGACCCGGTTGGACAACTTTTCCGCAGATACGTCTGTACAATGGATGGTACATTCTATCTACGGGAAGAGGGGCCGGTATATGCAGCAGGATCAGTCGGATTATGGCATCCACGAGTGGGCTCTGTTTGCCCAAACGGGCAGTATTTATGATTATTTGAGCTACAAGACCCGGCAGACTCGCAAGCCGGAGGGGAAAGGGGAATCTGATGCAGATCGCGACGACCGGGCTGGTGCTCCGCCAGGTCAAGGTGGGCGAGGCGGATCAGATCCTGACCCTGCTGACGCCTGATCGTGGAATTGTTTCGGCTTCGGCCAAGGGAAGCCTGCGGCTGAAGAACAAACTTTTCAGTTCCTGCGGGCTGTTCTGCTATTCGGAGTTTACCCTGACCATCGGGCGCAGCAGCAATTTTGTGGACAACGCTGCGGTGAAAAAAGTGTTTCACGGACTGGGACGCACGGTGGAGGGAATGTCTCTGGCGGTCTATCTGGCTGAAGCGGCCACAGTTCTGGCTCCGGAACCACCCGAGGCCGCTCAGCTGCTGCGCCTGACACTGAACACTTTGTATATGATCAGCGAAGGCAAACGTCCGCTGCGGCAGCTCAAGGCTATTTATGAGATGCGCGCTATGTGTCTGGCAGGATATATGCCGCATATTTTGGCCTGCGATACCTGCGGCCGGTATGATGGCATGGATTTTTACCTGGATACGGCAGGGGGGAGCCTGCTATGCGCCGATTGTGCTGCCAAGGCTGGCCGGTCCCCCAACCTGGACCCGGGTGCACTGTATGCGCTGCGCCATATTTGTCTGGCAGATGATGGAAAGCTGTTCAACTTTACATTGACCGACGCAAGTACCAGACGGCTGAACGCCGTATGTGAAAGGTATCTTCTGGCCAACCTGGATCACGGACTGAAGAGCCTGGATTTTTTGAAAACCGTATTGGAATGACCAAGAGCAAGGAGTAGAATCCCCACCCATGGACTTTTCTTATAAAACCACATTGGAGCTGGATAAGATCATCAATCGCGCGGTAGACCTCTGTGCCTGCCAGGAAACCAAGGAGCAAATGCGAACGATCCAGCCGTTTATGACCCCGGAGGAAGAGCGGTATGAGCTGAGCAAGACCAATGCTGTCAACAGCTTGCTGATTAAGAACGGCAGTCCCCGGTTTGGTGCTGTGAGCGGGGCCAAACGCATTGCCGCTCACGCAGTCAAGGGAGGAATCCTCTCAATGGGGGAACTGCTGGAGATTGCCGCTACCCTGCGCAATTTCCAGGGGCTGAGCCAATGGTATGGCCTGACCGAGCATGAGCCGCTGCCTACCGACGATCTGTTTTTTGCTTTGGCGCCGCAGCCTCAGCTGGAGCGCCAGATTACCGACAGCATCCTGTCCCCGGAAGAAATGGCTGATACAGCCAGCATCACTCTGCGGGATCTTCGCCGTAAAATTCGGGCTACCGAGGATTCTATCCGTACCAAGCTGGATTCCATCATCAAGAATTCCACCACCAACAAATTCCTGCAGGATGCGGTGGTGACCCTGCGCAACGGCCGGTATGTAGTGCCGGTGCGTTCGGAATATCGTGGTGAGGTAGGCGGCGTGATTCATGACGTTTCCTCTACCGGCGCCACCGTGTTTGTGGAACCCACGGCTGTGGTGGAGGCCAATGCCAAAATCATGCAGCTGCATGCCCAGGAGCAAGAAGAAATAACCCGCATCCTGTCTGCATTTTCGGCGCAGGTAGGAAGCCTGGAGCCCCAGTTCTCCTATAGCTATGATGCCATGTTGTCCATTGATTTGCTGCTGGCAAAGGCCCGTCTGGCTGTGGAACAGAACGCCTTCATGCCCCAAGTCAGCGACACATGCCGATTCTCGCTGAAAAAGGCCCGCCACCCCCTTATTGACAAGAAAAAGGTGGTTCCCGTCGATATTTCGTTGGGCGATGAATATGATACGCTGGTTATTACCGGCCCCAATACCGGCGGCAAGACTGTCAGCCTGAAAACCGCAGGTCTGCTCAATGCCATGGCCCAGTATGGCTTTTTGATTCCCGCGCACGAAAGCAGTTCTGTTTGCTGTATGCAGGAGTATTTGGTGGATATCGGTGATGAACAAAGCATCGAACAGAGTCTGTCCACCTTCTCCGGCCATATGAAACGCATTACCGAGATCCTGCAGCTGGCTGGCCCGGATGCACTGACCCTGCTGGATG
The DNA here is from genome assembly GCA_944388105.1 of uncultured Gemmiger sp. Taxonomy (GTDB): domain Bacteria; phylum Bacillota; class Clostridia; order Oscillospirales; family Ruminococcaceae; genus Gemmiger. Next base: position 11,825 of record CALXHN010000033.1, on the reverse strand, counting down.
AGCTGGGCGCCGGTACAGATCCGGCCGAAGGTGCAGCACTGGCGGTAAGCATTCTGGAAAGGCTGCGCCGTATGGGAACGCTGCTGATGGCCACCACCCACTATGCGGAGTTGAAGGTATATGCCTTGGAGACCCCCGGCGTGGTCAATGCCAGCTGTGAATTCAATGTGGAGAGCCTGATGCCAACCTATAAGCTCAGTGTTGGCGTGCCGGGTAAATCCAATGCTTTTCTGATCAGCGCAAAACTGGGAATTCCCGAGGATGTCATTGATGCAGCCCGTGCGCACATGTCCAATGACGACAAGCGTCTGGACAGTGTTCTGGCCCAGCTGGATGATATGAAACTGCGGCTGAAAAAGGCCGAAGATGAGGCGGAAGAGGCAAAGCATCAGGCAGAAAATGCCTTGGAAAGCGCCAAAAAAGAACGGGACGATCTGGTAAAGCGCGGGGAGGAAGAGCTGGAAAATGCCCGCAAGCAGGCCCGTGATATGATCCAGAAGGTGCAGAACGAAGCGTACGCCCTGACAGATGAATTGCGCCGTCTGCAAAAAGATGAAAAAGCCAGTGCGGCCCAACGCGCCGTCCGGGCCCGGGAAATCGCCCGCAGAGACACCGAAAAAATGCTGGCAGGAGCTGCATCCCGTCAGCCGGTGGCAGAGTATGTTCCTCTCAAGGAAGTCAAGGTTGGACAGGAAGTGGTCATCGCCGAACTGAATCAGACGGCGGTTGTGATGGCCCGACCGGATCGCGACGGTCTGGTGGAGGTCCGCGCCGGTATCCTGAAGACAAAAGTGCCGCTGTCCGGGCTCAAAGCTCCGGACAAGATGCAGAAAAAGCCGCGGCAATCCCAGGCTCCGCGCACCCACACCCGGGTTCAGCTGGACCATGACCGCAAAGCAAGTCTGGAATTGAATCTGTTGGGCTATACCGTGGAAGAAGCCATCGGCGAGGTGGATCGGTTCCTGGACGGTGCAGTCATGCGAGGACAGCATACGGTATACATCATCCACGGGCTCGGCACCGGCGCACTGCGCGCCGGCATCCAGAAGCATCTGCGCACCCACCGTCAGGTCAAGAGCTTCCGGTTGGGCGGCTATGGCGAAGGTGGCAGCGGTGTTACCGTTGTGGAACTGAAATGACGGCAGTCGCCCTGACCGGCTTGTTTGATATGCCATAAGGAAAGGAAGGCTGCGGATATGCAGGATGACTATATTCGTTCGCGCGGATTCGCATTGACCCTGGCCCGCCGCGCTGTGGATGATATTCGCCGGGATGAGTTCCGGCAGCTGCGCAACTATGTGGATCTCTGTCAGGCTCTGGCTCAGAAAACCCGATTCAACGGGTTCTTCACACAAGCACAGCAGGTTTTGCAGCGGGCTGACAGTTTGTACTATGCTTTGATCCAGAGTTTGCTGGAACGGGTGGATGCCGAACATTTATGTGCTTTCGGCGTCAACCTGGGCGTCGGCGGAGTCGTATATGGCGCGACTCGGCTGAAAGAGGAAATTGAGCGTACCGGTAAGCCTTCTGCCTGGATCAATACCGCCAACTGTGCGGCGATACAATTGGAAGAAGCAATGACACAGGCCGAACAGGCCGGACAGTATGTATGGGTTTTGTATGCGCAGGATGCGCAGGCTCTTCAAAAAGCCGTAATCCTTACAAAGCAGCACCCCTTTGCGGCGTTCCTGCTGGTAGCTGTGCCGGAGGTGATTGCGGCTGTACCGGCGGACCTGTTTGACGGATGCCACAATCTCAGTATTTGGCTGCTGTTGCCGGCCCCGGTCCTGGATCAAGAAACGGTCGAGGTGGCCAGCAGCCTGCGCAGCCATAAGCTTTTGTTCGGTCTTGCCATTTTGTTGGATGAAAAAAGCGTTAAGCAGGCAATGGATCCGTGTTGGTTGGAACAAATGGCCGAATGCGTGCCTTTTTGCCTGTATGCCCGAACGCCGGACATGAATCCTGATACGGCACAACAGCTGCGCAGCCGTGTGGTGCGCAGCCGTACCGAATCGGCTACACCGTTGCTGGTGTTTGATTGGGATGGTGACCTGTCTGCCATCAATAAACGAATTTCCGGGCAAGCCGTGGTGGGTGCACCGGTGGAAGCCCATCTGCCTTTCCCGTTTTCCCGGTAAATAAAAAGTGAATCCCGCAGCCTACAAAGGAAAGTAAGGCTGCGGGATTTGTTTTTTATGATTTTCAATCTTTTGGAGGCGCTGCTGAAGCGGTGCCGTCCAGCAGTTCATGCAGCAGATTGCTGTCATGGAGGGCCAACAGATATCCGGTCTGTTGGGAAAGTTCCCGTTCCATGCCGCCGCGCACCCAGGGCATCAAAACCCCCATGCCGGCTCCGGCCAGAAACTGGGATAAAAATTCCAGCTCGTCTGCGCGCATATCAGGGCGGCACTCACTTAAACGCTGCCGGTTATATTTCTGCATGAAATCGTATATGTATTCGGAAAGGCTGTTCTGCCCTGTGTAGGCCAAAGCGTTCTGATAGAAAACTTTATTCTGGCGGAAGTATTCTTCCAGACCCAACAAAATGTCCTGCCAACTTCCGTATTTTGTGTGTTCGAACAGAAAAGGAGTTACACCGGTCTGGAAATACCATGTTACCAGATCATACTTGTCGGCAAAATGGTAATAAAAGGTGTTCCGGCCAACGCCGGCCTTTTCTACAATATCGTTAACGGAGATTTTTTCCAACGGCATGGTCAGCATCAGCTGCTGCAGGCTTTGCGCCAGCAATAGTTTGGTTTGGCTGGTTTTGGGCATGGCCGGCTTCTCCTTCCGGGGTGACACATAGGTGAAAAACAGACGAATATTGTCTATATTATACCATATTTCTTAAAAATGGAACTGGGAATCCAACCTTATTTTGCCGAAACTGCGGCTCGAAAACTGTCTCTTTTTGAACAGATTTTCGGTTTTGACCATGTACAGGACCTTGTGATTGGCGCTAAAATAGGCCTAAAAATGGAGGGGATGTTGCCACAAGGCAGCTTTCCCCGCGTTTTTTGGAAAAAGGAGAGATGGTTATGCCGACCAATAAAATTGTTCATGCAGCACAGCGCGCGGCGTTCAGTGCTGCTATCGATGCAACCATTCATGCGGTGCGTGGGAAAGGCACCGAAAAGATGGCCGAAAATGCTGTGAAACTGATTGACTTGGGCGAACCCTTGCTGAAGGACCGGTATCCCGCCAGTGCTTTTGAGGCAGCACGCAAGTTGGTGCAGGATCCTAATGGCAAATGGATGCAGTTTGCCTACCGTGCCATCAACGAAATCGATCCCAATGTGCTCAAAATGAATGTGCTGAACCTGGTGTTTGAGGGCATGCTCAGCGGATATAACCAGGTGTGCGAGCTGCGGGAAAAATATGACTGCAACATGCCCTGGATCCTGCTGTTTGACCCCACTTCTGCCTGCAACCTTCATTGCAAGGGCTGCTGGGCGGCGGAGTACGGCAACCGCCTGAACCTCAGTTATGAGGATATGGATCGTATTGTGACGGAGGGCGAAGAGCTGGGAATCCACTGGTATATGATGACCGGCGGTGAGCCCATGTGCCGCAAGGACGACATCCTGAAGCTGGCGGAAAAGCATCAGACATCGGTGTTTCATCTGTTTACCAACGGAACGCTGATCGACGACGCATTCTGCGAGGAGGTCAAAAAAGTAGGCAATATGGCGTTCTTCCTGTCGGTAGAAGGCATCGAAGACGCCACAGATGATCGCCGCGGTGAGGGCGTGTTCAAGCGTGTCATGCATGCCATGGATCTGATGAAGAAGCACGGTCTGCTTTTTGGTACATCCATCTGCTACACCAGTGCCAACTACAAGGCCGTTACCGACGACGCTTTTATGGATATGCTGATCGATCATGGCGTGCGGTTCAACTGGTACTTCCACTATATGCCCATTGGTGCGGGAGCCAGCGTGGACTTGATGCTCAACCATGAGCAGCGGGAGTACATGTATCGTCGCGTTCGGGAGATCCGCGGCCTGACCGGCGGCAAACCTATTTTCTGCATTGACTTCCAGAACGATGGCGAATATGTGGATGGCTGCATTGCCGGCGGGCGTCAGTATGCCCATATCAACCCCAACGGCGATGTGGAACCCTGTGTTTTCATTCACTATTCCGGCGCCAACATCCACGAAAAGTCTTTGTTGGAATGCCTGCAGCAGCCGCTGTTCAAGGAATATCACAAGGGGCAGCCTTTCAACAAGAATCATCTGCGTCCCTGCCCCATGCTGGAAAATCCCGAATTTCTGGCGGGCATGGTGGAACGCAGCGGTGCGCACAGCACAGACATGGAAAAGCCTGAGTCTACCTCTGACGTGTATCGCCGCTGCAAGCCTTATGCGGATCAGTGGACTCCCACGGCCAATAAACTCTGGAACGAGTCTCATCCCGAAAAGCAAAACTGATTGTTTCTTTCCCCGATCTTCGTATTTGCACAAAACAAAGGTGCCCCGCTGCGGCTTGTCGGCCACGGCGGGGCGCCTTTGTTTATAGATGCGCATTTTGCGCATTTTCTCACCCACAAAGGCATACACTTGGTATATCACCGCAAACGGGAAGGGGGACGGCGCTTGAAGACAGTGATCTATCTGGATGTATTGCTTCTGACCAACTTCCTTATCGCGTACGCTTTACTGACTGCTTCCGGACTGTTGGCGGGCAGGCAAGCGGGATTTGCCCGGATGTTGTTTGCCTCTCTTTTGGCCGCTGCCTCTTCCATGATACTGTTTGCTCCGGAGCTGCCCTATCCGGTGCAGCTGGCCTACAAGCTGACAACGGCAGGACTCATCGTATGGGCTGCCTTTGGCATTCGGCCTTTTCGGGTCTGGCTGACAGCCCTGTGCTGGTACACGGGATTGAATCTGCTGCTGGCGGGTTTGAGTATCCTGGTCATACTGCAAACAGATTCTCCGCTTGTCCAGACAGGCAACCTGGCGGTGTATCTGCGAATCCCGCCGCTGGTGCTGCTGTTGCTTGCAGGTGTATGCAGTCTGGTGGTGTGGGTCGTGCTCCGTTTCTTGCATGCGCCGCGCAGTCAGGAGCGGACCGCCGGAATTGAACTGGAACTGTGTGGTGCCACCGTTCGATTGCGGGCGGCATTGGATACCGGCTGTCATCTGAAAGACCCTGTTACATGTCTTCCTGTTCTGCTGGTCAGTTATCCGGATGCACGTTCCCGCCTTCCCGGGGCTGCCTGCCAGTTTCTCGACAGTTGGTTTGCGGGTCAGAACCCGGATGGGGTTGCAGCTGGCTTGTCTCTTCGGCTGATTCCCTGTGCAACGGCTGCCGGACGAAGTATTCTGCCCGGGTTTACGGTACAGCAGATCGGGCTGATTACCTCTCAGGGAGTCCTTTCACTGGGACGCTCGGCCATTGCATTTACCAAGCAATCTTTTTCTGCAGAATATGAAGCATTGTATGGCAGTGACTTTCTGTGAAGAGGGGGAGGAACTCTTATGAAAACAATGCAAAAAGTCGGACAGGCGCTGGGACGGCTGCTTCTGTGCCTGGGAGTACCGCAGGAACTGTACTACATCAACGGGCCGGATACTTTGCCTGCACCGCTGGATGCACAGGAAGAAAAAAGAGTCTTTGCTGATCTGGCAGCAGGCCATCCGGGGGCCAGGGATACCCTGATCACACATAATCTTCGTCTGGTTGTCTACATTGCAAAAAAGTTTGAGAGCCCTGCTGCCGGGGTGGAGGACATGATCTCCATCGGAACCATCGGATTGATCAAAGCGGTGAATACCTTTGAGCCGGATAAGAACATCAAACTTGCCACATATGCCAGCCGATGCATCGAAAATGAGATTCTTATGTATCTGCGCAAGAGCTCCAATCGTCGTCAGGATGCCAGTATCGACGAACCGCTGAACACGGACTCTGACGGCAATGAGCTTTTGCTGATGGATGTTCTGACCAGCGACGACGGGGAAGTGGGGGAGGAACTGGAACGCAGCGCCGAACGCACAGCGCTCCGACAGGCAGTGAACCGCCTGTCGGAGCGGGAGAGAACGATTATGGAAATGCGGTTCGGACTGAATGGACAGGCGGAACATACCCAAAAAGAGGTGGCCGACCGGATCGGCATTTCCCAAAGCTATATTTCACGGCTGGAAAAACGGATCATCAAACGCCTGCGCAGGGAGATCGAGACGGTGGTCTGAGCACAGCGGCTTTACAGTTCGGTGGCTGCACTTTGCTGCACAAAATCCGTAGCTACGCCTCCCAACAGATTCATCTGCGGATTCTGAGCGAACAGGGCAAAGTCGAAGCCGTCCCGTGTCCATTGCAGCATACCGTTTCGTCCGGGAGATTGGCTCTGCGTTACTGTTATTCCGTCAATCTGATAGGAATATACACTCTCATATTCCTGGTCAGAAAATTCATCGGGAATGTCCATAGTCCCGGCGGGAGCGGCGCGAAGTCTGGCCAGGATGTCAGGGGTGATCACGTACTCGATTTCAGCGGTGCCGTGATTGATCAGCCAAATGCGGCGAGGGACCAGGATCTCACTTTCCGGATGGGATGTGATGGCAAATCCGGCTGTGCGCGGGAAAGAGGGGGCTGAATATTCCTGTTGGACATTACCGGTGTCCGCTTCGTCTGTGGCGGGATGCAAAGTAATGAAAAGCGCCGCCGCTGTAGCCACAAAAAGAGCGGAAGCCAGCAGGAACAGATAGAACCAGATAAATTCGGGCATAGAAATCGACCTCCTTTGGGCCAGTCTATGCACCGGACATGTATACCGTGCAGATTTTACCAGTCATCCGTTTGTCTGCCGCAGTATCGGATCGCCCATACTGTTACACAAACGTAGACAGGGAGGATTGGCTGAACATGTACGCAGGAAAAGTGGAAATTTGCGGTGTCAACACATCGCAGCTGCCGGTTCTGACCGAACGGCAAAAAACGGAACTTTTGCTGGCGGCGCGCAGCGGCAATGCGGCAGCGCGGCAACAGATGATTCAGGGAAATCTGCGTCTGGTCCTCAGTGTGGTGCAGAAATTTTCCGGAAGAGGCGAAAATCTGGATGACCTGTTTCAGGTGGGATGTATCGGATTGATCAAAGCCATCGACAACTTTGACCCCACCCTGAAAGTGAGGTTCTCCACGTATGGTGTACCCATGATTGTGGGAGAAATCCGCCGATTTTTGAGGGACAATACACCGGTCCGTGTCAGTCGCTCCATCCGTGATCTGGCTTACCACTCCATGCAAGCCAGAGAGGAACTGCAAAAGCAGACAGGACGGGAACCACGGGTGTCCGAAATCGCCCGGCGGGTAGGGGCGGCTCCGGAAAATGTGGCCATGGCACTGGAATCGGTGGTGGAGCCGGCCAGCCTTTCGGAACCGGCTTATAGTGACGGAGAGGATTCCGTCTCGCTGATGGACCGTGTCCCGGAAGCCGGCGGAGAAGAAAGCTGGATCAGCGGCATCATGTTCAAGGATACGGTCAAGGCGTTGTCTGACCGTGAACGCCGGATCATCTCTCTGCGGTATCTGGCGGGCAAGACCCAAGTGCAGGTGGCCAAAGAAATCGGCATCAGTCAGGCACAGGTAAGTCGTCTGGAAAAAAATGCTCTTTGCCGTATTCGGGAACAAATTTCCTGCTGCTGACAAAAAGAAGCACCCCGCTGTGTTTGCGGGGTGCTTCTTTATACCTGGTCCTGGGGCGGCTGTGCGGCAGCTTCGGCCGCTTCCTGCTCCCGCTTCATGTTGCGGATCAGGTTTCGGATATTGCGGGAATCGGGCAATTCCACCTTGCAAAGGCGGAGTGCGCGCTCAAAAGATTTATGGTTTTTGTACAGGATTCCGGTGATGCCCAGATTGTATGCTGCCTGGGCATTTTGCTTGTTGTCATCGATAAAGATGGATTCATCATAGGCCAGGTGGTATTTCTGCATCAGCAGCGTATAGATCTTGGGATCCGGCTTGCAGAGATGCACATCACAGGAAGCAATGCCCCCATCAAACAGGGGGAAAAAGTCCCGGCGGCTGATCTGTTCGAAGGTGTCAGACGCAATGTTGGAAAGATAGTACAGCTTATAGCCGGCCAGTTTCAGCTTGCACATGGTCTTCAGGGTACGCTGGTTGGTCTGCAGGATGCTTTCCCATTCGTCAATGACCGTCTGTACCTCAAAGGTGCGGCCGCAGCGTGCCGCGTTTTCCAGCATGATTCGGTTAGCGGTACCGCGGGAAATGTCACCACGATCCAGATCTTCCCATTCCTTGCTGCCAAACGTCAGCGTGTAAACGATATCTTCCGCCTTTTTATTCATAAAACGGTCCATCAAAAAATCCTTGGGGGTAAAATTGACCACGACCCCGCCCAGATCAAAGATGATGTTCTTATACATACATAAAGCCCTCCGCTCGGAATGTTGCGCTTCTATTATACACGCAAACGGGCCAAGAAACAAACCCCAATCTGCCGCATATAGTAAATTCAGAGAGGAGGGGAGGCAATATGACGTTATATGAGTTGAGCCGTAAGGATGTTATTCAGACCCAGACCGGAGAAAATCTGGGAAGGGTAGACGATCTTGTACTGGAAGAAGACGGCGCCCGTGTCAGCCGGCTGGTCCTGCGCGGCCGCCCCCGATGGTTCGGGCTGTTTGGCCGTGATGAAGACCTGGAAATCGAGTGGAAGGACATCCGCAGCATTGGCGCCGATGTGATTATGGTGGATGTGCCACAGGCTCCGGCCAAAACAGCGTATCCCCGGCGGCATCGTTTCGGATGACCTTATTGGGGACGTGTGGCATAGAAATTGCCGCTTTCATCACAGGCTGCGTAAAAGACTTCACCTGTCTGTCCGATTCCGCAGCGGTGTAGCTGTTCTTGCAGCCAGACGCGATCACGGCCGCATTCTTTCAGATTGTTTTCCATGATGTTCCCATCCAGAATCAGATCATACCAGAGGGAGACCGGTGCGGGGGATTGCCCCACATCCTGCGCAGTGGCGGATTTGTATTCGCTGCGCGGCAGGAAGCTGATTTGGCCATTCGTCTCCAGAATAGCGCTTTCCAGCTCATTCAGATCATGGTATCCGGCCACGCGGGCTTGTGCCAGAAATTCATTCAGGTCAATCCCGGCGCGGCCAAGCTCTTTTTTGCGGATCACACCGTTTTTCATGAGCACGAGGGAGCGGCCATCGATCAAGATACGCAGCCAAAAGCTTTTGCAGGCACCGTAGTGTACCAGCCAGGTCACGGCACCGTAGACCAGCAGCGCGGTAAAGGGACGGTACCAGCTTTCCAGATTGGTGGCCATCTCAGCGGCAATAGAACCGACGGTGATGCTGTTGGCGTAGTCAAAAATGCTCATCTGTGAGATCTGACGTTTTCCGCCCAGGCGGGTTGTGGCAAACATGACAAGCAGAGAAACAAGACTGAAAAGAATGACCTGACCCACTTCCACTGCGATTTTCATGGTACATTGACCCCTTAGAATGTTTATAAGATTTTTGCCGCAGACATTGTTACGGTCTGTCTCCGGACTATATTTCAATATTTTGTACGTTTTGTAACATATTATGCCATACGCTTGCTATTTGACGAAAAAGTCGCTACAATATACATTGTATTTTTGTACACCAACGAAAAAATGGCAGACGGAAGGGTGAGTCCGGGGTGCAGCAGGTCTTTATTATCAACCCCAAGGCTGGCAAAAAGGACGCCAGTCACTGGCTGATTCCGGCTATCCGGATGGCTGCCGACCAAGCGGGTTTGAATCCTGAAATCTATTGTACGGAATACGCCGGACATGCCCGCCGCCTGACCGAAAAATTGGCGCATGAGGACAGACAGGTTCATATCTATGCCTGTGGCGGAGATGGAACCCTCAATGAAGTTCTGCAGGTGGCTGCCGGCAGGGAAAACATTGCTGTGGGATGTGTTCCCTGCGGCAGTGGAAACGATTTTGTACGCAATTTCGGAACAGCGGAGGATTTTCTCGATATGTCCGCCCAGCTGCAGGCTGTTCCGGTGGCGTCGGATGCACTGCTGACCGACCTTGGCGTGGGGGTGGACATCTGTGCCGCCGGACTGGATGCGCAGGTTGCCTATGGGATTCCAAAATTCCGGCATCTGCCCGGATGCGGTGGGACCATGGCCTATTCCTTGTCCATTCTGCAGGCTATGCTGTCCCCCTTCGGGCATCGGCTTCGGCTGAGCCTTGACGGCGTTGAACAGACCGGAACCTACATGATGATGGCGGTCTGTAACGGGCGAATGTATGGCGGCGGATATGAAGCTGCTCCGTATGCCCGGATGGATGACGGGCTGTTGGATGTGGTGCTGGTCAAGCCCATGTCCCGGCTGCGCATCGCGTCGGTGCTGGCACTGTACCGGGAGGGGAAACACCTGCGGCCGGATGGTTCTGTGGAACCGTCTCTGACACGGTGGATGTCCTTTCAGCGTGCCCGCCGGGTCACACTGAAAGTGCTGGATTCACGGCCTATTGTTGCCACATTAGACGGAGAATGTGTTCCGGTGCGGCATCTGAATATAGAAAATGCGCCGGGGTGGCTGCGTTTGCTGCTTCCGCCCACGGTGCTGCAAAGTCAAACTGTACTTGCCGGGGCAGACCCGTGCATGGCAGGGGACACTGTCCCCGGGAGGGAAAAGAATGTCTGAACAGAAGGTCAAAGTCAAGGTGACCCACAATGTCGTGCATTTGCCGGCCATTGCGCTGCGCGGGCTTGTGGTGTTTCCCAACAATATCATTCATTTTGAAGTGGGCCGCGCCAAGTCCATTGCTGCCATTGAGGCGGCCATGCATGGCAACAGCAGCATTTTTCTGGTGGCCCAGAAGGAGACCGACACGGAAGAGCCGGTTGCGGAAGATCTGTATACATTCGGTGTAATCGCCGAAATCAAGCAGGTATTGCGTGTCTCGGACGAATTGGTCAAGGTTCTGGTGGAGGGCAAGACCCGCGCCAAACTGCTCTCGCTGGATGACACCGGAAAATATCTTATGGCTGAAGTGCGTACCGCTCCGGTACGCGGCATCCCGGCCAATAAGCGCAATCAGACCGAAGCTCTGGTGCGCAGCCTGAAAGACTGCTTTGAGGAGTACCTGTCGTACAGTCCGCAGATCTCCAAGGATATCGTTTACAATATTGTTTCTTCGGACAGTCCGCTGTATCTCAGTGAGTATATGCCCGCCAATCTGCTTTTCAAATATGAGGACAAACAGGCCATCCTGAACGAATCCACCCTGTTGGGCCGCCTGGAAAAGCTGCTGATTCTGCTGCACCAGGAGTGTGACATCCTGTCCATCGAGAAGGACATCGACGACAAGGTCAACGTCCAGATGGACAAGAGCCAGCGGGATTATTATCTGCGGGAGCAGATGCACATCATCAGCGAAGAGCTGGGAGACAGCGAAGATACCCGTGCTGAGGCCGACAACTACCGGGAGAAAATCCGTGCTTTGCATCTGGCGCAGGAAAGCGAAGAAAAGCTGCTGAAGGAATGCGACCGTCTGGCTCGTATGCAGGGCAATGCGGCAGAAATCAGCGTGATCCGCGGCTATCTGGATACCTGTCTGTCCCTGCCCTGGCATACCTATACCAAGGATGATTACGACCAGGGCCATGCCCGCCGTGTGCTGGACAAGGACCACTATGGCCTGCGCAAGGTCAAGGAGCGGATTCTGGAACTGCTGGCCGTGCGCAAGCTGAACACCGAGGTCAAAGGGCAGATCATCTGCCTGGTAGGCCCTCCGGGCGTGGGCAAGACTTCTATCGCCCGGTCCATTGCCGCCTGTATGAACCGCCAGTTTGC